>CAIRWM010000055.1 GCA_903882285.1 uncultured cyanobacterium
GAGGATCTGGACCAGCTGGGCGCCCTGGTGCGCCAGCGGCGCGTGCAGGCGCTGGTGCTGGGCCTGCCGCTTGATGCCAGCCAGCGCAGCACTCCCCAGGCGGAGCAGTGCCGGCGCTACGGCCTGCGGCTGGCCCGGGGGCTGGCGGCCGCGGGCCTACCCCTGCCCCTGGCCTGGGTCGACGAACACGCCAGCAGCTGGGCGGCCGGCGAGCGCCACGGACTGCACGGCGACCGCAGCGGCCGGCTGGACAGCGCCGCCGCCGCCCTGCTGCTGGAGCAGTGGCTGCAGGAGGGCCCCGAGCCCCAACCGCTCAGTGCGGCGGTGCAAACGGGCGATCCGGTACCGGCTGCGGCCATCGCCGGCGGCGCACAGGACGGCGCTGATCCATTCTGAGAAGACCTGCGATCCCTTCATGAGCGCCGATCCCCCCAACCTGTCGGGTTCCGGAGATGTTCCCACCGTGGTGGTGCGCGACGGCAGCGGCCGCCAGCTGCTCTGTTTCCTCGAGCAGCTCATCCCCCTCGACGGCCATGACTACGCCCTGCTGACCCCCGTCGACACCCCGGTCTGCCTGTTCCGCCTCAACGAGGACGACGAACCCGACCTCATCGAAACGTTGGAGGCCTCCGAGCCGATCCTCTCCGTCGCCGATGTGGTGCTCCAGGAGCACGACCTCACCTTGGTGCGCTCCGCCGTGACCCTCACCGTCAGCGGTGAGCTCGACGAACCGGAACCAGAGGAGTTCGACGAGGACGACGACGCCGACGAGGAGAGCGAGACCTACGAACTGCTGGTCAGCTTCATGGCCGGGGAAGAGGAGTACGGCCTCTACATCCCGCTCGACCCCTTCTTCGTCGTGGCGCGCATGGACGGCGCCGAAGGGGTGCTGGTCGAGGGCGAGGAGTTCGAGCGGGTCCAGCCACGCATCGAGGCCGAACTCGACGACCGGGAGCAGGACGACTGATGCTGCGCCAGCTGTTCACGCCCGACTGGCAGGCGGCCACCACCCTGGCCCAGTTGCCCCTCGAGCAGCTGCTTGAGCGCGACATCCGGGCCCTGGTGCTTGATGTCGACCGCACCCTGCTGCCGCGTCGCCAGGCGGAGCTTCCCGCCTCGGCGGAACACTGGCTGCGGCATGCACGCAACCTGGTGCCGATCCACCTGCTCAGCAACAACCCCTCGCGGCGCCGCATCGGCCACGTGGCCGAGCAGCTGGCCCTGCCCTTCACCACCTCAGCCGGCAAACCGCGATGCAGCGCCCTGCGCCGGGTGCTGGCGGAGCTGGGGCTGCCCGCCGCCCACGTCGCCTTGGTGGGCGACCGCATCTTCACCGATGTGCTCGCCGGCAACCGGCTGGGACTGTTCACCGTGCTGGTCAAGCCGATCGACCCCGACGGTCAACCCTGCCAGCGCGACCGGCTCCAGAACCTGGAGCTGCGCATGGCCCGCTGGATGGGGGCTGGGCCGGGCTGATGGCGGCAGCGGGCAGTGGCGGCCGCCGCCGGGTGATCAAGGTGGGCACGAGCCTGCTGCGAGGAGGTGCGGGGCGGCCCACCACCGCGGTGATCGCTGACCTGGCGGCCAGTCTCAGCCGACAGCAGCGGCGGGGCGACCGCATTGCCCTCGTCACCAGCGGCGCGGTGGGGCTCGGCTGCGAGGCACTGCACATGGAGCGGCGGCCCAGTGAGCTGGCGGCCCTGCAGGCGGCCGCCGCCGTGGGCCAGGGTCGGCTGATGGCCCTCTACCAGGACGCCTTCGCCGTACGCGGCCTGGCCGTCGCCCAGGTGCTGCTCACCCGCGGCGACCTGGCCTCACGCCGCCGCTACCAGCGGGCCTGCCGCACCCTCGAGCAGCTGCTCTCCTGGGGTGTGGTGCCGGTTGTCAACGAGAACGACACCCTGGCCACCGACGAACTGCGCTTCGGCGACAACGACACACTTTCGGCCCTGGTGGCGGTGGCGGTGAATGCCGATGAACTGGTGTTGCTCACCGACGTCGACCGCCTCTACTCCGGCGATCCGCGCACCGACAGCGCCGCCAGTCCGATCGAAGAGGTGCGTGACCTGATCGAACTGGAACGCCTCAGCGGCGTCGCCGGCGGCGGCGGCCAGTGGGGCACCGGTGGCATGACCACCAAACTGACCGCGGCCCGCATCGCCACCTCCAGTGGCATCACCGTGCGGCTGGCCGACGGACGCGATCCGGGGGTGCTGGAGGCCCTGTTCTCCGGCGAGAAGGTGGGCACGATCTTTCGCCCAAGCGCCACGCCCCTGCCCGACCGCAAGGGCTGGCTGGCCCACGCCCTGCTGCCCAAGGGCAGCCTGCGCATCGACGCCGGTGCCGAGCGGGCCCTGGTGCAGCGCGGAGCCTCACTACTGGCGGTGGGAATTCAGGCGGTGGATGGCAGCTTCGCCCGCAGCGAGCCAGTGCGGGTGCTCAGTAGCGACGGCCGCGAACTCGGCCGCGGCCTCAGCACCCTGAGCAGCGAGGAGGTGCGCCGCATCCAGGGGCTCGGCAGCGATGCGGTGCGGCGCCTGCTCGGGCCGGTGGGAGATGCGGTGATCCACCGCGACCAGCTCGTGCTCACCGGCCCGCCCATGGTTCCGCCCGGCGCCGTCCCCTGAGTGCAGGACCTACGATCCGGCCGAACGGATCCGGGGCATGCGTTTCAGCCATCTGCTCAGCCAGCTCAGCGCGGTGGACGCCTCCAGCGACCGCGACCTGGCCGGCGACCCCGACCTGAGCGGGGCCAATGCCCTCGATGCCGCCGGTAGCGGTGAGCTCAGCTTCCTCGAACCCGGCAACGCCCTGACGGCGGCCCTGTCGGCCTGCGGCGCCTCGGCCCTTCTGCTGCCCGCCGATGCGGAACTGCAGCGCCAGGCCAGCGAGCGCGGCATCGCCTGGGTGGCCCTGAAGGATCCGCGCCTGGGCTTTGCCGAAGCCCTGGAGGCCCTGCATCCGCGCCGCCGGCCCAGTCCGGGCCAGCACCCGAGCGCCGTGGTCGATCCCAGCGCCTCAATCGGTACCGGCGTGCACCTCGGTGCCCACGTGGTGATCGGGGCCGGCAGCGTCGTCGGCGACAACTGCATGTTGCATCCCGGTGCGGTCCTGTACGAGGACGTGGTGCTGGGCGAGGGCTGTGAGGTGCATGCCCAGGCCGTGCTGCACCCAGGCAGCCGCGTCGGGCGCGACTGCGTCATTCACTCCCAGGCGGTGATCGGCTCCGAGGGCTTCGGCTTCGTGCCTACCGCCACCGGCTGGCACAAGATGCCCCAGACCGGCCTGGTGGTGCTCGAAGACGCGGTGGAGGTGGGCTGCGGCAGCACCGTGGATCGCCCCTCCGTGGGCGAGACCCGCCTCGGGGCCGGCACCAAGATCGACAACCTGGTGCACGTCGGCCACGGCGTGGTCACGGGTCGCGGCTGCGCCCTGGCCGCCCAGGTGGGCATCGCCGGCGGCGCTCGACTCGGCCATGGGGTCATCCTGGCCGGCCAGGTGGGCGTCGCCAACCGGGCCGTGATCGGCGATCGGGCCATCGCCTCTTCCAAGTCGGGCATTCACGGCGAGGTGGCCGCCGGCGAGGTGGTGAGCGGCTACCCCGCCATCCCCAACCGCCTGTGGCTGCGCTGTTCAGCCGCCTTCAACAAGCTGCCCGAGATGGCCCGCAGCCTGCGCCAGCTGCAGAACGCCCAGGCCAGGGAGACCGATGGCAGCGGGGCGCCTCGGTAGCCTCGCCTGCCCGCCGCTTCCAGCCGCCGCGATGAGCACTCACCCGATCACCCTGCTTCCCGGCGATGGCATCGGACCGGAGATCACGGCGGTGGCCCGCCAGCTGCTCGACGCCGTCAGCGCGCGGCATGGCTTCAGCCTCAGCTATGACGAGCAGCCGATCGGCGCCGCCGCGATCGACGCCTGCGGCGTCCCCCTGCCAGAGAGCACCCTGGAGGCCTGTCGCGGCGCCGATGCCGTGCTGCTGGCGGCCATCGGCGATCCCCGCTGCGATGTCCTGCCCCGCGAGCTCCGGCCCGAAACCGGATTGCTGGCCCTGCGCTCCGGCTTGGGGCTGTTCGCCAACCTGCGCCCGGTGAAGATCATCCCGACCCTGATCGACGCCAGCACGCTGCGCCCGGAGGTGATCGAGGGGGTCGACCTGCTGGTGGTGCGTGAGCTCACCGGCGGCGTCTACTTCGGCACCCCCAAAGGGCGCGTCGAGGCCGATGGGCACGTGCGGGCCTTCAACACGATGGCCTACCGCGACGACGAGATCGACCGCATCGCCCGCGTCGGCTTCGCCCTGGCCCAGCAGCGCGGCGGGCGCCTCTGCTCGGTCGACAAGGCCAACGTCCTGGACGTCAGCCAGCTCTGGCGCGACCGGGTCGAGGCCATCCATGCCGAGTTCCCGGCGGTGGAGCTCTCGCACATGTACGTCGACAACGCCGCCATGCAACTGGTCCGGGCGCCGCGCCAGTTCGACGTGCTGCTCACCAGCAATCTCTTCGGCGACATCCTCAGCGACGAGGCCGCCATGCTCACCGGCTCGATCGGCATGCTGCCGTCCGCCTCCCTGGGAGAGGGGGGGCCGGGCCTGTTCGAGCCGGTACACGGCTCAGCCCCGGACATCGCCGGCCAGGACAAGGCCAATCCGATGGCCATGGTGCTGTCGGCCGCCATGCTGCTGCGCGTGGGACTGAAGCAGGAGGCGGCAGCGGCCGCCCTCGAAGCCGCCGTCGATCGCGTCTTGGCGGCCGGATTCCGCACCGGCGATCTGATGGCCGACGGCTGCACCCTGCTGGGCTGCCGCGCCATGGGCGAGCGGTTGCTAGAGGCCCTGGAGGACTGAGCCGGGGGCGGGTCCCGTGATCTGCGAAACTCTCTGGCGTCTCCCCTCCGCCCTGCCCCGATGTCGAAGCGTCACCCGGTCGTGGCTGTCACCGGTTCCTCCGGCGCAGGAACCAGCACCGTCAAACGCGCCTTCGAGTACATCTTTTCCCGCGAGGGCATCACCCCGGCGGTGGTGGAGGGGGACAGCTACCACCGCTACGAGCGGGGCCCGATGAAGGAAGCCATGGCCGCCGCGGTGGCCAAAGGCGAGAACTTCTCCCACTTCGGCCCCGAGGCCAACCTTTTCGACAAGCTCGAGGAGCTCTTCCAGACCTACGGCCAGACCGGCAGCGGCCAGAAGCGCTACTACCTGCACTCCGTGGAGGAAGCCGCCGAGCACAATGGCCGTCTCGGCACCCAGCTGGATCCGGGTCAGTTCACCCCGTGGGAGGAGATCCCTGGCGGCACCGACCTCCTCTTCTACGAAGGCCTGCATGGCGGGGTCGTGGGCGATGGCTACGACGTGGCCTCCCACGCCGACCTGCTGGTGGGTGTAGTGCCGATCACCAACCTGGAATGGATCCAGAAGATCCACCGTGACAACGCCGAGCGCGGCTACTCGGCAGAGGTGATCGTCGACACGATCCTGCGCCGCATGCCGGATTACATCAACCACATCTGCCCGCAGTTCAGCCGCACTGATATCAACTTCCAGCGCATTCCCACCGTCGACACCTCCAACCCATTCATCTGCCGCAACATCCCCACCCCGGATGAGAGCTTCGTGATCATTCACTTCCGCAAGGGAGCCCGTGAGAAATGGGGCATCGACTTCCCCTACCTGCTTGACATGATCCACGACTCCTTCATGTCCAGCCCCACCAGCATCGTCATCAACGGCGGCAAGATGGGCTTCGCTATGGAACTGATCCTGGCGCCGATCATCCACCGCATGATTGAGGAGAAAAAGAGCTTCTCCTGAAGTCAGTCCGCTGAAGCGGCAGTCGCCGCCTACACTCGCGCCAATGGAATCGGTGAGTCCAATCACCTCCAGCCCCGCCCGCTTCAGCCCCTCGTTCCAGATCCGCGGCGCCGGCGGTGATGCAAGCGCGTCCCTGCGTCTTGATCGCATCAACAGCCGCGATGTGTTTTCGGCAGCTCGACGCGTGCTCTTCCGTCACATGGAGTCCTGCCCGGAGGGGCCCGATCCCCTGGGCGTGGTGCTCTCCGGCCGGGGACGGGTGGTCTTCGAGTTGCCGGTGCTCCTCCCCGACGAGCAGTTCGTGCCGCTGGAGTTTCTGCTCACGCGCCATCAGCGCGGGGCCGGCAGCCGCCGCAGCCGCCTGCAAGTGCCGCGCCCCGTCCGTTGACCCGACCTGCCGACCCGATCCGCTGAAGCGATGGCTGTCCCGTTGACCACCCTGCTGGTGGCCCTGCTTGGCGCCTGCATCGGCAGCTTCACCAACGTGGTTGCCTGGCGCTGGCCGCGGCAGGAATCGGTCGTGCGCCCCGGCAGCCACTGCCCGCGCTGCGGCACACCGCTGGCCTGGTTCGAGAACCTGCCGCTGCTCTCCTGGCTGGGGCTGCGTGGCCGCTGCCGCCACTGCCACCAACCGATCGCGCTGCGCTACCCGCTGGTGGAGCTGCTCTGCGCCGGCCTCTGGGTGGCGGTACTCGCCGCCCAACCGGCCACCATGGGACCCGCCCCGGCACCCGTGCCGCTGCTGCTGGCGGGCTGGCTGCTGCTCAGCTGGCTGCTGCCCCTAGTGCTGATCGACCTCGACAGCCTCTGGCTGCCGGAGCCCCTCTGCCGCATCGGCCTGCTGCTGGGGCTGGCGATGACTGCCCTGCTCGGCTTCCTCCAGGATGCCGCCACAGGCCGGCAGCTCCTGCTCTCGCACCTGATTGCCGCCGGGCTGGGGCTGATCGTCTTTGAAGGGCTGAGTGCCCTAGCCGAGAGGCTTCTGGGGCGGCCGGCGCTTGGGCTGGGGGACGCCAAGCTCGCCGCCCTCATGGGGGCCTGGCTCGGACCGCTCGGCCTGCTGATGGCAGTGGCGGTGGCGGTCTGCAGCGGTGCCCTGGTGGGGGGAATTGGCCGAATCAGCGGCCGCCTGCAGCGCCACCAGCCCTTCGCCTTCGGCCCCTTTCTTGCCCTGGGCACCGCCGCGGTCTGGCTGCTCGGGGTCCCCTTCTGGCTCAACCTCAGTGGACTGGCCCCCCTGGGCTGACCCCAGGGAGATCCACGGGCCCTGTGCCCTTGAATGGGTGTTGTCGAGCTCCTCCGCCCGCCCGCCCCATGTCGCTGTTCGACTGGTTCGCCGATCGCCGCAAGAACGCCCCGGTGGTGCGCTCCAGCCAGGGGCCCGACCCCGAGGAGGGCGACGGCCTCTGGAGCAAGTGTCCCGACTGCGGCCAGGTGGTCTATCGCAAGGACCTGATCGCCAACGCCAGCGTCTGCGCCAGCTGCGGCCACCACACCCGCATCGACAGCGACGAGCGCATCCAGCTGCTCGCCGATCCCGGCAGCTTCAAGAGTCTCGACTCCGACCTCTCCCCTACAGATCCGCTCGCCTTCAAGGATCGCCGCAGTTACGCTGACCGCATCCGCGACAGCCAACAGGCGACCGGCCTGCGCGATGCCGTGGTCACCGGTCTCTGCCGGCTGGAGGGCATGCCCCTGGCCCTAGGGGTGATGGACTTCCGCTTCATGGGCGGCTCGATGGGCTCGGTGGTGGGCGAGAAACTCACCCGGCTGATCGAGGAGGCCACGGCCCGGCGCCATCCCCTGCTGATCGTCTGTGCCTCCGGCGGCGCCCGCATGCAGGAGGGGATGCTCAGCCTGATGCAGATGGCCAAGATCTCCGGTGCCCTGGAACGGCACCGCCAGGCGGAACTGCTTTATGTGCCGCTGCTCACCTACCCCACCACCGGCGGCGTGACCGCCAGCTTCGCCATGCTCGGAGACCTGATCCTGGCCGAACCGAAGGCCCTGATCGGCTTCGCTGGCCGCCGGGTGATCGAGCAGACGCTGCGAGAAAAACTGCCCGAGGGCTTCCAGACGGCCGAATACCTGCGTGACCACGGCTTCGTCGATGCGATCGTGCCCCGCACCCAGTTGCGCGCCACCCTCGCCACTCTGCTGCGCCTGCACGATCCGGCTCGGCGCCGCCAGCCGGTGGCCCCATGAGCGTTCCCCGCCTGCGCAGCTGCGCCTGGAGCGCCGTGCTGGTCGTCCTTGTGGTGGCCGTACTGATGCTGGGCACGCCACCCGTCTGGGCCGGGCCAGTGGATTGGCAGGAGGTGGAGGCCACCGCCGAAGGCCGCCAGTGGTGGGATACGGGCAGCCTGCGCCTCCACCGCAACGGCGCCCTCAGCGTTCTGAGCCGCTTCCAGCCAGCCCCCCCGGCCAACCCCGACGGGGCCGACCCCGACGCCTCGGGCGTCACCCCCGGCCGCAAACCCAACGGCATTCTTTACGTGATGGAGCTCGACTGCGGCCAGGCTCTCTACCGCGACACCTCGATCAACGGGCTTCCCCAGCTGCGGCCGGAATGGCAGCCCACCGCCGGCGACAACCTCACCGCAGAGGTGCTGCAGGCCGCCTGCGCCGCAGGTAGCCCCCTGTTGGAGACCGCCCGGCTCCCCTGACCCGCCTGCCCGTGATGTCGATGCTCTCAGCCCGCCCCTCCTCCGCTAGTCCTCGGGCCTCTGGTCCACTGCGGGTGGCGATCGCCGGGCTCGGTTTCGGCGAGAAGGTGCACCTGCCGGCCCTGCGCGACTGCGACGCCACCGAGCCGGTGGCTCTCTGGCATCCGCGGGCCGAGCGGCTGGAGGCGGCCTGCCGCGCGGCCGATCTGCCCGGCCATACCAGCTTTGACGCTCTGCTGGCCGATGCATCGATTGAGGCCATCGTGATCGCCACGCCGCCCCAGCCCCGCGTTGAGTTGGCGCGGGCGGCCCTGATGGCAGGCAAACATCTGCTGCTGGAGAAACCGGTGGCGCTCGACGCCGAAGCGGTTGCCGACCTGCAGCGCCTGGCCCTTCGGCAGGGCTGCTGCGTGGCCGTCGACTTCGAATACCGGGCGGTGCCCCTGTTCCAGCAACTGGCCGCCCTGCTACAGCAGGGGGTGCTGGGGGATCCCTGGCTGGTGAAGCTCGACTGGCTGATGAGCAGCCGCGCCGATGCCAGCCGTCCCTGGTCGTGGTACTCGGAGGCCAGCGCCGGCGGGGGCGTGCTCGGAGCCCTCGGCACCCATGCCTTTGACACGCTGCACTGGCTGGTGGGTCCCAGCCTGCGGCTCAGGGCCCGGCTGAGCACCGCCATCGCAGCCCGCCCCATGCCGCAGGAGCTGGAGCGGCTGGCCTGCGTCGACGCCGAGGACATCGCCCTGATCCAGCTGGATCTGCAGGACCAGCGTGGCGCGACCGTGCCGGCCCAGGTGACGCTGGCCTCGGTCACGCGCCAGGGCCGGGGCCACTGGCTGGAGCTCTACGGCAGCGAGGCGACCCTGGTGCTGGGCTCCGACAACCAGGCCGATTACGTGCACGGCTTCCAGCTCTGGATAGCCCGCCCCGGCGAGGCGCTGCGGCCGCTTCCGGCCGATCCGGCCCTGGCCTACCCGCGAACCTGGGAGGACGGCCGCATCGCGCCGGTGCGGCGTCTGATCGGCTGGTGGGCGGAGGCGATCCGCGATGACCGGCCGATGCTGCCGGGCCTGGGCGAAGCGCTGCTGAGCCAGCGCTGCTGCGACTGGGCCCGCGCCGGTTAGGGGGGGGTTCAGGCGACAGGGCGGGTTTCCGCCACCCCCTTCACGCCCCTCAATCCGTAGCAATCGCTACTATTTAAAGATCGTTGACCAGGCCGCACCCACGGTTCTGGCGGAACTAGGGGCCCCATCCGATCCGGGTCCACCCTTTCCGGGTCTGCCCTGAAGCAACGCGCCATCCATCCCTGTCGGCTGCGGCCGCAGGACTTCCAAGGAGGCCCTTCCATGACCCATACCACCGCCCAGCAACTGGCGCGCCAGGCCGAAGCCGCACGCCGCGCCGCCCGCGAACACGCCTACACCGTTCAGTCCCTGCGCAAGCAGCAGCTGATCGACTGAGCCGTTGGTGCCGCGGCCGGCCGCAGCCCCGCCCGATGGCGGGGCTTTTTGCTGCGACAGGGCGCGGCGGGGGCATCCCCTAGACTCCGCGCCAGACAGAGGCGGGAGGTCCCCGCCAGCCGTCGTCCCTTCCGTTCCCCCCTACCCGCGAGGTTTTTCCATGGCGCTCGTCCCGCTTCGCCTGCTGCTTGACCACGCCGCTGAGAACGGCTACGGCATCCCTGCCTTCAACGTGAACAATCTGGAGCAGGTGCAGTCGATCATGGAGGCGGCCTACGAGACTGACAGCCCGGTCATCCTGCAGGCCTCCCGCGGTGCGCGCCAGTACGCCGGTGAGAACTTCCTGCGCCACCTGATCCTGGCTGCAGTGGAGACCTATCCCGACATCCCGGTGGTGATGCACCAGGACCACGGCAACAGCCCTGCGACCTGCTTCGGCGCCGCCGCCAACGGCTTCACCTCGGTGATGATGGACGGCTCGCTGATGGCCGACGCCAAGACCCCCGCCAGCTACGAGTACAACGTGGCGGTCACCAAAGAAGTGGTCGACGTGGCCCACGCCATCGGCGTGAGTGTGGAGGGCGAACTGGGCTGCCTCGGCTCCCTGGAAACCGGCATGGGTGAGGCCGAGGACGGCCACGGCTTCGAGGGCAAGCTCGATCACAGCCAGCTGCTCACCGATCCCGCCGAAGCCGCCGATTTCGTCGCCAAAACAAAGGTGGATGCCCTGGCGATCGCCATCGGCACCAGCCACGGCGCCTACAAGTTCACCCGCAAGCCCACCGGTGAAGTGCTGGCCATCAGCCGCATCGCAGAGATCCACAAAGCTATCCCCAACACCCACCTGGTGATGCATGGCTCCTCCTCAGTGCCCCAGGAGTGGCTGGACATGATCAACAAGTTCGGCGGTGCCATCCCGGAGACCTACGGCGTGCCCGTGGAGGAGATCCAGGAAGGCATCCGCAACGGCGTGCGCAAGGTCAATATCGATACCGACAACCGCCTGGCCTTCACCGCCGCCGTGCGCGAGGCCGCCTTCAAGGATCCCGCCAACTTCGATCCCCGTCACTTCAACAAGCCGGCCCGGCAGTACATGAAGCAGGTGTGCCTGGATCGCTACCAGCAGTTTTGGTGCGCCGGCAACGCCAGCAAGATCAAGCAGCGCGACATCAACTACTACGCCGGTCTCTACGCCAAGGGCGAACTCGACCCCAAAACCGCCGTCGCGGCCTGATCAGGGAACCAGGAGGCTTGACCAGTGATTGGTCCTCCCTCCACACTCCAGCGTTACAGGGGCCCCTTCGGGGCCCTTTTTTTATGGACTGGGGGCCCTGGCCTTCGCTCAGCGCTACTCCGGGGCCGGCAGCGGCGGAGCGGAGGTTGGCAGGGAGCGGCTGGTGTCGAGCAGCGCCTGGATGCCCTGCTCCAGGGTGCGCTCCATCACAATGCGGGTCCCGTCGCTCACCACGACGCGGGTCAGGGTCGGCAGACCACCTTGCCGGGCCTTGAGGTACACCGGCTCCACGTAGAGCAGGGCCTTGCCGATCGGCACCACCAGCAAGTTGCCTTGAATCACCTCCGAGCCGGAGCGGTCCCAGAGGCCGAACTGCTGGCTGATTATCGGATTTTGATTGATCAGGGCGGTGATCTGCTCCGGGCCGAAGATCGGCGTCTGGGTGGGGAAGCGCAGCAACACCAGCTCGCCGTAGTGAGGATCGTCGCTGCGGGCGGCCAGCCAGGCGGCCAGGTTGGGACGGGCCAGGGGGGTGAGCGGCTGCAGCAGCAGGAACTCCGGCGGCAGATCCGGCTGCAGCTGGGCACTGACGTGATAAGGCCGAACCGGCACCTGACGGGCGCCGTAGATCTCCTTGGGCACCTGCCAGACGTCGTCTCCGCTGTAGAAGATGCGCGGATCGGTGACGTGGTACCGCAGCAGTTGGGCGGTCTGGAGCTGGAATTGGCGGATCGGGTAGCGGATGTGGGCGCGCAGCTCGGGAGGCATGGCCGCCATCGGAGCCAGCAGACCGGGGAAGAGTCGGCGCCAGCCCGCGATGATCGGATCATCGGGCTCGCTTACATAGAGCTTCACCTGGCCGTCGTAGGCATCCACCACCGCCTTGACGGAATTGCGCAGGTAGCGGATGTCGGGATGGCCCGGCACAGGGGCGCTGTAGGGATAGCTGCGGCTGGTGGTGAGCCCGTCGACGATCCAGAACTGATGCTGTCCCGGCGCGAACGGACCTGGCTTCGCCAGGACGGCGGAGACCAGATAGGGCTCACTCTCGAAGCGCACGAAGGGGGCCAGGGTACGCAGTCGTTCGCGAACTTCGCGGCGGAGCAGCAGGCGGCTGCGCGGTGTCAGGGCGCCGCGACTCAGCAGTTTCGGCTCCCCGAGATAGAGGGCGGCGGCGAAGCGATGCCCACCCCCGGCCAGGGACACCCCGGAGCGGCCACTGTAGGAACTGTAGAAATTCTCGTCCCCCTGGGGATAGTCGAACTCCTGAACCCGGGAGGGGGCGATCGCATAGGGAGACGGCAGGGCTCCGTAGTAGAGGCTGGGGTTGCCGATCGGGATCGCCGCCTTCACCTGCTCGCGGCTGATACCGAGCTGAGCGCTGCCTTCGATGCGCGGCGGGTTGCCCAGATCGCTGATGAAGTAGTCAGGCAGGCCATCCGGTCGGCTGCTGTTCACGGGCGACACCGTGAAGCCCTTGCCGTGGGTGAAGACCAGATGGCGGTTGAGCCAGGTGCGGGCCGCCGGGGGCAGGGCCGAGGGGTCCATTTCCCGGGCCGTGATCATTACCTGCTGGCGCCCTTCGGTGGCGACCTGGCCCATTGCGTAGCGGTCGACCGCCGGTTCTGAGAAGCGGTAGTAGACGCGCAGTTTCTGCAGCTGCCGGTTGGTGGCCAGCAACGGCAGACTGTCCCAGAGGCGGATGTTGCGCAGGGTGGCCCGGCTGGCCGCCACATCGGCGGCGGTGAGCCGGTGCTGGGGATTGACCGAGCGCGATGCGATGCGATCGAGCTGGAAGGCGGCACGGGTGGCGGCGATCGAGCGCGCCAGGTAGGGGGCCTCCCGCTCCAGCTCCCGTGGCTTGACCAACATCAGCTGCAGCAGCGGCAGCAGCAGGGCCTCCAGCAGGGGGACCAGCAGCAGCAGGCCGGTACTGATCAGCAGCCCCGGCGCCCGCCAGCCCCGGCGGGGCAGCCTCGCCACCAGCAGCACCGCCGCAAGCAGCGCCAGCAGGGCGGCCAGGCTGCGCAGCGGCAGCGCGACATGCACATCCAGCCAGCCGGCGCCAGGCACACTGCCCTGGGTGCTGAGCAGGAGCTGGTGGCGGCCGAGCCAGAAGGCCGCTGCGGCCAGCAGGGCCATCAGGCCGAGGGGAGGGCGCAGGGCGCGCAGCTGGGCAGCACTGAACCCCTCGAAGGCGCCATCACTGAGCTGGGGGGAGCGGGCCATCAGGCCCCAGAGACCGGCGCTGAGGCCCGCCACCAGCAGGGCAGCCGCAACCGTCAGGGCCAGGGCCAGGGCGGGGAAGCGCGCCAGACCGAAGCTGACGTCGGCACCGAGCATCGGTTCGCGCAGGCCGGCATCGGGCGCCACCAGGGCAAGGCTCCACAGGCCCCAGCCCCGGGCCAGCACCACCCCGGCGGCGAGGGCCGCTACCGCCGCGGCGATGCGGGAGACCAGCAGAGGGCGTAACAGCAGCGCCAGGACCAGCAGTCCGGCCAGCAGCACCCAGAGCAGCGAGGGCATTCCCTCGAGGGTCACCAGCCCGTAGAGGCGGCGGGAATCAAAGGGATCGTGCAGCAGCCGTCGTGCCAGCTTGAGCAGAAGGATCGCCGGCAGGATCTGGCCGAGGATCAGCGGCACCAGGGCGAGGCCATAGGCCCGTGTCGCCAGCGCCATGCGCCGTTCCGCCCGGCGGGGCTGACGCCAGAGCCACACCAGCCAGATCTGCAGACCCCCGCAGAGGGCGACCCCCACCAGAGCACCACCGAGCTGCAAGAGCCAGCGCCGGAGCAGCACGTCCACCAGCTGGAACTGGCCGAACCACTGCCATTCGATCCAGACCCTGGCCGCCAGCCAGACCGCCAGCAGGAAGCCAGCGGCCATGCCGAGCACCAGGGCGCGACGTCGTTGCGGCACGGAGAAGGCAGACACCCGCCGAGGGTAGGCAGAACCACCCCAGGGACAAGGGGTCCCGCAGCAGCGACAGAACCCCAACCCCATACCAGACCCAGCGGGTCGGAATAGAAACGCCAGGCTATCCACCGCTGGTAGCGTGGTGCCACTGCACGTTGCGGCCGTGACGACCACCCTGTCCCGCTCAACCTTCACCGGGCTGCGCTGCAAGGAATGCGGCCAGGGCTATGAGGCCGGCGCCCGCCATGTCTGCGAAGACGTCTGCTTTGGCCCGCTGGAGGTCGCCTACGACTACGAGGCCATCAAGGCCCGCGTCAGCCGCGCCACGATCGAAGCCGGGCCCGTCTCGATCTGGCGCTATCGCGACTTCCTGCCGATCGAAGGCGACCCGATCGATGTGGGCACCGGCTTCACGCCGCTGCTGCGGGCCAACCGGCTGGCCCGCCGCCTCGGGCTCAAGCGCCTCTACATCAAGAACGACGGCGTCAACATGCCCACCCTGTCCTTCAAGGACCGGGTGGTGTCGGTGGCCCTCACCCGCGCCCGCGAACTTGGCTTCAGCACCGTGAGCTGCGCCAGCACCGGCAACCTGGCCAACTCCACCGCCGCGATCGCTGCTCACGCCGGCCTGGAGTGCTGTGTCTTCATCCCCAGTGATCTCGAGCTGGGCAAGGTGCTGGGCACCCTGATCTATAACCCCACCCTGATGGCGGTGAAGGGCAACTACGACCAGGTAAACCGGCTGTGCTCAGAGGTGGCCAACACCTACGGCTGGGGCTTCGTCAACATCAACCTGCGTCCCTACTACTCCGAGGGCTCCAAAACCCTCGGCTACGAGGTGATCGAACAGCTCGGCTGGCAACTGCCCGATCACATCGTGGCGCCGCTGGCCTCCGGCTCCCTGTTCACCAAGATCCGCAAGGGCTTCGACGAATTCATCAAGGTGGGCCTGGTCGACGAGAAGCCAGTGCGCTTCAGCGGCGCCCAGGCCAAGGGCTGTTCGCCGATCGCCCAGGCCTTCGCCGAGGGCCGGGACTTCATCACGCCAGTGAAGCCAAACACCATCGCCAAGTCGATCGCCATCGGCAACCCCGCCGACGGTCCCTACGCCATCGATATCGCCAACCGCACCGGCGGCAGCATCGCCGCCGTCAGCGACGACGACATCATCGACGGGATCAAGCTGCTGGCCGAAACCGAGGGGGTCTTCACCGAGACCGCCGGCGGCACCACCATCGCCGTGCTCAAGCAGCTGGTCGAACAGGGCAAGATCGACCCTGAGGAGACCACGGTGGCCTACATCACCGGCAATGGCCTCAAGACCACCGAGGCCATCGCCTCCTCAATCGGTGAGCCCTTCCTGATCGAGGCCCAACTGGACAGCTTCAATGCCGCCTGGGAGAGAGCCCAATCCCTGCAGCGGGCCAGCTGGGACAACGTCGGCTGAGCCGCCCCCACTCCAGCGCCGACCGCCCTTCACCCCTCTCCCCTCCCCTTACACCCACCGCAATCCGTTAGCCATGGCCGTTCAGGTTCTGATCCCCACCCCGCTGCAGAAGTTCACCAACGACGAAACCAGCGTCACGCTCGAGGCCGCCAGTGTTGATGGCCTGCTGCAGGCGCTGGAGGTTCGCTATCCGGGCATCCTCGTCCGCCTCTGCGACGAGAAAGGCATGCTGCGCCGCTTCCTCAACGTCTACGTCAACAGCGAGGACATCCGTTTCCTCGAGAACCAGGCTACCAGCCTCGGCGATGGCGATGAGGTGAGCATCGTGCCCGCCGTGGCAGGCGGCTGAGCAGCAGGCCTCTTTTTGCGCTCAGCCGAGAGCACACCCAGAACCCCCGTGAGAGCCCCAGCGGCACTCCTCAGCGGCTAGAAGCATCGGTATCCGCTACGACGATGCCCGGGAAGACTCCCCGCAATCCTGGGCCCAGCTTCCATGTCCCGGCGGCGGCCACCCTCTCGGTGGCGACCGGGGCACCGCACCCTCCGGAACCGCCGCGATGAGCCCGATCCCCACCCGCATCACCTCGCCGCACGACTGGCAGAGCGGCCTTCGCCTGTACGACTACCGCCAGGCCGCCAACCCGGTGCGACCCGGTCTCACCGAACCGATCCCCTACAGACAGTGGGCAGCGGAGATGCACGCAAAAGGCCCCACGGGGATCCTGCCGCTTGATCTGAGTGATGCCCTTGGCTGCGAGGGTCCCGCAACGAGTCCGGCCCTGGCCGCCCATTTTCTGCGGTTGCTGCCGGGGGAGGGGCTGAAGGCTTCAGCCGTCTCCACCAGCTCGCTGTTCTACGTGCTGCGCGGCCGGGGTCAGCTGGAGCGGCCCGCCACCAGTGAGGCCTGCCCCGCCCTCGAACTCGACTGGTGCCACGGCGACCTCTTTGTGGTCCCCGCCGGCGCCGATCCGCTGCTCCAAGCCAGCGAGGAGAGCGTTATCTACTGGGTGCATGACGGGCCGCTGCTGCGCTATCTGGGGGTGGAGCCGAGCAGGCCCCGCTTCGCGGCGCGCCACTACCCGGCGGCCCTGCTGGAGCGCGAACTGCAGCAACTCCTGGCCGACCCCAGCGCCGCCCGCAGCAACCGGCTGAGCTTGCTGCTCAGCCACGACGACCTGCCCGCCACCCGCACGGTCACCCACACCCTCTGGGCCATGCTCGGCCTGGTGCCGGCAGGAGCGGTGCAACCACCGCACCGCCACCAGTCGGTGGCCCTCGATCTGATCATCGACTGCGATCCCGGCTGCTACACCCTGGTCGGCACGGAGCTGGCAGCCGACGGCACGATCCGCAACCCCACCCGCATCGACTGGCAGGCCGGGGGGGCCTTCATCACGCCACCCGGACACTGGCATGCCCACGCCAACGAGAGCGGGCGGACAGCGCGGCTACTGCCGATTCAGGATGCCGGCCTACATACGTACCTGCGCAGCCTCGACATCCGCTTCGCTGGCGGCGTGGCCGGCGGCGACTGAGGCCACGGCAGGGCCTGCCGGCGGCGGCAGGACGGGATGGGCAGCCTCCCAGGCCTCCACGACGCTGCGAAAGTCAGGCCCGTCAATCGTCTCCTCGGCGATCAGCAGCTCCACCAGATCATCCATGAGGGCCCGCCGAAAGCTGAGGATCGCCACGGCCTCCTCAAGGGCCGCACGGGCCAGACTGCGTACCTGCTCATCGATGCGATTGCCGGTGTCCTGGGAGTAGGGGGCCTGGGAGCGGATCCAGTCCCGGCCAAGGAACACCTCGCCAGCCTCACTCTCCAGGGCGATGGGCCCCAGGCTGGAGAAGCCGTAGCGGGTTACCATCTCGCGGCAGATCTGGCTGACCATCTGCAGATCGCCGGCAGCTCCCTGGGTCACCTCACTGGGACCGAAGACAACGATCTCGGCCGCCCGTCCCCCCAGCACCACCACCAGGCGGGCACGCAGGTAGGCCCGGCTGATCAGGCCGGAGTCGAGGATGTCCTCATCGGGCATGGTGCGGGCGAAGCCACCGACGCCCCCGGCCCGGGGCAGCAGGGTGACCTTGTCGAGCTTGTCGGCGTGGGGCACCAGCGTGGTGAGCAAAGCGTGACCCACCTCGTGGTAGGCGATCAGGCGCTTCTTGGCGCTGTCCTGGAGCGGCGCCGAGGTTAGTCCCATGGTGATGCGCTCGAGCGCATCCCCGATCGCCTGGTCGTCGATGCTGCTCTGATGACGACGGGCGGTGAGGATCGCCGCCTCGTTGAGCAGGTTGGAGAGGTCGGCGCCGGAGAAGCCCGGGGTGCGCGAGGCCCAGTCGGCGAGATTCACCGAATCGGCCAGGGGACGGGTGCGGGCATGCACGGCCAGGATCTCTTCGCGGCCCTTGCGGTCAGGCAGATCGACGGTGATGCGGCGATCGAAACGGCCAGGACGCATCAGGGCGGAATCCAGCACATCAGCCCGATTGGTGGCCGCCAGCAAGATCACGCCGGAGTTCTCCTCAAACCCGTCCATCTCCGTGAGCAGCTGGTTGAGGGTCTGCTCCCGCTCGTCGTTGCCCCCACCGATGCCGGCACCACGCTGGCGCCCCACCGCGTCGATCTCGTCGATAAAGATGATGCAGGGGGCCTTGGCCTTGGCCTGGCGGAACAGGTCGCGAACCCGGCTGGCCCCCACACCCACGAACATCTCGACAAACTCCGAGGCGGCCATCGTGAAGAAGGGCACGCCGGCCTCGCCGGCGATGGCTCGGGCCAGCAGGGTCTTGCCGGTGCCGGGGGGGCCCACCAGCAGCACTCCTTTGGGGATCTTGGCGCCGATAGCGGTGAAGCGCTCCGGGGTGCGCAGAAAGGTGACGACCTCCTGCAGCTCCTGCTTGGCCTCGCCGATCCCGGCGACGTCCTCAAAGCGCACGGTCACGGCGCCCTCCGGCTGCACCCGGGGCTGACTGCGGCCGAAGCCCATGGCGCGATTGGCCACCTGGGCCGAGCGGCGCACGAGCAGGCTGAGACCGAACAGCAGCAACAGCACCAGCAGGATGTTGCCCACCAGGCCGGCCACCGCCTCATCGCGCTGCTCATCCCGCACGGTGAGGGGCACCCGGGACTGCTCGGCTGTACGTAACAGCAACTGGTTGTCACTGAAGACCGGCACGCGGACACGGGAGCCGTCCTTGAACTCCACGCTCACGTCGCGCTGGCGCGGCGAGAGCTCAAGCGAACGGACCTTGCCACCGCTGAGGTCGCGCAGCAGCTGGCTGTAGGAGGGCGGAGCGACCGAGCGGGGCACCAGCGAGAGGGAAGGCCTGACGGAAGCGGGCGCCGACGTGGGCGTGGACGGGGCCTCGGAGGGCTGAGAGCTGCTGGTCACAGGGATCCGGGGCAGGACCTGACTGTAGCGATTTGACGAAAGGAAGGGCGGCAGCTGAAGATCTTGGTTTGGATCGAGAATGAAGGGATGGCTGTTCCCAAGAAGAAAACCTCCAAAGGCAAGCGGAACCAGCGCCACGCCCACTGGAAGGCCAAGGCCGGCGTTGCCGCCCAGAAGGCCCTCTCGATCGGCAAGGCCGTGCTCAGCGGCCGTGCCCAGGGCTTCGTCTACCCGATCGCCGAAGAGGGCGACGACGCCGAATCCTGAGCCGGCACGCCAACGGAACGGCAACGGCGGCGGCCATCCAGCACTGCCACGGCCACCAATGGCAGATCCAACCCAGCCAGATTGAATCGAGACTGATCCACCCCGGCCAAGGCCCCGATGTCCCAGTCCTGGCGCCCTGAGACCGAAGCCTCCCAGCCGGGCGGCAAGAGCGGATCCTGGTACAGGGCCGGCGGCAGGGAGCAGATGCTGGCGCGCACCAGCCGATCGAGTTCCGCCGCCGCCAGCCAGCCACCACCGGCCCGGCGCTGCTGGGCCTCAGCCTGAAAGCGCCAGCGGCGCGGCAGACCCCAATGGAGGGGCCGCAACAACGCCAGCCCATCGCAGGCGCGCCAGATCGGCCGGTATGTCGCCAGCTGCCGGTCCCAGTACGGAAGCCACTGGCGCTCCAGCGGCGTGAGCTCCGCCAGGTCCTGAGTGGGCAGGTCGGCGAGCGCCTCGGCGCCGAGGGGACGGCAGCCCATCAGCCAGCCTTCGAGCAGCAGCGCCTCGGCCTGCTGCCCTCGCCAGCCATGGCGATCCCCCTGACCGGCGGCCATGGTCTTGTCGAAGCGGGGCAGCCGCAGCCGCCCGCTGCGGCGCCAGTTGGCCAGGGCCTCCTGCAACAGAAGCAGGTCGTGGCTGCCCGGCGGCACCCGCCCCACCCCGAACGGGTTCCCCAGCAGAGCGCTGCGCCGCTGCGGCCAGGGCAGATAGAGATCGTCGATCGAAGCCACCGCCAGGGACAGTCCCAGCCCGGGGGCCAGCCGTTCCAGCAGCCGGGCCAGGCTGCTCTTGCCCGCCCCCACCGGCCCGTTGAGCGCCAGCACCGGCCGCCGCTGACCGCCATGGCAGCGATCGACCAGAAACCGCAGCAGCGGAAGGGCGAAGCCCTCCACCAGGGCCGGATCGATCGCGGGGAGCTCCGTCAGCGGTGCCGCCATCAGAGGGGACGGCAGTCGTCCCTCAGGTTCCAAGCTTGAAGGCCTCCAGCACCAGGGCGTAGGTGGTGCCGATGCGCAGGTTGTCGACCATCACCCAGCCCAGGGAGGGCTCATCCCCCACCAGACGGGTGCGCAGCCGCACCAGCAGCTCCATCAGCAGCAGCAGCGCCAGCACCATCGCGACGCGGCCACCGGGAAATCTCAGCAGCAGCAGACTGCTGAGGTTCTGGGCCAGATAGAAGCCAACCAGCAGCGACAGCAGCGACAGACTGCCCGCCCGCCAGCTCTGGCGCAGCTGACGCAGCAGCGATCCACCCAGACGGCTCTGCAGCCGCTGCAACCGGGTGCGCTGCGTCGCCGGGCCGGTCATACATCGCCCCTCAATCTCTGCAGGTAGGAGAGCGTCACCTGGCCCTCGGGGCAAGGCACACCGGCGAGCAGGTCCGCGGGCCGCCCCGGATCACCAAGACCGTCCAGTACGGCCCTGGCACCAGCGAAGCGCTCCAACGGCTGGTCAGCGGTGGTGCAGCTGAGGGTCACCAGGGTATCGAGGCCGGCGGCCGTCGCCGCCGCAAAACCCTGGGGGGAGTCCTCGATCGCCAGAAGCTGCCCCGCCGGCAGGCCGAGGTTAAGGATCGCCAGCCGGTAGGCCTCGGGATCGGGCTTCTTGGCGCGCACGTCGTCGCCGCAGATCCAGAAGCTGAAGGCGTCGGCCAGATCCGCCAGGGCGCCGGCCGCCAGCGCAGCCACCGCCGGCCGGCCGCTGGTGGTGACGATCCCCTGGCGCAGCCCGGCCTGCTGCGCCTCGCGCACCAGCCGGGCCACCCCGGGGCGCAGCGGCAGCTCCCCCCGCTGCAGCAAGGCGCCGTAGTGGAGCTGCTTGCAGCGCTGCAGCACGGCCACCCGTTCCGGATCAGGGGGCTCCCCCTCCGCCTGCGCCAGGAAGGCGCTGAGACGCTCGCGGCCGCCACTGATCGCCAGCAGCCGCCGGTAGATGGGCCCATCCCAGCGCCAGGGCAGGCCCTGCTCCTCAAAGGCGGCGTTGAAGGCCAGGCGATGGCCATCCAGTTCGGTCTCGGCGAGGGTGCCATCGACGTCCCAGAGCAGGGCTGCCAGGGGTTCGGCCATCGGGCGCCTTGCTGCGGTCCAGGCCCGGGAAGATTAGGAGGGCTGCGGCCGTCCACCTCGGGGCGCACAATGCAGCCACCCTGCCCGCGCCATGGTGCTGCCAGCCCCCGACGAGCAACGCTGGCAACTGCCCGCCCCCCTAGGCCCCGCCGATCCCAGCGCCGAGGCGCAGGGACTGCCCCAGGAACTGCAGGCGATGCTGCAGCGCCGCGGCCACAGCGGTGCGGCGGCGCTGAAGGCCCTGCTGGATCCCGAGGCGGCCCCGGATCCCCGCCTCCACTTCCCCGATCTGGTGGCGGCCGAGCAACGGCTGGAACAGGCCTGCCGCTGCGGTGAGGCGGTGGCGATCTGCGGCGACTACGACGCCGACGGCATGACCAGCACGGCCCTGCTGGTGGGGGTACTGGAACGACTGGGGGCCAGGCCCCAGGCGGCAATTCCCAGCCGCATGGACGATGGCTATGGGCTCAATGTGGCGATGGTGGAGCGCCTCGCCGCCGCGGGGGTGCGGCTGCTGATCACGGTCGACAACGGCGTCGCGGCCCGCGAGGCGCTGGAGAGGGCCGAGGCCTTGGCGGTGGAGGTGATCCTCACGGATCACCACAGCCTGCCGGAGGTGCTGCCGCCGCACCGGGCCCTGCTGCATCCGGCCGTGACGCCGGAGGACTCCCCCTTCCGCGGCCTGGCTGGCGTGGGGCTGGCCCACGTGCTCGCCAGTGGCCTCTGCCGCCGCATGAAGCGCCGCGACGGCCTGGAGATCGCCCTCGACCTCTTCTGCATCGGCACCATCGCCGACATGGCCCCCCTGATGGGAGTAAACCGCCGCTGGCTGATGGATGGCCTGCCCCGACTGGGCCGCAGCACCCTGCCGGGCCTGCGGGCGCTTCAGCAGATCGCCGGCATCGAGGAACGCCCCCTCGACGCCGAGACGGTGGGCTTTCAGCTGGCGCCGCGCATCAATGCCGTCGGACGCCTCGGCGATCCCCTGCTGGTGGTCGAGCTGCTCACCACGGCGGATCCGGAGCGCGCCCTGGAACTGGCGCGCAGCTGCGAGGCGCTCAACCGCCAGCGACGCGAACTCTGCAGCGCCATCGAAGCGGAGGCGCTGGCCTTGCTCGAGGCCGATGGTCCGCATCGCCCCTCCTTTCTGCTGCTGGCCCAGAACCACTGGCATCACGGCGTGATCGGCATCGTCGCCGCCCGGCTGGTGGACCGCTTCGGCCTGCCGGCGGCGCTGCTGGCGGGCGAGGGTGAGGGCCGCCTGCGGGCCTCGGTGCGCGCCCCGAAGGGTTTTGCCGTCGACAGGGCCCTGCGGGCCTGCGGCAATCTGCTGGAGCGCTACGGCGGCCATCCGGCCGCCGGGGGATTCACGGTGCGGGCCGAGGCCCTTAACGCCCTGCACGAGCGGCTCGAGACCCTGGCCTGCCAGTGGCTCGGTGAGGGGGGCGGCGGCCGGCCGGTGCAGCCCGAAGCCCTGATGCCCCTCAAACGGATCGATCGCGACTTCTGGGAGCAGCTGCGACGCCTGGAACCATTCGGCATCGGCCATCCCATCCCCCTGTTCTGGAGCAGCCGCTGCGCCGTCAGCCAGTGCCGTCTGATGCGGGGCGGCCACCTCCAGCTCGAACTGGAACAGAACGGCGCTCGGCGCCGGGCCATCGCCTGGCGCTGGCAGGGACCGGAGACGGTGCAGGGGCCCGTGGATGTGGCCTATCACCTGCGGCTGGATCGCTGGCAGGGCCAGGAGCGGCTGCAGCTTGAGATCGTGGGACTCCGGTCCAGCTGCGGCGAGGAAGTGGTGCTGCAGCGGCGCGATCGCACTTACTGGTGCCGGCGTAAGGACGGATACTTGGTGATACGCAACGCTGCCGGCGCCGAATTGCATGCCCTGGTGAGTGCCGACACGGGGACGATCAGCGGACCCAGCCACGCCGGGAAGACCGGTACCAGGGAGTCCTCAGAGCCGCCTGGGTTGCCGACGCCATCTCTGCAGAACCATCCGTACCTGCAGGCGCTGGCGCGGGAGGCGGCGATGGCCCTGGGACTCACGGCCTGAGGCCAGGCCCTCAGAGGGCGCCGCGGCGGTAGAAGAGGATGAAAATCACAGCCGGCCCGGCCAGGGTAATCAGGGCCAAGGCGCCGAAGTTGGCGATCAGGTGGAAGTCGATGCCCATGGTGCGCTGGCTCTTCAATGGCGATCGGCTTTCACTTTAGGTGGTTGCCGCCCGTCAACGCCGGCCGTCGCAGCGCCTGTGACGCCTTGTCACAGCGCCGGCCCGGTGGCATGCCGCCGCCGCGGGCCAAGCTGGTGGTGGAGCCAGGCGACACCCAGCGGGCCCTCCCGCATCCAGAGTTCCACCCCCCCTCCCCCGCACTTTCACGGACGATGCAGAAATGGCGATGCATCAGCGGCTGCGGCGCATGCTGCCGGCTGGACCCTGCCTTGCGGGGCGAGGCCCTTGAGGCCCTCGACGTGGAGCAGCGCCAGCTCTACCTGTCGATGGTAGGAGTGGACGGCTGGTGCATCCACTTCGACACGGGGGGGCGCCGCTGTCGCATCTATGCACAGCGACCCGAATTCTGCCGGGTGGAGAACCTGGTTCGGCTGTTCGGTGGCGGCGGCGACAGCGGCCGTGGCGAGGTCGATAGACCGCCGCTCGAGCAGGACGCCGACGCCCTGGCCATCTCATGCTGCCGCCAGCAGATCCGCAGTGAATGCGGAGGTCGTGGCAGGGTAATGCGACGCTTCGAAAGTGCCATCCGCCGGTAGCCATGACCCCTCCCCCTGAGTGCGATCCCGCCGAGGCAGCTGAGCTGGCTGGGGCCGCTCGATCCCCTGAACAAGCTGAGGCTGAGCCCTCCGACCCAGCCCCGGCCCCGACCTCCCGGGCCGGCAGTTGGGGGGCAGTGTTCCTCTCCACCGCCACAACGGTCTTCCTGGCGGAACTCGGCGACAAGACCCAACTGGCGGCCCTGCTGCTCTCGGCCGAGTCAGGCCGACCCGCCGTGGTGTTTCTGGGGGCCTCCCTGGCCCTGATCTGCTCGAGCCTGGTGGGGGTGCTGCTGGGCCGCTGGCTCTCCACGGTCATGGAGCCGCGCCAGCTTGAGAAGGCCGCCGGCATCCTGATGGTGGCCCTGGGGCTCTGGCTCGGCCGCCAGGCGATGCTGCACCTGGCCCCGCTCAGCCATCAGCCCCTCCCCTGAAGCCTGTCTCACCACCCCATGTTCGCCCTGCTGGCCTCCACCTTCGTCACCGTGTTCCTGGCGGAGCTGGGCGACAAGACGCAGCTGGCGATCGTCAGCATCAGCGGCACCTCAAGCCGGCCGGGCGCCGTCTTCGCCGGCAGCGCCGTCGCCCTGGTGCTGGCCAGCCTGGTGGGGGCCGCCGCCGGCGGGTCCCTGTCCTCGGTGATTCCCACGGATGCGCTGCAGCTGGCCGCCTCCGTGGGTTTTCTGGTCATCGGCACCCGGCTGATCCTCAGCTCCTCCAGGCCCATCGAGGAGACGGACAATGCCGATGCTGCCGACGGCAACCCCAATCCCTAAACTCAGCGCACACCGATCGCTGAGGGGCCTGCTTCCCGTACCGCAGGTTCCCTTGCCGCGCTTCGGCCTCCGCCGCACCAGCGGCCCCGGGCCCCAGCCCGAGACCACGGTCCCTGGCGGCCGCACTGTCGCGGCCCGTCGTTGCCTCCACCTCTCCCCAGCTCAGATCCCGATGAAGTTCACGGTCGCCGACCTGCTCGACCAGCTCTCCACGGAGGAGTGCCTGCCCCTGGCGAAACTCGAGAAGTCTCTCGCCCTCACCACCAAGGGGGACCGGCAGCAGCTGCGCATCGGCCTCGATGCCCTGGTGCGTCTAGAACTAGTTTGCGAAAACGAAGCAGGCCTGCTGCGCCGCGACTGCCCGGAGCTGATTCCGGCGCGCTTGCGCTGCTCCAGCAAGGGGTTCTGCTTCGCCCTCCGTGATGACGGCGGCGAGGACATCTACATCCGCGACCACCAGCTCAACCACGCCTGGAACGGCGACCGGGTACTGGTGCGGATCAGTCGTGAGGGCGGCCGCCGCCGCTCGCCCGAGGGGGGCGTGCAGTGCATCCTCGAGCGCAACACCACCAGCCTGCTGGCCCAAATCGAACGGCAGGAGGAGCGACTGGTCGCCGTTCCCCTCGACGACCGGCTGCTGACCAGCGTTGAGCTGCCGGCCGAAGACGAAGTGCATCTCGAACCGGAGCAGGAGTCGGTGGTGGAGGTGCGCATCGACCGCTTTCCGGTGGGTCAGTTCGCGCCCCAGGGCCATGTGGCTCGCAGTCTGCCGGTGCGGGGCGGCGAGGAGGCCGATCTCGACCTGCTGTTGACCAAGCACCACCTGCACGAACGTCCAGCCGCCCCCCGCGCCACCCTCAAGGCGCCCCAGGAGAAGGGGCGCAACGACTTGAGCGCCCTGCCAACCCTGCTGCTGGAAGGCTGGAGCGGCGAGAACGCGCCGATCCTGCCGGCCCTGTCCCTGGAGCAGCGCGAAGGCGGCTGGCGGCTTTGGCTGCACAGCCCCGCCGTGGCGGAGCGGGTGGGCCTGGGCACCGGCCTCGACGGCTGGATGCGCGAGCAGGTGGAGGCCGTCTGTGCCGGCCAGCGCTGGCTGCCGCTGCTGCCCCCCGCCCTGGCCAAGGGGGCCGGCTTCCAGGCCGGCAAGGAGCAGGAGGCGGTCTCGGTGGCCCTCGACCTCGACGCCGAGGGATCCCTTGAGCACTACCGCTTCTGCCTTAGCCGCATCCGTCCCGATGTCCGGGTCGACGCTGCCGCCCTGGAGGCGCTGGCTGAACGCAAGCCCAAGGCCCGCACGCTGCCCGCGGCGCTCAAGGCCCTCAAGGATCAGCTGCCGCTGTTGGAGCAGGTGTTGACCCTCAGTGAGCTGCTGCGGCAGCGGCGACTGGCCGCCGGCTCGATCGATCTCGACCTCGCGATTCCAACGCTGGAGAGCCTGGGCGATCTGCGTCTCCCGGCCCCCGATGGCGGCAATCAGGGCTGGCTGGTGGAGCGGGGCGGCACCACCCCCGACGGGGTGCTGCGTGAGGTCGTGCTGGTGGCCCACAGGGCCCTGGGCCAACATCTGGCCGCCCTGAAACTGCCCGGCCTGTTCGCGCTCAATGCCCCGGCGGAGGCCGCTGAGATCAATGAAGTGGCCAAGGCGGCCCTGGCCCTGGAGATCCCCTTGGAACTGAGCGCCGAAGGCAATGCCAGTGCCGCCGAACTCGCGGCCGCCTTCGCCGGCACCGATCGCAAGCGGGCTCTCCAGCAGCAGCTGCGGGACAGCCTGCGCCCGGCCCAGCTGGGCGCCGAGCCAGGTGGTTATGCCGTGGCCGGGGAGCCCTTGGCCTTCGCCCCCTGGGCCTGCCCCGGGCTCCACTACGCCGATCTCTGGAACCAGCACCTGCTGGTCACCCTGCTCAGCGAAGGCAAGGACCGGCCCACGGTGCGCCACAAGATCAGCGCCGACATCGCCAGCGACAGCTGCCACGGGGCGATCGACTGGGCCCTGCTGCCCCCCTCCCAGCTGGCCCCCTACGAGCAGGCGCTGGCCCACGGTCTGCCCCAGCGCCTAGATGGTCGGCGACGCCAGCTGCAGGAGTTCCAGGACGACCTGCTGACGATGGCGCAGGCCCGCCATGCCGAGCCCCAGGTGGGCCAGACCCTGCCGGGAGTAGTCAGTGGCGTGCAGAGCTACGGCTTCTTTGTAGAGGTGCCCCCCTCCAACGTGGAGGGGTTGGTACATGTCAGCTCTCTCAAGGACGACTGGTACGAGTACCGCTCGCGTCAGAACCGGCTGGTGGGGAGAAAGTTCCGCCGCACGTACATGATCGGTGACAGCGTCGAGGTCGAGATCCAGAAAGTGGATGCCCTGCGCCACCAGATCGACCTGGCCGTGCTGATGCCAGATCTAGAGGCTCAGGAGGACAGCAGCGAGGACGCCGCTGAAAGCATCGACGACGTGGCCTCGGACTGACGCCGATGTCGTCCTCCGCCCCCGTGGTGCTCGCCGTGTCGGGTGCCTCCGCCCAGCCGCTGGCCGAGCGGGCCCTGCAGCTGCTGCTAGAGGCCGACGAGACGGTCGAGATGGTCACCAGCCGCGGCGCCATCGGGGTCTGGCAGGCAGAGATGGGCCTGCGGGTCCCCAGCGAACCCGACCTCCAGGAGCGCTTCTGGCGCGAGCGCACCGGCTGCGACCGCGGCGTGCTGCGCTGCCACCGCTGGAACGACCAAGCGGCCGCCATCGCCAGCGGTAGCTTCCAGACGCGGGGCATGGTGATCCTGCCGGCCAGCATGGGCACGGTGGGGCGCATCGCCTCCGGGGTGGCCCTCGACCTGATCGAACGAGTGGCCGATGTGCACCTGAAGGAGCGCCGCCCGCTGGTGATCGCCCCGCGGGAGCTGCCCTGGAACCTGGTGCACCTGCGCAACCTCACCGCCCTGGCGGAAGCGGGGGCCTGCATCGCCCCGCCGGTGCCGGCCTGGTACCACCAGCCCAGCAGCCTCGATGAGATGGTGGACTTCCTGGTGATCCGCGTCTTCGATGCCCTCGGCCTTGAGCTGGGCGCCCTGAACCGTTGGCAGGGGCCGCTGCAGCGGCCATCCTCGTCCTGACGCTCCCCTGAATCCCCTGGCCCTGCTGCGCCGCCTGTTGCTGCTCCCCCTGCTGTCGCCCCTGCTGGCGGCGCTGCTGGTGGCCGCCATGAATCCGCGGCCGGCCGTGTCCCTGCGGCTGCTCACATGGCGGTCCCCCGCCATGCCTCTGGGGGCCTGGATCGCCGCCGCCGCCGCCGCCGGTGCGGCGCTCAGCGGCAGCGCCACGGCCCTCTCCCTGCGCCAAAACGCTCTGACCCTGCGACGGCGCCAACGGCGTGGCGTCAGCAGCTTCGAGCGCGAGATCGGGGCCTGGGACTCCGGGTTTGGAGGCGATACCCAGGGGCGTGCTGTCAAGCGCCCGCAACCGCCCACCTCCGTGTCCCGCAGCAGTTCGGGCGTCGGCAGTGCGGGCCCCAGCCGGGCCGCAGGGGAACCGGCGCCGACGGTGTCCGTTCCCTTCCGCGTGATTCGCCGCGCCCCCGCTGCGGCCGCCTGCCCCGCTGGGGTGGGAGCCAGGGTGGTGGCGGACGCCAGGGTCGCGACCGCCCCGACACCAGAGCCGGTGCCGGTGGGGGCCGAGGAGGACTGGGGCGAGAGCGTCAGCGACGACTGGTGAGCAGGCCGTCAGACGGGCGAGGGGAAGTGCCTACAGTTCCGCCCAGCATCCCGCTCGTCAGGCCCCCACGGTGACCGACTCCGCCCGTCCTGCCCCCGAACCCCCCCCTGCTGAGGCGAAAGCGCCTCCCGCCGCCAAGGCCAAACCGCCGGCCCCGGAGGACACCCCCTTCGAGCGCTTCGTGCCCGAGCTCTTCCTACCGGCGCTGCGCCGGGAGCTGGAGGCCTATGGCGGTCCGGCGCCAGAGCTGAGCTTCGAGCAGGGAGCGATGCCGGTGGTGGGCCGTGACTGCTGGATGGTCCAGGGCAGCCTGCCGGGGGAGAGGCGCTTCTGGCTCTGCTTCACCAGCCCCGACATCAGCGCAGCCAAGACGATCGCCATCAGCGAGGGGGGCGGTGCGCCCAGCCTGCTGGAGTCGTTTCTGATCGACGAGAAGAAGACCACCCTGGCCCTGCTGGTCTCCCGCCTGGTGCAGCGGCTTAACGGCCAGAAGTGGCTCGGAGCCAACTGAAGCGGCTTCACACGCCGCCCGGCGCAGCCGGCAGCCCCCCTACGATGGATACATCAGCCTTCTCCCGCGACGCGCGATGGTGCCTCCCGCCGCCACAGCCACCGAGTCCCACCAGAGTGCCAGCCCCGCTCTCGGCAGCCCCGATGCCCCGGTGATCAAGGACCCAGCGAAGGACACGATCCTGACGCCACGGTTCTACACCACGGATTTCGACGCCATGGCGGCGATGGATCTGCAGCCCAACGTGGTTGAGCTCGAGGCAATCTGCGAGGAGTTCCGCAAGGACTACAACCGCCATCACTTCGTGCGCAACGCTGAATTCGAGGGAGCGGCCGACAAACTCGATCCAGAGACGCGGCGCGTCTTCGTCGAGTTTCTGGAGCAGAGCTGCACCTCCGAGTTCTCCGGCTTCCTGCTGTACAAGGAGCTCAGCCGTCGCATTAAGCAGAAGAATCCGCTGCTGGCCGAGTGCTTCGCCCACATGGCCCGCGATGAAGCCCGTCACGCCGGCTTCCTCAACAAGGCGATGGCCGACTTCGGCCTGCAGCTCGATCTCGGCTTCCTCACCGCCAACAAGGCCTACACCCACTTCAAGCCCAAGTTCATCTTCTACGCCACCTATCTGTCCGAGAAGATCGGTTACTGGCGCTACATCGCCATCTACCGCCACCTTGAGCAACATCCCGAGAGCAAGATCTTCCCGATCTTCAACTTCTTCGAGAATTGGTGCCAGGACGAAAACCGCCACGGGGACTTCTTCGACGCCCTGATGAAGGCCCAGCCGGATACGGTGCGCGGCTTCACCGCTCGCCTCTGGTGCCGCTTCTTCCTGCTGGCGGTATTCGCCACCATGTACGTCCGCGACGTGGCGCGCAAGGAGTTCTATGAGGCCCTCGGCCTCGACGCACGCACGTACGACAAGTACGTGATCGCCAAGACCAACGAGACATCGGCCCGCGTCTTCCCGGTCGTGCTTGACGTGGAGAACCCCAAATTCTGGCAGCGCCTTGAGCGGCTGGTCAATAACAACCAGGCCCTGAGTGACGCCGACGCCTCCGCGGCACCCGCTCCGCTCAAGGCTCTGCGCAAGCTGCCGTTCTGGGCAGCCAATGGCTTGGAGATGGCCAAGCTGTTCCTGATGGCACCGATCCGCAGCGAGCGCTACCAGCCCGCCGTCCGCTGAGGGCAGCCCTGCCTTTCCTTAATCACCCACCTGGTCCTCCCCACCCGGTCCTTCCTTGGTCGTTTCCGCCACCGCATCCATCGCCTCCAGCGCCGGCGACCTCCAGAACCCCCTCTGGCGCAACCGGCTCGAAGCTCTGCTGAGCCAGGGGCGCGCCGCCGGGGCCGATCTGGTGGAAGTGTTTCTGGAGCGCACCGATCATCTCGGTGTGCTGGCTGAGCAGGAGCGCATCACCAGCGTCAGCCCCGCCTTCGGCATGGGCGCGGGCATCCGGGTGTTCCTGGACGGGCTCGACGGCTTCGTCTCCACCAACGACCTCAGCGACAGCGGGCTGGTGCTGGCCCTTGAGCAGGCCCTTGGCATGCTAGGTCTGAGGTGCAGCAGTTCCGCTGGCATCAGCGGCAGCGCCTCTAGCCTTTTTCAGGGTCTGCCGGAGCTCCGGGACTTCGGCGTCACGAAGTACGACTGGCTGCAGCGCTGTCCCCGGCTGGATGAGAGCACTGGGCGGCTGCTGGAGGGCACGGCCCTGCTGGAGCGACACGGCTCCCATCTGCAGGCCCGCCGGGGCACTTACTCCAGAGACTGGCAGGAGGTGCTGGTGGCCGCGAGCGATGGCACCTTCGCCCGCGACATCCGTCTGCACCAGTCCCTGGGGCTGAGCGTGCTGGCCGCCGATGGCGAGCACCGCGCCAGCCTGGGGCGCCGCTACGGCACCACCGACCGGCCCGACGACCTGCGCCAGTGGGATGCGGAGGCCTCCGCCCAGGACGTCTGCGCCAGTGCTGGCACCATGCTCTACGCCGACTACGTCGAGGCGGGACAGTTCCCCGTCGTGCTGGCGAACCGCTTTGGCGGCGTCATCTTCCACGAGGCCTGCGGCCACCTGCTCGAGACCACCCAGGTGGAGCGCGGCACCACCCCCTTCGCCGACATGGTTGGGCAGTCGATCGCCCACGAGGCTGTCACTGCGATCGATGAGGGCCTCAGCGGGGGTGCCTTCGGATCGCTCTCCATGGACGACGAGGGCATGGAGCCGCAGCGCACGGTTCTGATCGAAAACGGCGTGCTGCTGCGCTTCCTCAGCGACCGGGCCGGCGAACTGCGTACCGGCCATTCCCGCACCGGCAGCGGTCGCCGCCAGAGTCATGCCTTCGCGGCCGCCAGCCGCATGCGCAACACCTTTATCGCCGCCGGTCCCCACACCCCGGGGGATCTGATCGCCTCAGTGGACAGGGGGCTGTATTGCAAATCGATGGGCGGCGGCAGCGTTGGACCCACCGGCCAGTTCAACTTCGCCGTCGAGGAGGGCTATCTGATCGAGAACGGCAGCCTCACCAGGCCGGTCAAGGGGGCCACCCTGATCGGCGAGGCCAGGGAGGTGATGCCGCGCATCTCGATGTGTGCCAACGACCTCGAACTGGCTGCCGGTTACTGCGGCTCGGTGAGCGGCAGCATCTTCGTCACCGTGGGGCAGCCCCACATCAAGGTGGACACGATCACCGTGGGGGGGCGCTGACCATGGCCGAACCGATTCCCGCCAGCCTCGATGCCGAAGCGCTGCGGCAGCAGTTGGAGCAGTTCGCCCGCAGCGAAGGGATCCGCCAGTGGGATCTGGGGGCTTCCTGCAGCACCAACACCTCGGTCCAGGTCGACCGGGGCGAGCCCAAGCAGATGAAGGGCTCACAGCGCAGCGCCATCACCGTGCGTGTCTGGAACGACGACGGATTGGTGGGCATCACCAGCACTTCCGACCTCTCCGAGGCGGGTCTGGCGCGGGCCCTCGAGGGCGCCCGGGAGGCCAGTGCCTTTGGCAATCCCGACCCGGCCGAGACCCCAGCCTTCTCCCCCCTGGCAACGGCGCCGCTGCCACCGCTCGAGCAGCCCCGCGGCGAGACGCTCAGCATCCTCACCCTGCTCGACACCCTCAAGCAGGCGGAGCGGGAGTTGCTCGAACGCCATCAGGCGATTGGCACCGTTCCCTACAACGGCCTCTCCCAGAGCAGCAGCGAGCGCATCTACCTCAACAGCGCTGGCGCCTGCCGCCACCAGCCCCTCACCAGTGCCAGCCTCTACCTCTATGCGCGGGCCGAAGAGGCGGGCCGCAAGCCACGCAGCAGCGGCGCCGTGCGCCTGGCCTACAGCGCCGATCAGCTGGATGTGGCCGGCTGCATTAGCGAGGCGGCGGAACGCACGATCGCCCATCTCGACTACGCCCCGATCACCACGGGCCATTACACCTGCGTGTTCAGTCCAGAGGCCTTCCTCGATCTGATCGGCGCCTTCAGCAGCATGTTCAACGCCCGCTCAGTGCTCGATGGCCTGAGCCTGAGCCGGCGCGAATCGCTCGGCGAGACGATCGCCGTGCCCTTCCTCTCCATCCACGACAACGGGCTGCATCCCGGCAACATCGGCGCCGGCACCTTCGATGGTGAGGGCACGCCCACGGCCCGGTTGGCCCTGGTCGATGGCGGAGTGCTGCAGCACTTCCTGCATTCCGAGGCCACAGCCCGAGCCCTCGGCGTTGCACCCACCGGCCATGCCGGCATGGGCTCGAAGGTCTCGGTCGGCCCCGACTGGTTCGAGATCGGTGCCACCCCTGGCAGCGGCGGCGGCGAGGCCGGCCTGGATCGCTTCACCGCCTCGGGCCACAGTGCCGCCGAGGGCCGCGGCCTGGTGGTGATCGATTCGCTCTCGGCCCTGCACGCCGGCGTAAAGTCCAGCCAGGGTTCCTTCTCCCTGCCCTTCGACGGCTGGCTGATCCAGGACGGTCAGCAGCGCTCGATCGAGGCGGCCACCGTGGCCGGCGATATCCGCCACGTGCTGCGCGGCATCGTCGGCTTTGAAGGCACGCCCAAGGTGACCCATGAGGGGCTCTGCCCCTGGGTCTGGGTGGAAGGACTCTCGATCACCGGCGACTCCTGAGGCCATGCGAGTGCTCTACTGGGGCACGCCGTCCTACGCGGTGCCCGGGCTGGAGGCGCTCGCCAACGCCGGCCATGAGCTCGTCGGTGTGGTCAGCCAGCCGGACCGCCGCCGCGGCCGCGGTGGCGACCTGATGCCATCGCCGGTCAAGGCCAGGGCCCTGGCCTTGGGTCTGCCGGTGTTAACCCCCGAGAGGATCCGGCGCGAGCCGGAGCTGCAACAACAACTGGCCGACCTGCGCCCCGACCTCTCGGTGGTGGTGGCCTTCGGCCAGATCCTGCCACCGGCGGTGCTGGTGCAGCCGCCCCTGGGCTGCTGGAACGGTCATGGGTCGCTGCTACCGCGCTGGCGCGGGGCCGCACCGATTCAATGGGCCCTGCTGGAGGGGGACGCAGAAACCGGCGTGGGGATCATGGCTATGGAGGAGGGGCTCGACACCGGCCCGGTGCTGCTGGAGCGGCATCTGGCCATCGACCTGCGCGAGAACGCCCTGCAGCTCGGGGAGCGGCTGTCCCAACTGACCGCCGAATTGCTGATCGAGGCCCTGCCGCGCATCGAGGCCGCCGGGCCGGGCCCCGAGCTGGAGCGCTGGCGGCGGCTGGGCCTGCGGCCCCAGAACCTGGAGGGCATGACCTACGCCCGCATGCTCAAGCGCGAGGACAGCCGGGTGAACTGGCAGGGCTCGGCCCTGGCGATCCACCGCACCGTGATGGGGCTTTACCCAGGAGCCTTCACCACTTTGGGGGGTCGCCGTCTCAAGCTGCTGGCCACCGAGCCTCTGGTGGAGCGCCTGGCCGATCAGCTCAGCCCGGAGGCTGCTGAACTGGTCGGGCGCTGGAGCTCCGGTGCCGCCGCCGGAACCGTGCTCGAGATCGTGCAGGATGTGGGGTTGGTGGTGGCCACTGGCGGATGCCCATTGCTGCTGCGCCAAGGCCAACTGGAAGGCAAGAGCGCCGCCGAGGCAGGCCGTTTGATCCAGCAGCTCGGGACCGCAGCTGGCGAGATCCTGGCCTGAAATGCTGGGCCCAGCGGCAGACGCATGCAATCGATGGCCAGCGTTGGCACCCTGGCCGTCGTTGAGGTGATCGCAAAGCCAAAAGAAAACGGAAGAAGCCAAACAGACAATGACTAAGAAAATCGAAAGATTGACGATTGGATGGAGATGCCTAAACCGAGAGTCGCGGGTTGAGGCTGCTGCCTAACGTTCTGTGTTGTTAGGGTCTGCACACAGGTAGACGAGCCATCCCACCGATTAGACCCTATGTAGTGTTCGACTTCAGGGCTTCATGGGTAGCGAACTGTCATTCGTCAATGTCACCGGCACCGGCTGTCTGATTTACCGGGAAACCTCCGGGCGATACATCGTGAGCCATAAAGAGAAGCCGTGCCAACGGCTCCAGGCAGCCACTCTCGCCGGCGCCTATGCCGCCTGCAAGGGTCTGGAGCAAGGGCAACTCGACCGGCCGGTGGTGGCCTGAACGCTGGTCCGGGGCCTTCCTGATCCGGCCTGCTCAGGCCACAGGAAGGCTTCCCTCAGGTTGACGGCGGTGCAGTTCATGCAAGCCTTCCAGCTGATTGTGAACGGACACCAGCTGATCGCGGATGTGGCGGCTGTTCTCGATCTTCGACAACGCCAGCAACATCGCCTCAATCTGGGCTTTGCAGTCGATCAGGACGCGGCACTCAGTGGAGCCAGGTTCGTAGGGCATGGAAGGGAGCGATCACCGACGTAGCTCAGCCCAGAGTGGGCAGCAAAACTGTCGCAACCGCTGCCGAATTCCGCCTACGGGCGTGAGCGGCGTCGGGCGGAGGATCCATCGCGGCTGCTGGCGCCGGAACGGCCAGGGGCGCCGGGCCGTCCAGAAGAGCCACGCCCACCACCGCCCGATTGGGGTCGGCGACCACGGCCACCGCTGAGATCGAGGGGTGGGGCCGACAGCACGGTGGGCTCGAAACCGGGAACCGCGGCCTTGGGCAGCGGGTTGCCGATCAGGCGTTCGATGGCGCGCAGCAGTTCGTGCTCCTCCGCCGCCACCAGCGACACGGCATGGCCGCTCTGACCGGCGCGACCGGTCCGACCGATGCGGTGCACATAGTCTTCCGCCACGTTGGGGAGATCCAGGTTGACCACGTGGGGTAACTGGTGGATGTCGATACCGCGGGCCGCGATGTCGGTGGCCACAAGCACCCGCACCTCCCCGCTCTTGAACCCGGAGAGGGCCCGGGTGCGGGCCCCCTGGCTCTTGTTGCCATGGATGGCGGCGGCGCTGATGCCCTCCTTGTCGAGGCGCTCGGCCATACGGTTGGCGCCGTGCTTGGTGCGCGAGAACACCAGCACCTGCTGCCAGTCGTTGCTGCGGATCAGATGGCAGAGCAGATCGGGCTTGCTGGCCATGTCACAGGGATGGAGCAGCTGCTCCACTGTGGCGGCGGTGCGGTTCTCAGGGGTGGCCTGCAGCTGCACGGGGCTGAGCAGCAGGCCAGTGGCCAGGCGCCGGATCTCGCTGGAGAAGGTGGCCGAGAACAACAGGGTCTGGCGACGCTCCGGCAACAGGGCCAGGATCTTGCGAATGTCCCGGATGAAACCCATGTCGAGCATCCGATCGGCCTCATCGAGCACCAGGAACTCGACGCGATCGAGCCGCATCGCCCGCTGTTGATGCAGATCCATCAGCCGCCCGGGGGTGGCCACCAGCACGTCGGTGCCCCGACGCAGGCGGTCGATCTGGGGATTGGCGCTGACCCCGCCGAAGACCACGTCTGAGCGCAGGTCGAGGTAGCGGCCATAGGCGGTGACGCTTTCGGCCACCTGGGCCGCCAGCTCCCGGGTGGGGGTCAGCACCAGGGCGCGCACCACACCGCCGCGCGCGTGGGGACCATGGCGCAGCCGTTCCAGCATCGGCAGCGTGAAGCCAGCAGTCTTGCCGGTGCCGGTCTGGGCGGCGGCCATGACGTCGTGGCCGGCCAGCACCGCCGGAATGCACTGCAGCTGGATCGGCGAGGGACTGCGGTAGCCCTTGGCGGCCACGGCCTTGAGCAGGGGCTCGGAGAGCCCGAGCACGGCAAAATCTGCCGCCAGGCCTGCCACCGGGGCCTGCCCCTGGACGGGGGCGAGGGAAGCCGCGCTAGCGGTGGCCGGGGCCGCAGCGGCGCGGCTCGCGGCGGTGCGATTGGCGGCGTTAGGGGAAGGGGCCGTGACCTGAACCGCGGAGAACGAAAGTTCAGCCTAGGTGGGGGGCCGCGGCGTAATGGGCGCAGCGCGCGCAAGGGCCCTCGGGCAGGACCGCACAGCGCAGCAGGGGGCTGCGGGCATTGAAGCGGCAGGAAGGATCGCCGATCACCCAGCGGCCGTTCCAGTAGCGGGCATCAGCGGGCTGGCGCTGCGCCTTCACCTGCAGAGCAATGCTGGCCAGTTCATAGCGGCCGTTGCACAGGCGATAGCGGTGGCGGCGCTGCAGCACCAGAAAACTGCGCTCCTCCAGGGTGAGCCAGCGACCGGGGTGGGGCACCTTTCCCAGATCGGCGACCTCCAGGGTGGTGATCAGCCGATCGTCGTCGATGCGGCGCAGCTCGATGCGCAGAGCGGTCACGGCTCAGCGGCCACCGGTGCTGGCCTCGGGCTCGGGATGAAGCTCGGGTTTGGAATGGAGCTCAGCTTCGGGCTGGGCGCTGATCGGCTCCCGCACCGAGAACCCCCACACAAACAGCAGGGCCACGCTCAGCAGCAGGATCCACTCCGGTACGGTGAACGCCGGCAGGGCGAGGCGCAGCAGCAGCCGAATCCCCACCAGACCCACGGCCAGGTAGCCGGCACTCTCAAGGTGGCGGAACTCCTCCAGCCAGCGAATGAACAGCCCTGCGGTGAGCCGCAGGGCGATGACGCCGATCACCCCGCCGGCCATCACCAACGGCAGCCGGTCGGTGACGGCCACGGCCGCCGCCACACTGTCGAGGGAAAAGGCCAGGTCCGTGAGAGCCAGGGTCAGCACCACCGACGCCAGGCTGGCGCCTGCGGAGCCCGCAACGGAGCCAGGCGGGGGAATCTCCAGCGTTCGCTCCGATGCTTCCACCACCTGCAATTGCACTGGCAATGGCACTGGCCCAGCTGCCGCAACGGGCTTGGGCTCATCGCCGCCCAGCAGGTGGCGGCCGCAGAGCCACAGCAGGTAGCCCGCCGCCAGCAGCTGCAGAGGCCAGGCATCCAGCACCCAGCGGGCCGCGACAATCAGGGCCAGCCGGAAGATCAGGGCCAGCAGCAGGCCGAAATTGAGCGCCTGGCGCTGACGCTGCGGATCGTGCATGCGCCTCGAGATAGCCGCCAGGGCAATGGCGTTATCAGCGGAGAGCACGGCCTCCAGGCCCACCAACAGCGGTAGCAGCAGCAGCACTTCCCTCCACTCGTCGGCCGCCTGGATCAGGGGCGAGAGCGAAGGCACCATTTCCGCTTCCATGGCTGAGCGCTCGCTCGCCAGCGGAGCGTGAAAGGAGTCACTCTAGGAATCCCTCAATGTTCAAGTCCCCGGCCGATGCAGCTCCGCGCCCGCCTGGTGCATGCCGATGACCACCGCCGGGTGGTCGAGGTGAGCGCCCGCGAGGGCGACCAAGCGCTGGGCAGCGCCCTCGGCGAGGGGGCCACGGCGGAGGAAGCCGAGGACCGGGCCATCGCCAGGCTGCGTCAACGGCTGGGAGCGGCTGCCGGGCTGGAGGTCGCCCCCCCCCAGGCCCGGCCAGCTCCCCTGCGCCGGGCCGCAGAGCCAGCGCCGACGCCAGCCCGAATGACGGAACCGATGACGGAGCCAGCCATCAGCCCGGCGGTCAGGGACGCCCCAGGGGTGGCCGCAGCAGGAACCACCCCTTCACCGATCGCGCCCCCCACGGCTCCCTCAGAGGCACCCCCTACGGCACCCTCCAGGGGGCAGCCCGAGGAGCCCCCCGCTGATCCGGACGACTGGAGCGCCGAGCTGGCCGACATCGAACTGCAGCTGCGCCGCCTCGGCTGGGATCGGGAGCGCGAGGCGACCTATCTGCAACGCGCCTTCGGCCATCCGAGTCGCAGTCGCCTCACCACCTACGCCGATCTGCTGGCCTATCTGAGAGCCCTCGAGGACCTCGAGCCCGACAGCGATCCGGGCCTGGCCGCCACGCCACTACGGCGCAGGGATCTGCTGGCCCAAAGCGACCAGCTACTCGCCCAGCTGGGCTGGGACGCCGAACGCGGCCGCAGCTTCCTTGAGCAAGAACTGGGGGCCGCCAGCCGCCGACAGCTGAGCGACCAGCAACTGCTGCAGTTCAACATGGCGCTGGAGACCGCCTGGATCGACCGAGCGCACGACGCCTGCGGCCAGGCGTCGGCCGGCGATCCGGTGCCTGTTATGGGAAGGTGAGCCTACGGTCGGGGTCCAGGTTCCCGGCCCGCAGGCCTTCCAGGGCCGTCCCCAGTACCCAGCCCCAGCTCCCTCGCGATGACCATCAGAGTCGGCATCAACGGATTCGGCCGGATCGGCCGTCTCGCCTTCCGTCACGCCTGCGAGATGGATGACATCGAGATCGTGGCCATCAACGACCTGATCGATGTCGACTATCTCGCCTACATGCTCCGCTACGACTCCACCCACGGCCGCTTCCGCGGCAAGGTGGCGATCCAGGACGGCGCCCTGGTGGTCAATGGCAAGGCGATCCGCATCAGCGCCGAGCGGGATCCTGCCAACCTGCGCTGGGGTGACGTCGGCGCCGACTATGTACTCGAGTCGACCGGCTTCTTCCTGACCGACGCGACCGCACGGCAGCACATTGCCGCCGGAGCGAAGCGGGTAGTGATGTCCGCCCCCTCCAAAGACGACACGCCCATGTTCGTCATGGGGGTCAACCACGCCAGCTACGCCGGCCAGGAGATCGTCTCCAACGCCTCGTGCACCACCAACTGCCTGGCACCCATGGCCAAGGTGCTGCACGACAGCTTCGGCATTGCCAGTGGTCTGATGACCACCGTGCACGCCACCACCGCCACCCAGAAGACGGTGGACGGTCCCTCCGTGAAGGACTGGCGCGGGGGCCGTGGCGCCGGTCAGAACATCATTCCCTCCTCCACCGGTGCCGCCAAGGCGGTCGGCAAGGTGATCCCCGCCCTCAACGGCAAGCTCACCGGCATGGCCTTCCGCGTGCCCACCCCGGACGTCTCGGTGGTGGACCTCACGGTCAACCTGGAGCGCGCCACCAGCTACGACCAAGTGAAGGCGGCGATGAAGGCGGCCTGCGAGGGGCCGATGCAGGGCGTGCTGGGCTACACGGACGACGACGTGGTCTCGAATGACTTCATCGGCGAGACCTGCACCTCCGTGTTCGACGCCGGCGCCGGCATCGCCCTCACCGACACCTTCATGAAACTTGTGGCTTGGTACGACAACGAGTGGGGGTACTCCTGCAAGTGCCTCGACTTGATCCAGCACATGGCCAGCCAACGCTGAGCCCGGGGCCAGGGGCCCAATGCCAGGCGCCAGGCCTGAATTCAGGCGCGGCCATCCAGACAGTGGATCGCCACCAGGGCCCGACCAATGCCGAGGCGGTTCTGATGGGCATAGGCCTCCCGCTCCATCGCCTGCTCCCGCTCACTGGCACCGGCATAGAGGGGATCGGCCAGCGGACTTGCCAGCGGAGCAGGCACCGGCGGAACGCCCCCCGGCGGAGCCCCCCCCGTCGGGGGGATTCCCCGAGGAGCGCTCTGCGTCGAAGCGATCCCCAGGCTGACCGGCCGGGAGCGCAAGCCGCCGCCAGCACAGCTCTGCGCCACATGGATCGCCTCGTGATTGAGCACCCGGGCGAAATCCAGCGTGCCCCGCTCCACCACATCAGGGCGGATCCGCAGAGTACGGACCTGGTGATCCCACTCCGCTGCGGCGCCGCTCTTGAAGGGCTCGCTGAGCTGCAGAGCCACCCCGGCCTGCTGCAGGGTGTCGAGCAACGCCACGATGGCTTGGCGCTCCTCTTCATGGCGGGGGGGATGGGCCATCAGGGCCCGGATCTCCGGAATCGTCAGCTCCGGCTCCCCGGGCCGGCGCTTGTAGAGATAGCGAATGCCGCCATCGGGCAAGGGTTCGGCGCTGGGCACCCAGGCCCGGTCGCTTTCGGCGAGCTGCTCCAGCAGTCCTGCAGCGATCAGGGCCTGGGGTTGCTGCTCAGGTCTCGGCAGCGGCTCGAAGCGCTCGAGCAGGCGAGGCAAGGTCGCGGTTCCCACGGCCTGGGAGGCCATGCCATCCAGCAGGTCCGGCAGGGCCGCCAGCGCCAGGGCGACACCAACCAGGGAGAGCAGCAACCCGGATCGGGGCATCGCGCGAAAGGCACCAGCAGCACCTCCCCAGCATGTCGTCCCGCCGACCGAGGAGGGCGCTTGCGAAGATCGCTGCTCGTCTTCCTGCCTGCCCATGCCCCTCACCGCCCTGGTGCGCCAGCTGCAGCAGGTGCCCCTCACCGGCGAGGTGGCCGCCCGCATGGACCGCAGCGAGCGGCTTCGGCTGAGCGGAGCCGGGCGCCCGGCCAGGGCCCTGGTGGCCAGCGCCCTGGCCGGCCAGGCCGACGCACCGCTGCTGGTGGTGGTGCCCACCCTCGAGGAAGCCGGGCGCTGGGCGGCCCTGCTGGAGCTGATGGGCTGGGGCAGCGCCCAGCTGTATCCCACCAGTGAGGGCTCCCCCTACGAACCCTTCGATCCCACCAGCGAGATCACCTGGGGCCAGCTGCAGGTGCTGAGCGAGCTGGTGACACCTGGGCGTCCAGGGGAGCGGGGCCGCACGGTGATCGTCGCCACCGAGCGGGCCCTGCAGCCCCACCTGCCGCCCCCCGAGGCCCTCGCCGCCCGCTGCCTCAGCCTGGAGAAGGGCGACGTCATCGACCTCGATGAGCTCGCCGACACCCTGAGCCGCCTGGGCTACGAGCGGTTGCCGACGATCGAGCAGGAGGGCAGCTGGAGCCGCCGCGGCGACATCGTCGATGTGTTCCCGGTCAGCGCCGAACTGCCGGTGCGGCTGGAATTCTTCGGTGACAGCCTGGAGAAGCTGCGGGAGTTCGACCCCGCCAGCCAGCGCTCGCTCGACCCGGTGGAGCGAGCCTGCCTCACCCCCACCAGCCACGCCCCGCTGGTGGCCCAAGCCCTGCGGCAACGGATGCCGACGGCGCTAGAGCAGCTGCTGCAGCCGGAGGCGCTGGAGCACCTGCTGGAGGGGGGAACCCCGGAGGGCATGCGGCGCCTGATGGGGCTGGCCTGGGAGCGGCCCGCCTCCCTTCTCGACTACTTGCCGGAACACTGCCTGATCGCCATTGACGGGCGGCGCCACTGCCTCGCCCATGGCCAGCAGTGGTTCGACCACGCCGCGGAGCATCACCGCGAGGTGAATGCCGAGATGGGCAGCGGGGCGGGAAGCGGCCTGCTGCCGCCGCTGCTGCACCGGCCTCCAGTCGAGGCGCTGGCCGAGGCGGAGCGCTTCCGGGGCTTCGATCTGGCCGAACTGCACGAAAGCGACCAGCACCCCAACAGCTTCGACCTCTCCAGCCGAGCCGTGCCGGCCCATCCCAACCAGTTTGGACGCCTGGCGGGCCAGGTGAAGGGCTACCGGCAGGAGAAAGCGCGCGTCTGGCTGCTGTCGGCCCAGCCCTCCCGGGCCGTCGCCCTGCTGGAGGAGCACGACTGCCTCACCCGCTTCGTCCCCAACCCGGCCGACTTCCCCGCCATCGAGCGGCTGATCGAGCAGGGCATCCCGGTGGCCCTGAAGACGAAGGGCACGGCCGAGCTGGAGGGGCTGCAGCTGCCGGCCTGGCGGCTGGTGCTGCTCACCGACCGGGAGATCTTCGGCCAGCACAGCCTCAGCGGTGGCGGCTACGTGCGACGGCGACGGCGGGCCGCCAGCCGCACGGTGGATCCCAACAAGATGCTGCCGGGTGACTTCGTGGTGCACCGCAACCACGGCATCGGCCGTTTCCTCAAGCTTGAGAAACTGGCGATCGGCGGCGAGGCCCGCGACTACCTGGTGATCCAGTACGCCGACGGCCTGCTGCGGGTGGCCGCCGACCAGCTGGGCAGCCTGGGTCGCTACCGCGCCAGCACGGATGCCCCACCCGAGCTCAACCGCATGGGCGGCACGGCCTGGGCCAAGGCCAAGGAACGGGCGCGCAAGGCGGTGGCCCGGGTGGCAATGGACCTGGTCAAGCTCTACGCCGAGCGCCACCAGGCGCCGGGGTTCGCCTTCCCCAGCGATGGCCCCTGGCAGAACGAGCTGGAGGATTCATTCCCCTACGAACCCACCCCGGACCAGCTCAAGGCGATCGCCGAGGTCAAGCGGGACATGGAGCAACCGCAGCCTATGGACCGACTGGTCTGCGGCGACGTGGGCTTCGGCAAGACGGAAGTGGCGATCCGGGCGATCTTCAAGGCCGTCACCGCCGGCAAGCAATGCGCCCTGCTGGCCCCCACCACGGTGCTGGCCCAGCAGCACTGGCGCACCCTGAGCGAGCGCTTCGCCCCCTACCCGCTCAAGGTGGCGCTGCTCAACCGCTTCCGCACGGCAGCCGAGCGCAAGAGCATCCTGGAGGGCCTGGCCCTGGGCACGATCGATGTGGTGGTGGGCACCCACCAGCTGCTTGGGAAGGGCACCGGCTTCCAGCAGCTCGGCCTGCTGGTGGTGGATGAGGAACAGCGCTTCGGCGTGCAGCAGAAGGAGAAGATCAAGGCGCTGCGCAAGGACGTGGACGTGCTCACCCTGAGCGCGACGCCGATCCCCCGCACCCTCTACATGAGCCTCTCCGGGGTGCGGGAGATGAGCCTGATCACCACGCCGCCGCCGCTGCGGCGTCCGATCAAAACCCACTTGGCCTCCCTGGACGAGGAGGCGGTGCGCAGCGCCATCCGCCAGGAGCTCGACCGCGGCGGCCAAGTGTTCTACGTGGTGCCGCGGGTGGACGGCATCGAAGACGTGGCGGCCCAGCTGCGGGCAATGCTGCCGGGCCTGAAGCTGCTGGTGGCCCACGGCCAAATGGCTGAGGGGGAGCTGGAGAGCGCCATGGTCGCCTTTAACGCCGGCGAGGCCGACGTGATGCTCTGCACCACGATCATCGAGAGCGGCCTCGACATCCCCCGGGTCAACACGATCCTGGTGGAGGACGCCCACCGCTTCGGCCTGGCCCAGCTGTACCAGCTGCGCGGTCGGGTGGGGCGCAGTGGCATCCAGGCCCATGCCTGGCTCTTCTATCCCGGCGATGCCTCGCTCTCGGCAGCGGCGCGTCAGCGGCTGCGGGCGATCCAGGAGTTCGCCCAACTGGGCTCCGGCTACCAGCTGGCCATGCGAGATATGGAGATCCGCGGCGTCGGCAACCTGCTGGGGGTGGAGCAGAGCGGCCAGATGGAGGCAATCGGCTTCGATCTCTACATGGAGATGCTGCAGGAATCCCTGGCGGAGATCCAGGGGCAGGACATCCCGTCGGTCGACGACACCCAGATCGACCTGCCGATCACCGCCTTCATCCCGGCCGACTGGATCAGCGAGAACGAGGAGAAGATCGCCGCCTACCGTGCCGCCGCCGGCTGCGAGGGTAAGGAGGCGCTGGTGCAGCTCACCGCCGACTGGACCGATCGCTACGGGGCCATCCCGGCGCCGGTGCAGTCGCTGCTGCAGCTGATGGAGCTCAAGCTGCTGGCGAAGCGCTGCGGCTTTTCCCGCATCAAACCCGATAAGCCCAACATCGCCCTGGAGACACCGATGGAGGAACCCGCCTTCCGCCGCCTGCGCCAGGGCCTGCCCCAGCACCTGCATGGCCGACTGGTCTACCAAGGGGGGAGCGGCAGCATCGCCAAGGTGCTGGCGCGGGGACTGGGGGTGCTGCCGATCGAGCGCCAGGTGGAGGAGCTCAAGGGCTGGCTGGAGCAGATGGCCGCCCAGGTCCCCGGCGCCGATGGGCTGAGCGACAGCCAGCGCAGCGAGCAGCTCAAGGCTCAGGACGAGGCGGTGCTGAGCGTCTGAGAGAAGGGCCAGCGAGGCCCGCCACGGGCAACAGCACCTGTGCCGAAGCCCCGCCGAGGTCGGAGCGGCCGAGAAGGAGCTGTCCGTCGTGGTTGGCCACGGCCCGGCGTACCAGATAGAGCCCGAGACCGAAGCCCCGCTGCTTGCTGCTGGCTATCGGCAGCCCGGCCGCCGCCAGGGTGGAAGCGGGAAAACCCGGTCCGTCATCGGCCACCTCCAGACGCAGCCCGCTGGCCCGCTGCTCCAGCCGCAGCTCCACCTGCCCCCCCGACGGCACCGCCTCAATGCTGTTGCGCAGCAGGTTGAGCACCATCAGCTGGAGCTGATCGCGATCACCTATGCAGGCCGCCGGCTGCTCCAGTCCCCGGGTGAGCACGCTGACCTGGCATCGTTCCGCCTCGGCCTGAACGAGCATCAGGGCGCCATGGACCGGGTTGCGCAGGTCGAGGGGCCTGCGCTGCACCTCCCCCTGCTGCATCAGCTCGCGCACCTGGTTGATGGTGGTGCTCAGTCGTTTCACATCGACGCGGATGCCGTGGGCGACCTCCTCGAGCTCCTGGCGCCGCGGCAGGGGCAGGGGGTTGGCCAGCACCCGATCGAGCAGGCTGGAGCGCATCAGCAGCGTGGTGAGGGGCTGCTTGATCTCGTGGGCCATGGCAGCGGTCATCAGGCTGGTCTGCAGGCGCTCCTCCAGCTGGAGCCTGGACTGACGCTCCTGGCCGCTCATCAGCAGCAGGAACGCCTCCAAAAGTACGCTGACCGCCAGGGCCGCCAGCAGAAGGCTGGAAGAGATCGGCGCGCCGTAACTGGCGAGAAAGGCAGCGGTGGGCCGCACCTGGAGCTGCCAGAGCCGCCCGGCATGGGGAAAGGTCTGGCTGGAGAGCAGCGGGGAGGCCGGCGCCGGGACGGCAGGAAGGGCGGCCAGCTCCTGAGCGGGGGCTCCAGGCGTCACATCGAGTAGCCGGAACTGCAGTGAGCGCCAGGTGGGGTCGACGAAGCTGTCTGCCAGGAGGTCGCCGAGGCGATAGACCCCCACGGCGAAGCCCAGCGGCGGCTCCTGGGGGCGGATGGGCCCTCGCTGGGGCACCGGGAGCAGCAGCAGCATCCCCGGCTGTTGGCCTGCGTCCTGCACGAGCTGAACCGGAGCGCTGGCCTGGGCACGACCGGTGGCCAAGGCCCGCCGGATCGCCTCGGCACGCACCGGATCCGAGTGGATGTCGTAGCCGAGGGCCTGGCGGTTGGAAGGCAGGGGTTCGATCAGGGCCACGGGCACATAGCGCGACCGCCATCCCTCCGTCTGCAGCCTGCCGCCGGAGCGCTCCCACAGCGCCAGGGTGTCATCGCCATGCTGCTGGCGAAGCCAGGCCTCGAAGCCGGGGCGGTCGCCGGGAGAGAGCAGGGGATTCCAGGACAGGGCATGCAACCCGTGCAGATCCTGAAAATGCGCCAGGGTGAATTGCCGAAAATCCTGACGATCCACGTCCAGAGAAGTGGCGAACAGGCTGCGCACCGCTTGCAGCGCCCCTTCGTGGCGCACCAAATTGAGCTGCAGGGCCGACTGAGCCCGGAACGCCTGCTCCTCGAGGGCCAGGGCAAGCTGGCGCTGACCGTCATGGACCTGGGCCAGGAACAGGCTCATCGCCAGCAGGGTGACCAACAGGGAGGGCAGCGCCACCATCCAGCGCCGCCCCACCCAGAGATCCGCCTGAGCGGGCAGCAGCATCAACACCAGCGGCGCGAAGACCACCACCCCGATGGACTGGGCGCCCCAGCGCACCAGCAGCTCCCGCAGGGCCTCCCCCGGAAGCCCCAGCCCCATCCCGAGGGGAACCAGAGCCTGCAGGGCGACGCCAGCGCCGCAGGCGGTGGGTCCCGTCAGCAACAGAAACGCCACGATCTCCCCGGGCCGCACCAGGGCAGGTCGGCTGCCCAACCAGCGCCGCACCAACAGCGCCCCGAGCCAGGCCGCCGCTATCGCACCGACCACCGTACCGACCACCGCACCGGCGTCAACCGCTGTTGACGGGAGCTGCCACCAGGGCGCATGACAGGCCAGGGCTCCCAGCGCCACGCCCGGCAGCAGCCCAGGACCGCACTGCAGCACTAGGGCCAGGGCCAGACCTGCCGAGGGCCAGAGGGGGACGGCCTGACCAACGCCCCTTCCGATCAGCTCGATGAGCAGCCCGAACGCCCCGTACGCCAGCGCTAGGGCGAGGTTGGTCGCCAGCCAGGGCCCCGAGCCGTAGGCCGGAGGGCCCTCCTTCTGGCGTCGCCAACCGCTCACATGGCCCGTGATCGATAAGAAATCAGTCTAGGCGGGCGAAGTCGCCCGCACCAGCAATAGCTTTCAAAGCCAAAATCCCGCCCAACGACCACAACCAACCCCCCGTGCCGATCCTCCTCCCTGCACGGTCCTGCCGATCTGCCGCGGCGCCAGGCCCACGCCAGGGCTCCAAGGCCCGCAAAAGTTCGTTACAGTCATGAGAAGTTGTGTAACGAACCCCCATGGGAGAGCTGATCGATCTGGGCTCCGGCCTGCATGGCGGCTCCGGCCTGATGTCCGCCCTGGCCAGCGTCCTGGCCCTTGGGATCTACGCGCTTGTCACCGGGGAGCGTGAAAACAACAACGACGATGACGACTCCAGCCCAGGCGGTGGCTTGATGCAGCCGGTTGCCTGATCCAAACGCCGCCGTGCTTCACCCGCTGGGAGGAGCTGTGGCGGCTAACCGAACCTCCATGGCGACGGCTTTCCACCGGTTGGGTGATGCTCCAACCCACCCCGATGTTCCAATGTGGAGAGCAACTGTCGTGGGCCCATGGCTGCCCTACCGACCCGAATCCCAGCGCCACCTCCCGGAGCCCGACCGACTCCATTGTCGTCAGCTCTTAGCGGCCTGATCGCACTGCTGGTGTCAGCGTTCACAAGCGACCTGGCCCTGACAGTGGCTGCGGCAGCGGCCCCGGTTCGGCCTCCCAGCTGGCGTGACATCGACAATCTCAGGGCCCTGCTGGAAGCCAGCGGCTCCACGGTGGTGCAGCGGGACTGCAACCAGCACGGCCTGCATGGCCTGTTTCACCAGCAAAGCCAAACCATCGTGATCTGCCGGGTGCACCGCAATCCGGCCTCTGTCTGGAACACACTCACCCACGAGGCCACCCACAAGATGCAGGCCTGCGCCGGCGGCACCATCACCCGTCCAGAGCATCACAGGGTTATGGCCCAGAGCCTGGCCCTCCATGCCCCGGAGGAATGGCGTTCCCTGCGCCTCTATCCCCGCAATGAGCAGCTCGGCGAACTCGAGGCCCGCTACACGGCCCGCCTCGATCCCGCCCAAGTGCCCCAGCTGTTCCGCCGTTACTGCGGCGGGCAGAGCCTGCCCTCCACCCTCACCCAACGGCGCTGACGCCATGAACGATCTGCTCCTGTCCCTGGCCATGGCCGCCCTCGGCCAGCTCGGCGGACCCGGCCTTGGGAACCAAGGGTTTGGCGGTCCCGGTTTTGGCGCGCAGGGACTCGGTGGCCTGATCCCCGGACTGGCCCGTCCGGGCCGCATCGGCCTGATGCCAGGTCCCTATGGCATCAACGGCGGCTTTCCGGGCCGGGGCTACCCGGGAAGTGGCTATCCCGGCAGTGGCTATCCCGGCAACGGCTATCCAGGACGGGCCATCCCGCCGGCGGGCCTGGTGCCCCGACCCGGCGGGGTGAATGGCAGCGCTCCCTCCCCCTCCCTGCAACTGGCGACAGCCAGCGCCGCCCGCTGCCTGGAGAGCAGCGGCGGGCTGCCCACTGCGGATCAGCAAGACCTGCTGCGGCACCAGGGCCGTCTCTGGGGCTGGACGGATGGCTGGCAGAACAGCATCAGCAAGGCGCAGAGCGATCGTCTGATCGCCCGTCACGGAGGCTGCACCCCCTTCCTAAACGCCCTGCGCGATGGCAGCCTGCGCCAGGGACGGGGGCCCCTTCCCACCACCATTGGTCAACGGCCGCTGGGGGGATCTCTGCCCGCGCCGCAGCGGCCGTCAGGCAGGGCCCCCAGCAGCGAGGCTGAGGCTTTCGGGCTTGCTCCCTATCGCTGAGGGCGGCCCGGGGCAGCGACAGGGCTCACGACGGTCCCTGCTGCTGCTCCGCCCGCCAGGCGGCCGGCACCAGCACCAGGAAGAGTGCCCACCAAAACAGCACCCCCAGGGCCAGAGGGGCGGTGATCCAGAGGCGCTGCCACAACAACCAGCTGGCCGTCGGAAACGCGATCCCGGTCAGCAGGATCGACCAGGGCTGACACCACCAGGGCTTCAGCGACCAGATGGAAGCCGGCTCAGGGGCTGGTGGGGGGAGCAAGGGCGGCGGGGAGATTGGGACTGCCGGGCTTGTAGGCTTTTTGCTGGGACGTGGGCTGCTGCAGCTTCTTCACCAAGGCGTTCTCTGCGACGCGGTACTGGCTGTCCTTGCGAGTGCCCAGATCCTCCAGCGTGAGCTTGGAGGCCTCCGCATCGGTGAGCTTTGCCGGCACATCGGGGTTGATGCCCCGGTGGTGGATGTCGTGGTTGGCGGGAGTGAGGTACTTGGCGATGGTGACGGTCATGCCGGAGCCATCGGAGAGGCCCCGCACCGACTGGACCAGGCCCTTGCCGAAGGTCTTCTGGCCGACCAGCACGGCGCGGTTGTTCTCCTGCAGGGCGCCAGAGAGAATCTCGCTGGCGCTGGCGGATCCCTCGTTGACCAGCACCACCAGGGGCTTGGTGGTGAGGGCGCGGCCCGTGGCCCGCTTCACGTCCTGGATGCCGTCGCGGGTCTTGGTGGAGACGATGATCCCCTCGTTGAGCCACTGGCGGGCGATCTCCACACTGGAGATCAGCAGACCGCCGGGGTTGCTGCGCAGGTCGAGAACGTAGCCCTGCACCCCCTGCTCCTCGAGCTCCCGCAGGGAGGCCCGCATCTCCTTGCTGGCGTTGGCGTTGAACTGCTTGAGGCGGATGTAGCCCACCTTCACCCCATCGGGGGTGGTGTTCACCTGGTGGTTGACGGCGTGGAGCTCGATCAACTCCCGCATCAGCGGCACGTCGAGGTTCTGTCCCTTGCGGCGCAGCACAAGCTTGACCGTGGTGCCGGCCTTGCCGCGGATCAGCTTGACGGCATCTTCGGTGCTCATGCCCTTGGTGGGCTTGCCGTCGATCGAGACGATCACGTCCTTGGGCTGCACGCCGGCGCGGGAGGCCGGCGATCCATCGATCGGCGACACCACCACCAGGTCCTTGGTGTCCTTGTCGAGACTGAGCTGGATGCCCACCCCAGAGAGTTCCCCGGAGGTGTCGATCTGCATCTCCTTGAACTCCCGCGGATCCAGGAAGCGGGTGTAGGGATCGTCGAGGGTGCCGAGCATGCCCCGGATCGCCTCGTAGGCCTCCTTGGGACTGCCGTAGCTCTTGGCCAGCAGTTCGCGACGCAGCTTGCGCCACTGCTCGGGGGTGTACTTGCCGGTGGTGTCGAGGTAGTCGCGGAAGACGATCTGCCAGGCCTGGTCCATCACCTCCTTGGGGCTGTCAGTGATCGACACGCCTCCTGCGGGTGAGATCGCCATCTCCCGGGCCATCACGGCAGTGGCCGCGAGGGCCCCAATACCCACCAGCACCACGACGCTGGTGCGACCGCTGCCCATGCAGGTTGTCCTCGAACAAGATGAAGTCAGGTCAAGCTAGCGCCAATGGGCGAGGGCTTCATCCGTGCGGAGAACCGGCTCGTGCAACAGGATTAGGTGTCGGCTCAGGGATCGAGCCAGCGGCCGTCCTCCCGGATCAGCGCAATCAGGGCCTCCACCCCCTCGGCCTCGGGCACCCGGCGGATCTCCTCGCGGCCGCGGTACAGCGAAATGGTGCCGGGGGTCTTGCCCACATAGCCGTAGTCGGCATCGGCCATCTCCCCGGGACCGTTGACAATGCAGCCCATCACGGCAATGTCCAGGCCGGTGAGGTGCGCTGTGGCGGCTCGCACCCTGTGCAGCACCGCCTCAAGATTGAATAGGGTACGACCGCAGCTGGGGCAGGCCACGTACTCGACCATCGTCTTGCGCAGCCCGAGAGCCTGCAGGATCGAATAGCAGACCGGTATCTCCTTCTCGGGGGCTTCAGTGAGCGAGACACGGATCGTGTCGCCAATGCCCTCAGCCAGCAGGGGCGCAATGCCGGCCGTGCTCTTGATCCGCCCGTAGTCGCCGTCGCCGGCCTCGGTGACACCGAGATGCAGGGGGTAGGGGAAGCCCTCGGCATCCATCCGGGCGGCCATCATTCGATAGGCCGCCATCATCACGGGGGCGCGCGACGCCTTCATCGACACCACGATGTTGTGGAAGTCGAGGCGATCGCAGATGCGGATGAACTCCAGCGCCGACTCCACCATGCCCAGCGGCGTGTCGCCGTAGCTGAACAGCATGCGCTCGGCCAGGGAGCCATGGTTGACGCCGATGCGCAGGGCCTTGTCCTGGTCCTTGAGCAGGCTGACCAGGGGCTCGAAGGTCTCGGTGATGCGATCACCGATTGCGGCGATCTCCTCGGCGCTGAACTCGGTGCGGTTGGGATCGGGTTTGTCAAAGACAAACAGACCCGGATTGATACGCACCTTGTCGACGTGCTGCGCCACTTCCAGGGCGATCTTCATGCCGTTGTGGTGCACGTCCGCCACCAGCGGCACCGGCTGGTAGGTATCGAGGAGGCGCTGGCGGATCTCCCTGACCGCCTTGGCGTGGGCCAGGCTGGGCACGGTGAGCCGCACGATCTCGCAGCCGGCCTCATGCAGGCGGCGGATGCCGGCGGTGGCCCCCTCGATGTCAAGGGTGTCCTCGTTGATCATCGACTGCACCACCACCGGGTGCTCGCTGCCGATCCAGACATCCCCCACCCGCACGCTGCGGGTGGGGCGGCGGTGGATCACCGTGTCAAAGCGACGATCGCCGCCGCCGGCGCCGGCCGAAGCAGTGGCAGGGAGGGGCGGAGCGACGGTCATCGCGAGGGGGGGACGCGTGGAGAAAGCCTGTCACAGCGGCCGGGGGTTTGGGCCGCCGCCCGGCCCCCCCGCCGGCCGATCCCCGCCAGGGCGACCCCCATCGAGACAGCGCCGCACCTCCAGGAGGTCCTGGGCGGTGTGCCACCGCGGCGAACCCTCCCGCAGTCTGGGATTGCGCAGCAGGTAGGCGGGGTGCAGCAGGGGCATCAGCCAGCGGCCCGTGAGCAGCCCGCCAACGCCTGGGAGCCACTGGCCCCGCAGCCGGGTGATGCCGCCCTTGATCCCCAGCACCCCCTGAAGGGCCGACGCGCCCACCAGCAGGATCAGCGCCGGATCCACCAGGGCGATCTGCTGCTCCAGCCAGGGGCGGCAGGCCGCCATCTCCGCGGCCGTGGGCCGGCGGTTGTCCGGTGGCCGGCACTTCACCACATTGCAGATATAGACGTCGCGATCGCTGGCGATGCCGGCGCCAGCCAGCAGCTGATCGAGCAGCAGGCCGGAACGCCCCACGAAGGGCAACCCCGCCGCGTCCTCCTGGGCGCCGGGTGCCTCGCCGATCAGCATCAGCCTGGCCGCACCATGGCCGCGGCCCACCACCACCTGCTGGCGCCCCCCGGCCAGGCCACAGCAGCGGCAGGCCGCACAGGCCGTCGCCAGCGCATCCAGCTGGCTGCCCAGCTGGGCATCGTGATCGTCGGTGCGGAGGGCCAGGGGTGCCGCGGCAGGGGCCATCACTCTGGCCGGGGGCGACCCCTTGGCCACCCCGCTTCGTCACTCGAATCGGGTGCACCAATTGGTGCGCCCCTGAACCCCGGGGGCGGGCAGGCGTGCGGCAGGATGATTGCAGCCACTGATGCGCCGTGTCCGCCACGATGCCGGCCCCGCTGACACCGGCGCCCCCGGCCCCGTCGCCGGACGCACTCACCCTCTCGCGGCGGGCTGCGGCGTTGCAGCCGTCGCTCACCCTGGCGATCACCGCCAGGGCCCGCCAGCTGCGAACCGAGGGCCGAGACGTCTGCAGTCTCAGTGCCGGCGAGCCCGACTTCGACACGCCCGCCTTCATTCGCGCCGCCGCGGCCGAAGCCCTGGAAGCCGGCCACACCCGCTACGGCCCCGTCGCCGGCGAACCCGCCCTGCGGCAGGCGATCGCCGCCAAGCTCAGCGAGGAGAACGGCGTCCCCACCTGCAGCGATCAGGTGCTGGTGACCAATGGCGGCAAGCAGGCGCTCTACAACCTCTTCCAGGTGCTGCTCGATCCGGGCGACGAGGTGCTCCTGCCGGCGCCCTACTGGCTGAGCTACCCGGAGATGGCCCACCTGGCCGGGGCCACGGTCACCCTGCTGCCCAGTGACGCCGCCACTGGCTTCCGCCTCACCGCCGAGCAGCTGGAGGCCGCGATCACGCCGTCCAGCCGCCTGCTGGTGCTCAACACCCCCTCCAATCCCACCGGCATGGTGCTGAGCCGGGGTGAACTGGAGGCCCTCGCCGCTGTGCTGCGCCGCCACCCACGCCTGGCCGTGGTCTGCGATGAGATCTATGAGTTCCTGCTGGCCCCGGGCCACAGCCACCACAGCTTCGCCGCGGTGGCCCCCGATCTGGCCGAGCGCATTTTCATCGTCAACGGCTTCGCCAAGGGCTGGGCCATGACCGGCTGGCGCCTGGGCTGGCTGGCCGGGGCCAGGGCGGTGGTGGCCGCCGCCAGTGCCCTGCAGAGCCAAAGCACCAGCAATGTCTGCACCTTTGCCCAGTACGGGGCACTGGCGGCGATCACCGCCCCCCGCGACTGCGTCCGGGAGATGGCGGCCCAGTTCAACGAGCGCCGGGCCCTGCTCAGCCAGGGCCTGATGGCGATCGAGGGGGTGCAGCTGCTGGCCCCGGAAGGCGCCTTCTATGCCTTCCCGGATGTCAGTGCCTGGGGCCTCGACTCGATGACCCTGTGCGACCGCCTGCTGGAGGAGGTGGGGCTGGCGCTGGTGCCCGGCATCGCCTTCGGCGACGACCGCTGCATCCGCCTCTCCTGCGCCGCCTCGCTCGACACCCTGGAGGATGGGCTGGCGCGGTTGCGCCGCTTCCGCACATCCCTCTAGGCCCCCCCTCTCGGCCCCACCTGGGGCGATGGCATGGGGCAGGATCGCCAGGCGCCCAGGAGTGCGATGAGCCTCACCGTTCCCAGAAAGCTCGTGGTGATCGGCGACAGCGGCGTGGTCGGCTGGGGGGACCCGGAGCGGGGTGGCTGGTGTGAAAGGCTCCGCCGCCACTGGATGGAACTGCCTGATGGCCCGGTGCTTTACAACCTCGGCGTGCGCGGCGACGGGCTCGAACGGGTGGCGGCCCGGCTGCCTCAGGAGGTGGCCCGGCGGGGTGAACTGCGCCGCCAGACCCCCCAGGGCATCCTGCTGGCGGTGGGACTGAACGACACGGCCCGGGTGGGACGGCCCGACGGGCGCCACCAACTCGCCCCGGACGCCTTTCTGTTCGGCCTGCAGCAGCTGCTGAGGCAGGCCAGCGCCCTGGCGCCGGTGCTGGTGCTGGGGCTGACGCCGGTGGAGGAGCGGGCCATGCCCTTCGCCGAGGTGCTCTGGTACGGCCTGGAGACGATCCGTCGGTATGAGGGCTTGCTCGAAGAGGCCTGCCTGGAGGCGGATGTGCCGTTCCTACCGCTGCTGGAGAGCTTTCTCGACGACCCCCGCTGGAGCCACTGGCTCGAGCCGGATGGACTACATCTCAACAGCGAGGGCCACGGCCAGCTGTACGAGCGGCTGAGCCGCTGGCCGGCGCTGCTGCGCTGGGCCGATCTCGAACCGATCGGTCTGGCGACGCCCTCCTTCTGAATCAGCTCGCATGCAGGTTGAATCGCCTCCCATGCAGGACCTGGCCGCCAGGTAGCCGGCCCGGAAGCCGGGCGGTTCACCCGATCGGGGGATCCGGAGTCGCCCGTTCGGGTGATGTGGCTGATGGCGACGAGGGGGACGGTGGAACGATGCCCGTGCGTTGTCCCGCATGTCCACCGCTAACTCCGAAACGCAGGCCGCACAACAGCGGCAGCAACGCAACCAGTGCCGGCTGCTGGCCTACGCCGGCAGCCACGATCCAAGGCGGCGGCGGGTCTGGCGCGATGCCCTGGTGGCGGACAACCTGCCACTGGTGCACACCATCGCCGGCCGTCTTGCCCGCCAGGGAGCCCTCCCCTTCGACGACCTCGTTCAGGTGGGAAGTCTGGGGCTGATGCGGGCGATCGAAACCTTTGATCCGAAGCGCCAGGCCCAACTCAGCACCCTGGCGGTTCCCTACATCCAGGGCGCCATCCTGCACGAACTGCGGGACCGCCAGCACCTGATGCGGGTACCGCGCAGCCTCTGGGAACTGCGGCAGAGGCAGGCGAAGCTGCAGCAGCAGCGCTGCCGCCAGGGTCTGCCCCCTCTGGGGGAGGCGGCCCTGGCCCAGGCGCTCGGCTGTGCGCCGCAGCTGCTCCGGGAGGTGCGGGAACTGGCGGCGGTCACCGCGGTGCGCAGCCTCGATGCTCCTCGCAGCGGCGGCGAGGATGGCGAGAGTCCGGGATCGCTGCTCGAGCAGCTGGCCGCCCCCGCCAGCCCGGGGAGCGACGCAGGGCCTGGAGACGGGGAGACGGTGTCGGAAGAAACCGCCGCGGAGCTGCGCTGGTTGCGTGGGGCCCTGGCGCAGCTCGATCCCCTCATCCGAGAGCTGCTGGAAGGGCGGATCCTGCACGGCTGCACCTGGGTGGAGCTGGGAAACCGGCTGGGGCTCCATCCCCGCCAGGCCCAGCGCCGCTGCCTCGCAGCCCAGGCGGCCCTGCAGCGGGCAGGGGCAAGCTGGCGCGATGGCCTCAGCCGATCGGCGGCGCCAACCAGGGCAGCAGCAGCATCGCCAGCAACGCCGCCAGCAGGGTCTGCAGGCCATTCACCACCTCATTGGTGAGCAACGCGGAGCGGCGCTGCAGCGTGGCGCCGATCAGGCTCTCGAGCAGGGTGGCCACCAGCCCTACCAGGCTCACCAGCAGCCAGTCGCGCCAGCCGCTCAGCAGGTCGAGCGCCAGCATCACCAGGGCCATCAGGGCACTGCCCGCCAGGCTGGCGGCGGTGCCCTCCAGGCTCACGGCCCCTTCCGTGCCCGCCGGCACGGGCCGCAGGCTGGTGATCAACAGCGTGCGCCTTCCCCAGCGTTTGCCGATCTCACTGCCGAAGGTGTCGCCGAGCTTGGCGCTGAAACTGGCGGCAAAGCCCGCCAGCAGCAGGCCGCGACCGGCGAGGGGAGCGAGCGGCACCAGCAGGGCCAGCACCGTACCCACCAGGGCCGAGCCCCAGACGTTCTCGGGCCCGCGGCGGCCGCCGCGGGCCTCCGCCAACCCCTGTTGCTGCTTGCGGCGGAAGCCGATCCTGGTCACCAGCGAGCCCAGGGCCAGATAGAGCACCACCGCCAGCCAGCCCCGCCAGCCGAGGCTGCCCCAGAGCAAGGTGCCGAGCAGGCCCGCATGCGCCCAGCCCGAGGAGGTGAGCAGGGGGACCCGCTGGGCGAGGGCGATCAGCACGGCGTTGATCGCCAGGGCCACCAGCCAGTGGCCCGGCTCCTGGGGGGGCAGAGGCAGCATCAGCGGTGGGGATGTGTTGCACAGATCTAAGCCAGGGCAGCGGCGATGCTGTCGGCGGCGGATAATCGCTGCACCCGTTAGCCGGCCGGCGCCATGGTGTTCAAGAGCAAATTCTTCCTCGACCTCAGCGGCGGCGAAGAGCTGAAGCCCGTCCAGGTGGCTCCGGTGCGGCCGGCCGACAGCGACCAGCCCGCCCCCGCAGCCAAGAGCCCGGCAGCCGCCACCCCGGCCGCCGGAGAGGCGATCAGCGCGACCCCAGGATCGGCCGAGGGCTCAACCGAGGGCTCCAGCCTCACCACCACCGAGGCGATCGCCGCCGAACTGGCCGCCGCCCAGGCCAACCGTCCGGCCCCCAGCACGGCCACCTTCGCTCCCGAGTGCGTGGTGGCCGGCGGGGCCATCCCCCGGAGCCGCCGCAGTGCCGGGGCCAACCTCGGCGCCTTCAAGGAGATGGCGAAGGGGATGATGCGCAGCTGAGCGAGCGCCAAGCCGCCAGGGCGGCGATCGCCGCCACCCCGGCCGTGGACGTGCGCAGGATCGAGGGCCCCAGGCTCACCAGCCTCCAGCCGCCTGCCTGGGCGGCCTCTTCCTCCTGGGGGCTCCAGCCACCCTCCGGCCCGATCGCCAGGCTCAGACCGGCTGTCTCGCCCTGTCGCAGCAGGCAAGGCAGCAGCTCAGCGAGCTGCGGCAGCCCCCCGTGACGGGTGGTGGCCAGCAGCCTTGGCCCCTGCGGCACCGCGTCAAACCAATCCAGGGCCTCGAGCGGTTCGGCCAGCGCCGGCAACCAGAGCCGCTCGCACTGTTCGGCCGCCTCGGCGACGATCGTGCGCCAGCGCTCCAGGGGTAGCCGCGGGCCCGTCTGGCTGCGCTGCGCCCTCAGGGGCTGGAAGCGATCGGCACCGAGCTCGGTGGCCATGCGCCACACCAGCTCCACCTCTCGCTTCGGCGGCGCCATCGCCAACTCCAGCCAGGGCCAGGGTGCCGGCTGATTCTCCAGCGGGGCCTCCAGCGGCTGCTCAAGCTGCAGCAGGGACTCGTCCGTCAGCACGGCGGTCCAGAGCGATCCCTGGCCATCGACCAAGGCTACCTGATCGCCGCGGCGGCAGCGCAGCACCCGGCCCAGGTAGTGCTGCTCGGGCTCCTGCAGGAGCACCTCGCCGGGGGACAGGCGCAACCGCTGCGGATCGATCAGCAGCCGGCGCAGTTCACGGGCCATGGACGCGGACTCAGTAGCGGCCGGCCGCGAAGGGATCGTCGGGGTCGTCCTCCACGGGCCAGTCGTCATTGACACCACCGATCACCAGCTCGACGATCTCCACCACGTCGTTGTCAAGCTGGCGCAGGGCGTTGATCAGCACGTCGAGCGCCAGGGCATCACTGGTGCCCAGGTCAAGCCAACAGCGCCCCCAGTCTTCCTGGTATTCCATCGCCGCCATGTTGTGCATCAGGGCCGGCAGGGCCTGGGCCGCGCCCTCCTCGTGCCAGTGCAGCTCGCCCAGATCGGCGCCGGCCTCATGGGCCTGCAGGTTTTCAGCATTAAAACCGCCGAGCTTGCCGAGCACGAACCAGCTGTCGAACACCCCCTCGACGTAATCCCGCTCCCCCTGGCGGGGGGGATTGGCGAAGCGAAGCCAGATCCAGCAGTTGAACGGATCGACCTCGCGGAAGCGGACCTCCATGGCGGCAGCCGGCGGCGGCGCGGGGAACTCCCCTCATGCAACCACGCGAGAGGCATGCCGCCATGCACGACAGCGAGCCAGCCTGCATGCTGGGGGGCATGCTTGAGCTCCAGGCCCTTCGCTACCACCCCGCCACATCGTCCGCGCCAGTGCTGCACGACGTGGCGTTGCGGCTGGCCGAGGGCGAACCCGCCTTGGTGGCAGGTCGCAGCGGCAGTGGGAAGACCACCCTGCTGGAGCTGATCAGCGGCCTGGCTGAGCCCGATGGCGGCCGCATCCTCTGGAACGGCGAGGTGCTCAACGCTCGCCAGCGGCGCTGGCTCTGTGGGCTGGTCTTCCAGTTCCCGGAGCGCCATTTCCTGGGTCTTACGGTGGCGCAGGAGCTGAAGCTGGGCCAGAAGCGCCTGCGCTCCGACAGGATCGCCGCCGTGCTGCAGCAGGTGGGCCTGGGTGGGGTGTCACTGCAACAGGCACCGGAGCGCCTCAGCGGCGGCCAGCAGCGGCGCCTCTCCCTGGCGGTGCAACTGCTGCGCGATCCGCACGTGCTGCTGCTCGACGAACCCACCGCCGGCCTCGACTGGACCGTGCGCGAGGAGGTGCTGCAGCTGCTGGCGGAGCTCGGCCGCGACCGGGCCCTGCTCATCGTCACCCACGAGCCCGAACTGTTCCGCGGCATCGTCCGTCAGGGATGGCGCCTGGAGAACGGCACACTCCTTACGATGCCTGCATACGGGCTGCGCTGATGGCCGATCAACTGCTGCGGGCCACCGCCGCGGGCGGGGGCATCCGCCTGGTTGCCGTGACCACCACGGTGGCCAGCCGCTACGCCCGGCGGCGCCACCACCTCTCCTTTCTGACCACGGCCCTGCTGGGCCGCGCCATGGGGGCCGGCCTGCTACTCGCCAGCTCGATGAAGGTGGCCCATGGCCGCGTCAACCTGCGCATCCAGTCGGATGGTCCGCTGCGGGGCCTGATGGTGGATGCCGGCCGCGACGGCACGGTGCGGGCCTACGTGGGCAACCCGGCCCTGGAACTCGATCTGGTGAGCGAGCCCGGTGGCAGCCCCCATTTCAACTTCCGCAGCGCCACCGGTACCGGCTATCTGCACATCGTCCGCGACCGGGGCGAGGGCGAACCGTTCAGCAGCACCGTCGAACTGGTGAGCGGCTGCATCGGAGACGACGTCGCCTCCTACCTGCTGCACTCCGAGCAGACCCCGTCGGCGGTGTTCGTCGGCGAGCGCCTCGACAGCCACGGGGTGCGCTGCAGTGGGGGGGTCCTGGTGCAGGTGCTGCCCAAGGCCGCGCGGGAGCCGGCCCTGGTGGCCCTGCTGGAGGAGCGCTGCCGCGAGATCACCGGCTTCAGCGAGCGCCTCGAGGCCAACGCCGACCACTTGCAGGGCCTGCTGGAGGACATCTTCCCCGACCTCGATCCCCAGCCCCTCGAGGATGTGCAGGCCGTCACGCCGGTGCAGTTCCACTGCCGCTGCAGCCGCAGCCGCAGCGTCGGCGCCCTGAAGCTGCTGGGCCGGGACGAACTCGATGCCATCCTGCGCGAGGACGGCCACGCGGAGTTGACCTGCCACTTCTGCAACGAGGTCTACCGCGTCGAGAGCCGCGAACTGCAGGAGCTGATCGACGAACTGGCGGTGGCCTGAGGTCCGGCTCAGGCTCAGGCGATCAACAGGGCGCCAAGCAGGAGCAGCAGCAGGGCCGGCAAGCTCTGTACCTGCAGCTCTCCGATCGGCAGACCCAGCGGTAAAGAGGGGTTGATGGCCCCCAACAGCAGGCCACCGAGCATCAGGCCCAGAGCGAGCAGGGCGAAACTCCAGCCAACGGCAGCCAGGAAGCGCCCGCTGCGGCGCTGCAAGCTGATCACCGTCACCAGGGTGGCGAGGGCCAGCAACAGTTCGGCCGGGGCCGCCGGCAGCGCGAACAACAGCACCAGCAGGAGCCCCTGGGCTCCGAGCGGGAACCAGAAGTCGCGGCCGGAGGCGAGGGCCAGGCTCGGCAGGGAGAACCGGGGGGCGGCCAGCCTTGCCGCAGCCAGCTGTGGCAGCTGCGGCAGCTGCGGCAGGGCAGGCCGCTGGGGTGGCGCGGCCGCCGCCTGCTCACGCTGGGACGCCGAGCGGGCGGCACTGCTGACGCGCCCCTGCTGACGCTCCTTGAGGCGGTCCATCAGCACGGCATCGTAAGCCGCCTCGACGCGGGACCGGGCCATCGGATCCTCGCCGACCTCCTCGAGCCGGGCATCACGGGCCGCCTGCACCGCATCGAAGGGGGCATCGGCGGGAATGGCGAGACGCTCGTAGGGATCCACGGAGGAGGAGATGGGGAGGACGGGTCTCCGGCAGCCACCGGGGCAACGCTGGAAGACCAGGAGGACGTCCGGGCTGGAGCTGGCGCCTGGATTCGTCCCCAGAGCGTACCGAGGCCTGCCTAGAAAAGTGGTTCAGCCCGGCGATAGCCCGCCTCCTGCTGCAGGCGGCGACCGCAGGCTTCGACTTCGGCGGGGGCCAGGCGCCAGCGGCGCTTCAGCAGGGGCATCTGGGGGGGCAGATGGCTGCCCTCGCGCACCTCAACAGTGGCCCCGCCCAGGCTCTCCCAGGACGGAATGAAATTCACGTAATCGCTGCCCCCGTCACTGCGGGGCCGCACCAGCCAGAGCGGCATCGGCATCACAGACACCGCCCAGGGCGGCGTGACGAAATGTTGCTTTCATTCTGTCGAGGATGGCCGCGCTTCGTGGCCGCTGCCGACAAGCCAACTGGCCGCGCCCTCAGAGCGCGATCGGCTCCACGCCGCTGACCACCGGAGCCACGGCACAGAGCTCCAGGTCCAGGTGGTCCTCCTGCAGCTGGCGCAGATTCCAGTCATTTCGGAACAGCAGCACCGGCCGGTCCCAGGCGTCACGCACCGTCTTGCAGTTGAAGATCCGCCCCAGGGTCTCCAGGGCGGGCCAGCCACCGATCACCCAGCGGGCCACCGTGAAGTCCAGGGGCTCCAGCCGGGTCGGCACCCCGTACTCGTGCTCGAGCCGGTACTGCACCACCTCCAGTTGCAGCTGGCCCACCGCCGCCAGGATCGGATCGCGCTTGCTCTGGTCCAGGTCGTAAAGGATCTGCACGGCCCCCTCCTCGCGCAGCTCATTGACCCCCTTGCGGAAGCTCTTGAAGGCCGAGGGGTTGGGATTGCGCAGCCAGGCGAAGATCTCCGGGCTGAAGCAGGGAATGCCCTCGTACTCCACCTTCGCTCCGAGGTAGAGGGTGTCGCCGATCGCGAACATGCCCGGATTGTTAAGGCCGATCACATCGCCGGGGTAGGCGTCCTCCACCACCTCGCGATCCTGGCCGAACAGCTTCTGCGGCCGCGAGAGGCGGATCGTCCGGCCGCTGCGGGCGTGCTGCACGGTCATGTCCTTCTCGAACTTGCCGCTGCAGACCCGCACGAAGGCCACGCGGTCGCGATGGCGGGGATCCATGTTGGCCTGGAGCTTGAACACAAAGCCACTGAATCCCGGCCCGATCGGATCGACACTGCCGGAACTGGAGGAGCGAGCCGTAGGCCGCTGGGCCAGCTCCAGGAAGGCATCCAGAAAGGGGTGCACACCGAAGTTGGTCATCGCCGAACCAAAGAACACCGGGCTGAGCTCGCCGGCATGCACCAGCTCCAGGTCGAGATCGGCACCGGCGCCATCGAGCAGCTCCAGTTCCTCCAGCGCCTGCGCCAGCAGCTCCGGCTCCACCAGGGTGGCCAGTTCGGGGGCATCGCTGGCCAGCCGGCGCTCGGCGCTCTGGCGGCCGCGCTCAGCGCGCTCGAACAGAATCACCTCCTTGCTACGGCGATCGATCACACCGCGGAAGCGGTCGCCGCTGCCGATCGGCCAGTTCACCGGCCAGCAGGCCAGACCCAGTTCCTTCTCGATCTCATCGATCAGATCGAGGGGCTCGCGCCCCGGACGATCCATCTTGTTGATGAAGGTGAAGATGGGAATGCGCCGCAGGCGGCACACCTCGAACAGCTTGCGGGTCTGGGGTTCGAGGCCTTTGGCGGCGTCCTCAAGCATCACGGCGTTGTCCGCGGCGGCCAGGGTGCGATAGGTGTCTTCGGAGAAGTCCTGGTGACCGGGGGTGTCGAGCAGGTTGACCGTGTTGCCGGCGTAGTCGAATTGCAGCACGGTGGAGGTGATCGAAATGCCGCGCTGCTTCTCCAGGTCCATCCAGTCGGAGGTGACCTTGCGCTGCTCCCCCTTGGCCTTCACCGCTCCGGCCTGCTGAATGGCACCGCCGTAGAGCAGCAGCTTCTCGGTGAGGGTGGTCTTGCCGGCGTCGGGGTGGGAAATGATCGCAAAGTTGCGCCGCCGCGCCACGGCCTCTGCCAGGGCAACCAGCTCGGGACTGGCGGGCTCAGGCTTGGTGGCGGCGGAATCGCTCGCGGCGGAGTCGCTGGCGACAGGGTCGATGGAGACGCTGGTCATGGAGCCAGCCTGCCAGGCAACGGTGAAGGGAGCGGGTCTCAGGCGAGCCGCCCCCAAACCTCGAGATACTTCGGGCCCACCTCCTGCACCTGGAGCCCCTCCAGATCGGCGCGCTCCAACTGCTCGGCCACCTCCGCCTTGGTAAAGGCGGCCTGCAACGAGTGGCGGTAGTCCCGGCGCAGCACCTCGGGGGCTGAGGCCATCTCAGCGGCGGTGAAGGCATCGGCTGCCTCCGGCGTGGGCGGCCGGCGCAGATCCTGGAGGTAGACGGCAGCACCAGGAGCCGCCAGGCGCCGCACCGCATCCCAGAGCACGGCCGGATCGTGGAGATGGTGCAGCAGGCTGTTGCTCACCACGGCACTGAAACCCTCCCCTAGCCAATCGCCGGCGGGCAGGGCCGTACGGGCCTGATCGATGGCGGGCAGCAGCACCTGCAGGAGGCGCACCGAGTGGCGCCAGCCCGCACCCATTCTCCGGCGGGCCTCGGCGATCGCCAGCATCGGCTCGGAACCGTCGATGCCCAGCACCAGGCTGCCGCGGCAACGATCCGCCAGACGAAAGGTGATGTTGCCCGGTCCGCAGCCGAGATCGACGATGCGGGGCCCCAGCCCACAGGTGTCGCTGCCGTCGTCGAAGTGCTCGATCATCCGCTCCACCATGGCGGCATCAGCCGCGGCAAAATCAGCCTCCGCATAGGCCTGGGCCTGGGCGGCATCGTCCATCAACTCTGGTTCGCAGATCCGCTCCATGGCGCGATGGCGAGGTCGCTGGCTTCCTCATCAAGCTGCCACAGATGGCCCGGGCAGCAAGACGACAGCCGCCGCTCCGATCCAGTTGCCCACCGTCAGACCAGCTCACGCCGGCACCGCAAACGCCGTGTCTGGTGGCCTGGATGCTTGCCGACCCCACCGGTGGCGTTTAGGGTGCACGCCACGCCGTCTCCGATCCCCTGTGACCCTGAGTCCTTCGCGTCCCGACACGGCCCCCGCCGGCAGCTCGGCCCCCGCTGGCAGCCCCGTCACAGCCGGGCTGGAGCACGCCCTGCGGTCCAGTGGCGGCAGCGATGATCGCGGGGTGTTTCCCGCCACGGCCCCGGCGGCCAATCCGGTCTTTTATCGCACCTACAGCCGCAAGACGGCCACCGGCCGCGAGAGCTGGCATGAGGTGGCGGAGCGCAACCTCCAAGGGCTGTGCCAGCTCGGCCATCTCAGCGACGACGAGGTGGCCCTGCTGCGCCGCATGCAGCAGCAGCAGAAGGCCCTGCCCTCCGGACGCTGGCTGTGGATCGGCGGCACCGAATGGATCGAGCGCAGCGAAAACTTCTCCGGGGCCTACAACTGCACCTCCACCAACTTGGTGGACTGGGAAGCGTTTGCCCTGATGATGGATCTAGCGATGATGGGCTGCGGCACCGGCGCCATCATCGAACCGCATCTGATCGAGCGCCTGCCGGTGGTACGCAACGCGCTGGTGATCGACGTCATCAGTGACATCGGAGTCACCGCCGCCGCCGATCGCCAGGAGAGCACCACCCACCAGATCGACGGCCACCGGGTGGCGATCAAGGTGGGCGACACCCGCCACGGCTGGGTGGATAGCTACCGGCTGCTGCTGGAGCTCAGCAGCGACGAGCGCTTCAGTGAGCCGGTACACGTGTCGGTGGATCTGGCCGACGTGCGGCCGGTGGGCGAAAGTCTGAAGGGGTTCGGCGGCATGGCCAACCCGGTGAAGCTCAAGGACCTCTACGGCCGGGTCGCCCAGATCCTCAACCGGGCCCGGGGCCGTCAGCTCACCTCGGTGGAGTGCTGCCTACTGATCGACGAGGCCGCCGTCACGATCGTGGCCGGCAATATCCGCCGCAGCGCCGGCATGCGCCAGTTCGCCGCCGACGATCTCGAGGCGTCCCGCGCCAAGGACAATCTCTGGCAGCAGGACAGCGAGGGCAACTGGCGCATCGACCCCGAGCGCGATGCGCTGCGGATGGCCAACCACACCCGCGTGTTCCACACCCGGCCCAGCCGGGAGGTGGTGCTTGAGGCGGTCAACCGCCAATTCCAGTCCGGCGAAGGTGCCATCCAGTTCGCCCCCGAGGCGATAGCCCGCTCCAACGCCGATCTCCTGCCCACTCCCGAGCTGCGCAGCGAATTCATTGGCGTCTACTGCGAGCAGGGTCGCGAGGAAGCCGGCCGCTGGCTGCAGTTGCATCACTCCGGCATCGGCGCCGACGAACTGGAGCACCGCCTCGGCCGCTACGGCCTCAACCCCTGCGGCGAGATCCTCGGCGCCGACTTCCATTGCAATCTGGCCGAGATCCATCTCAACCAGATCGATCCGCACGATGAGCAGGCCCAAGAGGATGCCTTCAAGGCCGGCGCCATCGCCGTGGCCTGCCTGCTCAACCACCGCTTCGAGGTGGAGCGCTATCGCCAGAGCCGCGCCTGGGATCCGATCGTGGGCGTGAGCTTCACCGGCCTGTTCGACTTCTTCGTGCACGCCTTCGGCACCCCGTGGCTGCAGTGGTGGGAGGCTGGCCGTCCCGACAGCGAAGAGGGCCGGGGCTTCCGCGCCGAGGAGGCCCGCTACCTGGGCCGCTGGAAGGCGATCGTCAACCAGGCGGTGTGGGAGTACTGCGATCGCCATGGCCTGCAGCGCCCCAACCGCTGCACCACCGTGCAGCCCGCCGGCACCAAGAGCCTGCTCACAGGCGCCTCCCCAGGCTGGCATCCGCCCAAGGCGCAGCGCTTCATCCGCCGCATCACCTTCCGCAAGAACGATCCGGTGGCGCTCGCCTGCATGGACTACGGCTACACGATCGTGCCCAGCCAGAGCGACAAGGATGAGCAGGGCCGCCTGCTGGACGATCCGTTCGATCCCCGCTGCGGCGAGTGGCTGGTGGAGATCCCCACCGAAGTGAGCTGGGCCAACATCCCCGGCGCCGATGCGGTTGAGATCAACAACTTCTCCGCCTTGGCCCAGTTCGACTTCTACATGCAGGTGCAGAAGCACTACACGGCCCATAACACCTCGGCCACGGTGGAGTTCCGCCAGCATGAGATCGAGCCGTTGGCCGATGCCATCCATCGCGCCATCGACAACGGCGAGGGCTACATCTCCGCCGCCCTGCTGGCCCGCTTCGACGCCAATGCCACCTTCCCGCGCCTGCCCTTCGAGCCGATCGACGCCGCCACCTACGCCCGTCTCTCCGCCGAGGTAATCGAGCGGCGGCGCATCTCCGACTTCTTCGAGGCGCTGCGTCGTTACGACGGAGGCGAGCTGATCGAGGCCGGCCCGGCCGGCTGCGATTCCGACAAGTGCCTGCTGCCGCTGGCGAAGCCGGCGACCTAACCGATCTCGCCCCTCTCACACCCGATAGCCCCAGCGTCCAGCGGCGCTGGGGCCGTTTCGTCGTCACAATGGGGCCAGCCTTGCAACCCCATGTCCACCCGCCTCAAGGTTGCCTTCGGTCTGCTGGCCCTGGTACCGGTCTCGGCGGCGGCCGAACGGTTCGGCTGGGGGGACACGGCCGTGTTCCTCACCTCGGCGGGCGCCATCCTGCCCCTGGCGCTCTGGCTGAGCACCGCCACCGAAGAGCTCGCGCTCATCCTCGGCCCCTCAATCGGCGCCCTGCTCAACGCCGTGTTCGGCAACGCCACCGAGCTGATCATTGCCCTGGTGGCGCTGCGCGCCGGCCTGGTGGAGATCGTCAAGGCGAGCATCACCGGCACGGTGATGGCCAACCTGTTGCTGGCGCTCGGGCTTTCAATGCTAGCCGGAGGCCTGGGGCGCAGCGAGCAGCGTTTCCAACCGGTGGTGGCCCGCGTCAATGGCTCGGCGATGACCCTGGCGGTGCTGGCGATCCTGCTGCCCAGCCTGGCGGCGCTGAGCAACGGCGAGGGCAGCGGTGGAGACGGCGTGATCGGCAGCGGCAGCGAGTCGTTCTCAATGTTCGTGGCCTGGGTGCTGCTGATCGTCTACGGGCTCACGCTCGTGTTTTCGCTGCACACGCACCGCACCCTGTACGAAGTGGCGGAAGTGGACCTGACGGACGGGGCCCTGGGCGAGGAGAGCGGCCCCAGCACCGCCGACCACGGGCAGGCGCAGGCCTCCAAACCGGCCCTGCTGCCCTGGCTGCTGGTGCTGATCGGCGTCACAGTGGCGCTCGCCTACGAATCCGAGCTGTTCGTGGGCGTGGTTGAGGCGGTGACCGAGCGGATCGGGCTGTCGGCGTTGTTCACTGGTGTGGTGCTGCTACCCCTGCTCAGCGGCTTCTCCGAGTACGTCACCTCCGTGACGATGGCCCGCAAGAACAAGATGGACCTCTCGGTCTCGGTGGCTCTTGGCGCCACCCTGCTGGTGGCCCTGCTGGTAGTGCCGCTAGTGGTGCTCCTGGGTCCGCGGCTCGGCCACCCGATCGACCTGCGCTTCAACCTCTACGAGCTGGTGGCGGTGATCACCGCCGTGGTGGTGAGCAACCTGGTGAGCCTCGATGGCCGCTCCGACTGGCTGGAAGGGGTGCTGTTGCTGGCGGCCTACGTGATCCTGGCGGCAGGCTTCTATTTCCAGGGCAGCCCGGCCCCAGTCCTGCCGATCGGATGACGACCCCCATGCCTGACAGCACGGACCCCGCACCGATCAACACCCCGATCGCCGTCAGCGACCCGCCGCCTTTCCGGGCGAGCAACCTGGCCAGCCGGCTGCGGCGCTCGGCCAGCCTGCAGCTGCTGCTCAGCTCGCTGCTCACCCTGTTGGGGCTGGTGCTGCACCTCAGCTGGCTGGCGGTGCCAGCCGGGCTGCTCACGACCCTGCTGGCGCTGCTGCAACTGGTGCCGCCCCTCTGGCGCCAACTGAGCAACCGCTTCGACGACGTGCCCACCGCCCGGGTGCTGGCGGTGGTGGGGCTGGTGCTAGCGGCGATCGCCCTGCCAGTCGCCCTGGGCTGGTGGGATCCCTACCTGAGCTTCTGGCAACAGGAGAACTGGGCCGCGATCGGCGCCATCGGCGAGGGGGTGATCGGGGCCGTCGGCCAGATCCTGGTGGCCCTGGTGGCCCTAGCGATCGCCTGGCGCCAGGTGATGGTTGATCAACGGCTCACCGGCCAGCAGAACCGGATCACCCAGGCACAGACGATTGACAGCTTCATCCACGGCATCTCGGAACTGATCAGCGATGAGGAGGGCCTGCTTGAGGACTGGCCGCTGGAGCGGATGCTGGCCGAGGGCCGGCTGGCCGCGGTGCTGGGCAGCGTCGACCGGGACGGCAAGGCCCGCATCCTGCGCTTCCTCTCCCACGCCCGCCTGCTGACGCCGCTGCGCCGCGACCACCGCCTGGGCCGGGCCATCCTCGATGGCGAAGGCGGCTACGAGGAAGACCGCCGCAATGGCATCCCCGTGATCCGGCTCAACGCCATGCTCAAAGGTGTCGATCTGTCCGAGACCGATCTGCGCACCGTGGACTTCAACGGCGCCGACCTCTGCGGCACCGATTTCTCCGGCGCCGACCTGAGCGAAGCCAATCTGGCCAGCACCAACCTCGGCGGCGCCAATCTGGAGCGCACCCGGCTGGAGAACACGCGCTTCTTCTACGGCCGTCCCCAGACAGCCAGCCCCGCCGGCGGCAGCGCCACCGCCGACCACGGCACCGGCAACGGCACCGGGGCAATCGTTGAGAACCTCAACCTCTCCGGCGCCCGCTGGCTCGATGCCCAGGCGCACTTCTATCTGGCCAGCTGGAGTGGCAACCGCTCCCGCGCCACGCTTCCCGGAGGCTGCCAGGGCATCCCCAGCCAGTTGGAGGGCTCGCGGTCCCGCCGCGCCTGAAGCCCTCTCCCAACAACGATGGGCGGCCCGTGGGAAACTGGAGCCGTCCGCCGGCCGGAGTTCGCTCCCCCAGGCAGGGACACCCGTGGAGGGGTGGTCGAGTGGTTGATGGCTCCGGTCTTGAAAACCGGCGAAGGGAAACCTTCCGCGGGTTCGAATCCCGCCCCCTCCGTTCATTCGCTGCGCTCGCACCAGAGCGCATCCCGCTGCGGCAGGCTAGCCATAACGCCCGCGGCTTCCTTGATGGTTCATCGCTTCCTGGCCCAGCCCCTGCTGCGCTGCCTCGTGGTGCTGCTCCTTCTGCTAGGCAGCGCCGTGCCCGCCTGGGCTGAGTTCTCCCTGCCGCCCCTGCCCTACGCCGCCGACGCCCTGGAGCCGGCAATCGATGCCACCACGATGACGATCCACCACGACCGCCATCACGGCGCCTACGTGGCCAATCTCAACGCCCTGATTAAGGCCCATCCCTCCTTGAAGACCCTCAGCCTCGACGCGCTGCAGGGCCAGATCTCCCAGTTCCCCGCCGCGGTGCGCAACAACGGTGGTGGCCACTGGAACCACAGGCAATTCTGGGCCGTGATGGCACCGGCGGGGCAGGGCGGTGCGCCGTCGGAGCCGCTGCTGGCGGCGATCAACGCCAGCTTCGGTTCGCTGGAAGCGATGCAGGAGCAGTTCAACCGAGCGGCGGCCGAGCGCTTCGGTTCGGGCTGGGCCTGGCTGATCCGCAACGCCGATGGCACGCTCGCGATCACCAGCACCGCCAACCAGGACAATCCGCTGATGGACCTGAGCGGCATCGAGCGAGGCACTCCGCTGCTGGGCCTCGACGTGTGGGAGCACGCCTACTACCTCCACTACCAGAACCGCCGTCCCGATTACATCAAGGCCTGGTGGCCGCTGGTGAACTGGAACGAGGTCAACCGCCGCTTCAACGCCCTGTCATGACCGGCAATCTCCAGGCCATCGGCTTTCTGTTCACCTGGGTGCTGGGCTGGGGCATCGGTGGCTCCCTGATCGACGCCGGCTTGATCCAGGCCGGCGTCTATTCCCTTGAGAAAGGCCAGCTGGGTACGGCGGCCACCTTCACCCTGTGGACGCTGCTCTGGGGTGCCGGCGGCATCGGCATCTACCGGCGCTGGACCCAGCCCAAGCCGCCCGGGGACTGAGTGATGATCCGGCGGCGATGGTGAGGGCACAAACCCTGGTGCGACCCCCTAAGTCAGCTGCCTTGCAGCCTGATCGGCAACGGCGGCTGGCACGGATCCTCGGAGCCGGACTGGGCGGCGCCCTGATGGCGATGCTGCCGATGGCCCCGCGAGGAACCGCCGCCCAACCGAAAAGCCCCATCGCCCTGCCGGAGCCCGAGGGCCAGACCCTGCTGCTGCAGAGCGTTGATCGTGCCGATTACGGCCCCCTGGCCGAACAGTTCCTCACCCAGGCCAGGCTCAGCTACTGCGGTGTGGCCAGCATGGTGATGGTGCTCAACAGCCTGGCGGTGCCGGCACCGCTGGCGGCGGGCTACGGCAACTACCGCTTCTGGACCCAGGAGAACGTGTTCGACTCCCCCCGCACCCGGGCGGTGCTCAGTCCTGAGCTGGTGGCGCGCCGGGGCATGTCCCTGGACCAACTGGGGGCGCTGCTGGCCAGCCATGGGCTGCAGACCAGGGCCATCCATGGCGATCGACTCAGTCTGGCCCAGTTGCGCCTGCTGCTACGCCACAACCTCAACAACCCCGGCGATCGCCTATTGGTCAACTACGACCGCACGGCCGTGGGCCAGGCCGGTGGCGGCCACATCTCCCCGGTCGCCGCGTACCACGCCGCCACGGATCGGGTGCTGATCCTGGATGTGGCGCGGTATCGCTACCCGTCAACATGGGTGGCCTTGGTCGATCTCTGGCAGGCGATCCGCAGCACCGACAACAGTTCTGGCCGCAGCCGCGGGGTGGTGGTGGTGCGGCGGATCAACTGAGCTGCTCGAAGGGGTAGCTTCCCCCCCCTGCTTTGGGCTCAGCCTGGGGTCAGCTGTTGCAACTGGGCCTCTAGGCGCTGGCGCAAGCGCGTCTGGACCAGGGCGCAGAGGTCGTCGACCAAGGCGTGATCGGCGCTCCAGATGGTGCGCACACCAGCGCGCTGGCAGCACACCAGGCCAGCGCGCTGCAGCTGACCCAGCTGACGGCTGATGTGTGACTGGGAGAAGCCGGTGGCCTCGATCAGGGCGGCCACATCCATCGGACCATGCTTGAGCTGACAGAGCAGCTGCAGCCGCGCCGGCTCACTCAGCAGCCGGAAGAACTGGCTGTATTCCTCCAGCAACTGGGGGCTGGGCATCGAGGCGATGGTGCCCATGGCGAGTGGGGTATGACGTTAAAAGCATTATGAGCACCCTGAACGCCATGCCGAGGCCGTCCGCTCCATCCCCCGACCATCCAGGGGAGTTCTGGGATCAGCGCTTTAGCGAGAGCGGCTTTGCCTACGGAGATGAGCCCAACGACTTTCTACGCCAGCAGGGGCAGCAGCTGATTCCCGGCCAGGCTGTCTGACTGGCCGAGGGAGAAGGCCGCAATGCCGTCCACCTGGCCCAGCTTGGCCATGCCGTGCTGGCTCAGAACCTCAGCCCTATGGGCCTGGACAAGGATCAGCGGCTGGCCACTACGCAGCCATCGAGACCCTCTGCTGTGACCTGGCCGACTTCGAGCCCCCGCCGGCCAAATTTGATCTGGTGGTGGCGATCTGGATGCATCTGCCGGCCCGCCTGCGAGCCGAGACCCAGCGCCAAGCCATGGCCGCCCTGCGGCCAGGCGGCCATCTGATCCTGGAGGCCTACACCCCCAGCCAGCTCCGCTCCGCTACGGGTGGTCCACCCGTGGAGGCCTTGCTGATCGAGCCCCCCGTCCTGCACCAGGAACTGGTAGGACTGGAGTTTCTGGTGCTGGAGGAGCGCAAGCGCTGGATCGAAGAGGGCCCCTACCACCGGGGCCAGAGCGCTGTGGTGCAGCTGCTGGGTCGCAAACCCAGCGGCAAATCCGGCCGACAGGTCCCCTGAGCCGATCCCTCCGTTCCCCCTGGCGCCAGCTGTTCACTTAGTGCAGCGACTCCATCCAACCTCCTTCTCGAACGCCTCCCGCTGACATCGCCTGGTGTCGCCTGTGACAGCAGAGCATCCGGAACGGCGCTCAAGATGCTGTCCCCATAGGTTGCTGACGAGGTTGCCGGATGACCTTCTTGTCTGGTCCTGAGCGTGATGGCCGCAGCCGCACAACGCGGGCCTACCGACTCATCGATGCCCTGTGCCTGCCCCATCCCCAGCTCGATGGGCTCTATGACTCGATCGAGGAGGCCATCCTGGATGCCACCGGCTGGCTCGAGGATCTCGGCCCCGAAGGTGGCCAGGTGTCGATCGGCCTGGAGGTGAGCACGGCCAGCGGCGACTGGCGCACGATCCGCCAGCCCGTGCCTTTGCTCTGCCCCCTGCCCCTGCTCGTCTGATGCGCTCAGCCAGCGCGAGGCTCAGATCTCCATGGAGCTCACCAGCTTGAGCTGTCACATCGCCTTGCCGGGGATCAGTTTGTAGCTCACGTGACGCACCCCGCCAGTGGCACGCGCATTGCTATCGCCCTCTTTCTAAATGGGGGAGCGCCTCACCAGGCTCGTCCTCACTACGGCGACTTGGTCGTGGCCGCGATAGCCCTTGGTGTCGCTGGTCCCCAGATCCTGAAGATGAATCGGCAGCAGGCCACCGCTGGCTGGGGTGCTCCAGGCCAGCACCGTGCCGTAACTGCCACTGCCGGCGCTCTGGACACAAATGAACAGTTCCGGCAGGCCGTCGCCGTTGAGGTCTTCCATCTCAGCGCCGATCACCTGGCCATCCACCTCCTGCCGCACCACCGGCAGAGCTTGGCCCCGACGGCTGGGCCTGACGCTGAGCTGGTGAACCGAGCCCTCGCCGCTGGCCACCACCACGTTCACTCCCTGCAGGCTGAGGCTGCGCACAAACGGCTTGGCCAGGGCAGGACAGAGCCAAGCTCCCAGGCTGCTGACCGACAGGGCGAGCACCAGCAGGCTGGCGGGCCTCAAGGAGGCAGGCCGCAAGGCAGCAGGCAGCAGACTGGAGGCCATGAATACAGGGCCCCAGGCTTCCAGCCGGATGGCCGGACGGGGGCTGCAGGGATGGGGCACCAAACCGTCACGATCGACCGATCGCCCCACCCCCTCCAAGGAGGGGCATCAAGGGGAGATAACGAGAAGGCTGGCGTAAGAGTTCTAGAATGATTTTCTTGCATGGCTCGATGTGAAGGTCACACACCACGGTGAGGAGCATCTGCTCTGTCTCTCTTCCGAGGAGGTGGCCCTTCTGGTGGACCTTTGTCACGCCGCCGCCATCTCCGATCACCTGGGCGGCTCGGCCGATACGCCCCGCAAGCTGCGGCGCTTCATGGGCGACGTGCAGGGCTCCCTGTTCGACACGGCCCAGTCCGTCTGGCGGCGGCGCCGCAAGCGGCCCCGCACCCCCAGCAGCTGATCGCCGGAGCTGCCCCTCAGCGGCAGGTCCAGCCGCCATCTACCGGCAGCACCACTCCGGTCACGAAACTGGTAGCCGGAGCGGCCAGGAACAACAGGGCGGTGTCCAGTTCCTCCAGGCGGCCGAAGCGCCCCATCGCATAGCGGCGCAGCAGCTTGGGACCGATCACCGGATCCTCCAGCAGGTGGGCGGTCATCTCGGTGGGGAAGTGGGCGGGGGCCAGGGCGTTGACGCTGATGCCGTGGGGCGCCCACTCGCCGGCCTGGCTGCGCATCAGACCCACCAGCGCATGCTTGCTGGCCACATAGGGGGCCAGGGGGCCCGTTTCCTCCCCGGCCAGGCCGAAGATCGAGGCCACATAGATCACCCGCCCCACCCCGGAGGCGCGCAGCGGCTCGAACAGGGCGGAGGCCAGGCTCGCCTGGCTGCTGACATTGAGATGCAGCACCCGCTCGAACAGCGGCGGGTCGAACTGCCGCACCCCACCACGGCCGGGCATCCCCGCCGCGCCTACCAGCACATCGCAGCCACCCAGGCACTCCACGGCGCGCCGGGCCACGGCGGCGGGGGCAGCGGGCTCCGCCAGATCGGCCACCTCGGCCAGCAAGCGCGGCGCCAGCTCAGGATGGCGATCGCGGATCTCCTGCAGGCGCTCCGCCCGGCGAGCCACCATCACCACCCGGGCACCCGCCCTTGCCAGCACCAGCGCCAGTCGCTCGCCGATGCCGCTGGAGGCCCCCGTGACCACGGCCCGGCGCCCGTCGAGATCAAACAGCTCGCGCGGGGAACGGAGCGGGGCCTCGGTCGTCATGACAGCGCCGCGCCGCCCCGACGCCGTTCGGCCAGCAGGGTGGTGACCATCAGCCGCAGGGTGAGGCGATTGCCTCCGACCGCTCGCCAGCGGTCGAGCCACTGAATCAAAGGGGCCGGAGTGGCCTCAGCGGCCAGGCCAAGCCGGGCCAAAAAGGCGCTGGCATCATCGAGACAGGAGTCGCCCTCGCCAAAGCCATCGAGCAGCGGATCGAGGGCCGCATGCAGGGTTTCCAGCTCGGCGGTACTCAGTTCGGGCAGAGGTTCGACCATGCCCCCAGCATCGCGCGCCGCTCCTAAGGTCAACATTGACGGCATCTTGACCCACCCGCCGCCCGTGCTCAAGCTCTGCCTGCAGGGGCTGGTCTGCCTCACCATCGGCCTGCGTGCCCTGGCCTTGTTCGGCGCCCTGCGCCGCGCCTGGCGCAGTCCAGGTCTGCTGACGACAGCAGCAGCTGCCCCCAGGAGCACCCTGGCCAGACACGATGCCACCCTGGCCGACGCTTTCCGCCAGGAGCTGCGCCGCCGCGGTCTGCTGAACTCCCCGCCCTGGCCTCGCATCCCCGGGCCCGGCACACCCCCATCCGAGCCAAACTGACCAGCCCTCAGCGGCGACGCGAGGGGGCTCCCGCCAGATGGTGAACCGCATGGAGCACCACCCCCCAGAGCTCGGCCTCACCGCCCTGCTCATCCGCCAGCGCCAGTGGCGGACTCACCCCATCACTGGCCAGCAGCCAGAGCCGGGCACCGCGGCGGCCGAGGCGGCGCAACAGGAACGCGCCGGCATGCACCGCCACCACCACCATCCCCGGACGCGGCTCCACGCTGCGGTCGATCACCAGAAGATCACCATCAACGATGCCGTCGCCGCGCATGGCATCGCCCTCCACCCGCATGAAGAAGGTGGACAGCGGCGAGGGAACCAACTCGAGGTTGAGATCGATGCGCGCCTCGACGTAGTCGTCGGCGGGGCTGGGAAAACCGGCCGCGACCGCCTCAAGCAACAGGGGGCAGGACTGCGGCGGGAGACCGGCGCGCAGGGGCAACGGGATCCCGGCCGGCAGAGAGGAGACGGACGCGGCGCCCAAGACAACCCGGATCAGTACAGATGTTCTAGCAGCGCAGCGATCGGAATGAAACCGTCAGGATGGGGCCGTCAGGATCGGGACATGGCACATCCGGCAGCGCACCTGATTGAGCAGCTCGGCCTGGCCCCCCATCCGGAAGGGGGCTGGTACCGCGAACTGCATCGCTCCGAGGGGCGCGTGCGGCGTAACGCCGACGGCGTCGAGCGCTGCGGGCTCACGGTGATCGCCTTCCTGCTGGCCGAGGGGGAAACGAGCCACTGGCACCGGGTCCACGGCGCCGATGAGATCTGGCAGCACGGTGGTGGTGCGCCGCTCGATCTGTTCCGCCTGCCCCCCGGCGGCGGCACGAGCGAATCGCTGACCCTGGCCCCCCTAGGCGACGACGGCTCCCCCCTGCATGTGATCCCGGCGGGCTGGTGGCAGGCGGCCCGCAGCCGTGGGCCCTGGAGCCTGGCCTGGTGCAGCGTGGGGCCGGGCTTCGACTTCAGCGACTTCCAGCTGATGCACGATCTGGCCCCGGCGGACCATCCCGCCGGGGCCGATCCCGGCCTGCTGTAGCGGCGATGGCCTGTCCCCAATGCGGCAGCTGGATGGTGAGGGCAGATCGTTCTCTGGCCGGCCGCCTGGTGTGCGGGCGTTGCGGCGCAGCGCTGGGAATCCGGGCCACCGCTGGTGGCGGATCCCGCACCGGACGACCGCGCCGCAACGGGGCGTGGCTGGGCCTGGCCGCCCTGCTGACCCTCGCCACCGTGCTGGCGGCCCAGCAACAGCACCGGCTGCAACCAGGGCCGCAGCGCCCCGCAGCGGAGCCGACGCCTGGGGGGCGCGTGTGACCATCCGCTGACAGGGGTGATCCCAGGGCCGTCACATCCCGGAACATTGTCCCAACTTTGCGACCAATGAAGGATGAGCGACCAAAATCTGATCTCACGTCTTGCGTCGCTCAGCATGCGCCAACTGCGAGATGTGGCTCGCACGCTGGGCATCAGCCGCTATAGCGCCCAGAGCCGCGAGGGGTTGGCCGAGGCGATTGCCGCCACACCGAAGCCCCGCGCCATCGGCGCGATCGAGGCGGCGGACCTGGCGGCGATCGAGGCCGAGATGGCCCCCGCCCCCCGGCCCAGCGCCGAAACCCGCGTCGTCTTCCTGCCCCGCGACCCCCAGTGGGCTTACGTCTTCTGGGAAATTGCCGAGCAGGATCGCCTCGCCGCCCAGAGCGC
>CAIRWM010000056.1 GCA_903882285.1 uncultured cyanobacterium
CACCACCAGCCGCAGGTTCGCCGCCACCATCCGCTCCTTCGCCCGACGACCCCCCTGCAGGCGGCGCCGCAGCAGCTGCGGCGTCAGGCCGGCCGCCTCGGCAAGCTGGGTCTCTGCGGGGGCCTCACCACCAGCACGCAGGGTGAGCTCTTCGCGCAGCTCTTCGAGGGCCATCAGCTCCTGCACCTGGCGGCCGAAGGTAATTTCCTGCTCATGGCTGAGCAGGGGTACCCGGCCGATGTCACGCAGGTAGGAGCGCAGCAGATCGCCAGAGGGGGCCAGGGCCGCTGCGGCAGCGGCAGAGGTGGCAATGGTGATCGAAGGCATCGTCTCGAGTTTACGAAACCATGTTGTTTCGTAAACCTACCATGAATGTCCGGAGTCGTTCCGGCCAAGGCGGCGATCCGTTCCGACCCGCGCCGACGGAGAATGGCGCCATGGCTGCCGAACGCCTACAGAAACTGATGGCCGCCGCCGGCTTCTGCTCACGGCGCCGCGGCGAGGAGCTCCTGCGCCAGGGGCGGGTGCGGGTCAACGGCAGGCCCGTCACGGTGGGGGACCGGGCCGACCCCGACCTCGACCGCATCGAGATCGACGGCCAGCGACTCCAGCCCCGGGCCGACCGCCTCATCCTGCTGGTGAACAAGCCGGCCGGGGTGCTCTCCACCTGCCACGACCCCCGCGGCCGCCCCACCGTGCTGGATCTGCTGCCACCGGAGCTGCGCCGGGGCCGGGGCCTCCATCCGGTGGGTCGCCTCGACGTTGACAGCCGTGGCGCTCTGCTGCTCAGCAACGACGGCGCCCTCACCCTGCGTCTCACCCACCCCCGCTACGGCCACAGCAAGATCTATCGGGTGTGGATCCGGGGCCGCCCCGAGGCCGCCACCCTGACCCGATGGCGCGCCGGCGTGCCCCTCGACGGCCAGGCCAGCCAGAGCGTGCCGCTGCGGCTGCTCGACCACGAGGGGGACGCCACCCTGCTGGAACTGGAGCTGCGCGAGGGCCGCAACCGCCAGATCCGCCGCACCGCCGCCCTTCTAGGCCACCCGGTGCTCGACCTGCAGCGCATCGCCATCGGTGCCCTGCCGCTGGGGGACCTGCCGGAAGGGCGCTGGCGGCAGCTTCGCAGCGACGACCTCCTCCCCCACGATGGGGGAGCCGGCCCCACCTGAAGGCCCCCATCCCAGCAGCCCCCTTGCCGTCCTCACCGCCGCCGCCGCCCACCGACCCCACCCGCGCTGACCCCGCCATTGCTGACGGCGCCATCGCTGACCGCGCCGGAGCGCGCCAAGGCCTGGTCGGCCGTCTGGCGACACGGCTGGGCCTGCGGCTGGGTCAGCAGCTGCACCAGCCGGCGGGCCGCCCCGGGAGCGTGGGAGCCGGTGGCAGCGGGGTCGCCGCCAGCCGCAACGAACCCCTGCTGGAGATGGGCCGACAGTTGCGGGAAGCGAGGGAGCGGCGCGGCCTGGGGCTACGCCAGCTGGCCCAGGAGACCCGCATCAGCACCGCCGTGCTCGAGGCCCTCGAGCGCGGCTGGCGCGACCGGCTGCCGGAGGCGGCCTACCTGCGCACGATGCTGCCGCTGCTGGAGCAGCACCTCGAGCTCCCCATCGGCAGCCTGGAGGCCGTCCTGCCGCCGGAGCAGCTGCGGGTGCCCGGAGCGGGGCAGCAGCCGCTGCTGCGGCGCTTCACCCCCGGCTCGATCGACGTCTTCACCACCTGGCAGGGGACCCTCCTCTACGGGCTGCTCACCCTGGCCCTGATCGCCGGCGTCAACCAGCAGCAACGCCGCCTGGCAGACCTGGGCCTGCTGAGCAGCCGGCCGATTCCGCCGCTCGATCCACAGCGGACCAAGGTGGCCGAAGCCCTGCCCGAAGCTCTGCTGGCCGCCTATCCCGACCTGCGACCGATCGAGCGCGCCCGCGGCGGCCAGGCCCTGGGGCAGCTGCGTCAGCAGAGCCACCACCCCCGCCCCGACCTCTCCCTCGGCCAACTGCAGCTCCAGCTCCGTGTCCCCACCAGGGTGGAACTGCGCGGCCGCGATGGCGGCGTCAGCCAGCTCGAGTCCCTGCAGGGCCAGCTCACCCTGCCGGTACTGCCGCCCTTCGAACTGCGTCTGGATCCGGCGCCGGCGGCCCCCGCCCAGGCGGTGCTCTGGAACGGGCGCCCCCTGACCGTCAAAGCCGGCGAGGGGGGAGTCTTCCGCTACCCACCCGGTCCACCGCCGCGGCCGTAGCGCGCCGCCATGGCGCTGTAGCCATGAAGCGCCCCCGCCAGCTCAGCCAGGGGCCGGGACAAGCGCCACGACCAGTTGCCCTCGGTGGTGCCCGGGGTGTTGAAGCGGGCCTCATCGCCCAGCTCCAGCAGGTCCTGCAGCGGCACCACCGCCAGCTCGGCCGGGGAGGCCAGCGCCAGCTCCAGCAGCTGCCAGCTCGGAGCGGTGACCGGCGCCCCCACGGCCGCGGCCACCCGCTGACGGGCGCCGTCATCGAGGCTGCACCACCAGCCAAGGCTGGTGGCGTTGTCGTGGGTGCCGGTGTACACCACCCAGCGGTTGCCGGCGTAGTTGACCGGCAAATAGGCGTTGTCTTCGTTGCCGTCGAAGGCGAACTGAAGAATCTTCATGCCCGGCAGGGCAAAGCGATCCCGCAGCGCCTCCACCGCTGGCGTGATCACGCCAAGGTCCTCGGCGATCAGCGGCAGCCGCCCATCGGGCAGCAGCAGGCCACGGCGCCGGCAGCGCCGCAGCAGCCGCTCGAGCAGGGCCCCACCCGGTGAGGGCTTCCAGCTGCCGTGCTCCGCAGTGTCGGCCGTCCCAGGCACGCCCCAGTAGGCCTCCAAGGCCCGGAAGTGATCGAGGCGCAGCAGATCGAACAGTTCGAGCTGGCGCTCCAGCCGCAGCAGCCACCAGCGGAACCCAGCAAGGCGGTGGCGCCACCAGCGGTAGACCGGCGTGCCCCAGAGCTGGCCGGTGGCGGAGAAGTAGTCGGGGGGCACGCCGCTCTGCTGCTGGAGCGAACCATCGAGGGCGAGGGAAAATAGATCGCGATGCGCCCAGACATCGGCGCTGTCGTGGGCGACATAGAAGGGCAGATCACCCACCAGCGCCACGCCACGGCCGCGGGCCAGGTCCCGCAGCCGCTGCCACTGGCGCTGCAGCTGCCACTGCAGCAGGGCCTCCTGCAACAGGGCCTCCGCCTGCTCCTCGGCCAGCCGCCGCAGTGCCCGGGCCTGCCGCTGGGCCAGCGGACCCGGCCATTGCCACCAGGGTCGTCCCGCCTGCTGGCGGCGCAGCACCATGAAGCGGCAGTGGTCGTCGAGCCAGGCGTGCTCGGCCCGGCGCCAGCGCTGGAAGGCCTCCCGGCTCGCACCCGGCTGCTCGGGCCAGCGGCGCAGCAGCGCCGCGGCGATCGCCTCCGCCCGCGCCGCGGCGATCGCGGGATCGAGCCGCTCGGCTGGCGGGGCCAGACTGCCGGCCCCTGGCAAACCCTCGCGGTCGGCGGCCGTGATCGCCCCCTCGTCCACCAGATCGTCGGCGTCGATCAACCAGGGGTTGAGGGCCGAGCCGCTGGGGGAGCTGTAGGGCGAACCGGTGCCGTCAGTGGGAGCCAAAGGCAGCAGCTGCCAGACCGGAATCGCCGCATCGGCAAGGGCCTCGATCCAGGCGCGCGCCGCGGCGCCGAAGCTGCCGCAGGCCGGAGTGCCGGGCAGGGTCGTGGGGTGCAGCAGCACGCCGCAGCGCCCGCTCACGAGGCGGGCAGCCGGTAACGGCTGACGATCCGCTCGGCAAAGGCGGGGATGTGGCGCTCGGCCATGGCGGGGTGGTGGCGGCGCAGCCAGAGGGCGTTGCGGGTGAAGTGGGAATCGATCGAGAAGCGGCCGTACTCCAGGCCCTGGGGCCCGAAGCGCTGGACCACGAAGCCCACCAGTTCCGCCAGCCACATTGGCAGCCGCAGCGCCTTGTCGTAGGCATCGATGCCCTGCTGCACCGCCTGGCGGCGATCGCCGCGGCTGCTCACCGGCGCGGTGTCGAGCTCGTCCTCGACCAGGGCCAGCAGGTCGGCGCCGCGGTCGTTGCGCACGGTGAGCCATTGGCGGCCGAAGGTCGCGCCCATGTAGCCCACCACAAGATCGGCGCCGGCATTGGTGTAGTCGAAACAGCTCAGACAGCTGGGGGCAAAGACATCCTTGAGGGCCGGCGTGTCCAGCCCGAAGAAGGGCACGGTCTCTTGGTGGCCATCCTCATGGCGGAAGTGGATGCGGAAGTCCTGCATGAACTCGTAGTGCACAACCGTGGCCGGCGAGGCGCTGGCGCTCTCCAGGAAGGTCTGCAGGCCCTGGCGCGACACGTTGTCGACGCAGGGCAGGCCGAGCACGTAGAGCTGATCGAGCGGCAGGGTGGCCTGCACGGCGCGCAGGGCCTGGATCTGACAGCCCACGCCGATCGCCAGCAGCCGGCGAATGCCGCTGCCGGGCAGCTGCTCAAGCACCTCGAGATTGGGGGAGAGGGTGGGCTTGTTCACCCGGGCGGCCAGGACCTCGGCCGAGGTGCGGGCCAGGCGCGGCACCGGGGTGAAACGGTCGTCCTCGCTCTGGCCGACGCAGAGCACCGCATCCACCAGTCCGCTCTCGAGGGCACGGACGCCGATACGACTGACGATCCCGGTCCACTGGGCCCCCTCAATCGGCTGGCGCAGACGGGCGGTGAGCATGCGCTGCTGCACGCCGAAGTAGAGCTCGTTCTCGTCGTCGAGGTTGCGGCTGCGGCCGTGGGCCTCGTCCTCCATGGCCTCGAAGCGCTGCTCCAGAAAGGCGCAGGCCCGCCGCACATAGGCCACCCAGCGGCTGTCGCAGAGGCCGCACTGGCTGCAGAGGTCGCGGGCGGGATAGGTGCTGCCCTTGGTCAGGGGCCGGGCGCGATCGTGGGGGGCCAGGGCGGCGGTCAAGCGGCGCGGGGCGGAGTCTTCTGCGCTCAACCTATCGGTCGCCGCCGCCGGACGGCTGCGGCCAAGGTGTTGCACCTCGGCTGCGTCAGAGTGAGGCCCATCTTCTGTCCGCTGCGCGGCACCGATGCCCTCCCGCCGGGACCCCGCGTCCTCGAATCCATCCTCGCCCTCGACCCCATCTCCGGCCCCGGCGTGGGGATCCCGCTCCAGCACCGGCTCAAGTGCCGGCTCGAAGGCCCGCGCTGGCCGCCGCCGGGCGAGACTGCGGCTGCCGCAGCTGCCCCGCCCCAGCGGCCACCAGCTCGCCGTCGCCGGCCTGCTGGGTGTGGGTGCCGTGATCGGCGCCAATGCCCTCGGGCTGCTCTGGCCCAAGCGCGACAACGCCATGGCCCCCAAGCTGGACATCACCCCGGCGACGCTGGCGGAGAAACCGGCGCGGCCGGTCACCGTGCTGGTGATCGGCACCGACGCCGACAGCCTCGGGGCGGGCAGCACCGGTGCCGCCCCGCCGGGGCCGGCCAATGCGGACGCCCTGCTGCTGGTGCGGGTGAATCCGAGGGGGCCGCTGCAGGTGCTCAACCTGCCGGTGGAAGTGGCGGTGAAGCTGCCCGGTGACAGCAAACCCCAGCCGCTCGGGGCGCTCTACCGCAAGGGCGGGGTGGCGCTCACGGCCGACGCCACCCGCGAACTGGTGGGCCTGAACCCGCCCAAGCCCGACCGCTACCTGGTGCTGCCGCGCAGCGCCCTGCGCGACCTGATCAACGGCATCGGCGGCCTGGAGATCAATCCGGCGCGCACGATGAAGTACACCGACAAGGCCCAGAAGTACACGATTGATCTGCAGGCAGGCCTGCAGCGGCTGGGCGGCGCCCAGGTGGAGCAGCTGGTGCGTTACCGCGACAAGTGGCTGGGCGAGTCCGACCGGCGCAAGAACCAGCAGCAGGTGGAGACGGCCCTGCGCGAGCGGCTCAAAAACTCCGAGACGCTGGCCAACCTGCCCAACCTGCTGCGCAGCCTGCAGGGCAAGGTGGACACCAACCTCTCGCCCCGCGAGGCCCTGAGCCTGCTGGCCGCCGGACTCGACGACAAGCGGCCGATCGAGTACGGCGTGCTGCCACTCGATCCGGCCAAGAAAAGCCAGGCGCCCCTGCGCCAGCGCGTCAAGACCTTGCCGGCGGAGTTCTGGAAGGAGCCGGTTGCCACTCCTCCTCGGCCGTAAGTGGCCGAGGCGATGGAAGAGCCAGCCGGCTCAAGCGCCAGCCAGCATGCAGCGCACGGGTCCGGGGTTCGCTCACACCAGAAGATGCGTATCGAGCAGCAGTTGCATCCCCGGCCTCAAACGCCTTCAAACAGATCGGCGATCTCCGCAAAGGCCAGCTCATCGAAGTGGTCAGGCACCTGGCACTGCCATTCCGGCAGGCCCACGCGCCGCCGCTGAGGGGCCGGGTTCGTGCTGTCATCGAGTGGGATGACGCGCACCATCGGCGGCCCGCCTTGCAGATCACAAAGGCCGATCCCGCGGCGGCCTCCTCGACCAACCGTGACAGGTGCGTCTTGGCTTCATGCATGTTGACCTGCCGCATCAGCGCCACCCCACAACCTCAACCAACTTGGTCGACTCAGTGGCGACGTGGTGCGCGAGCGGCGGCGAGACCTGACCTGGACCTGGTCGGACCTCCAGCCAGCAACCGGGCTTCAGAGCATGCGCGATCGCTACGGCGTCTCAGCGTCCAGATCCAACCGGCTCCAGCCCAGCCGCAGGACGATGGCGAGCCGCGCCTGCTCTTCCTGGTCTAGGGCGGGATCGGGCCCGGGGTTAGCAGCCTGGCTGGCGGCCATCACCCCCAGCCAGGGCAGACCATCGCGACGGCGGGCCGCTTCCTCCCAGCGGCCGCCCCACTGCAGCAGGCCGAGCGTGGGCACGCGCCACTGACGCAGCAAGGCGTGGCCAGCGGCGGGCAGGCCCGTGGCCAGCTGCTCGGCGCTGAGCACCAACAGAGTGGGTTGCCGCCAGGCACCGAGGGCCTCGGCCCAGCTGCCGCCAGCCGGGAGTGGCAGGCCCAGATCCGTGGGCAAGGGGGCCAGCCAGCCGCCGGGCCAGGGCTGCAGGGCCGCCAGGGCCGCATCGGGCTGGTCGGGGTCCGGGATGGCGGCGAGGGGCAGCCCCGTCAGCGCCGCCAGCCGCTCGGCCACGGCCGCCAGGGGCGGCAGGGTGCCCAGGGCGGCCAGCACCAGCCGCGCTGGCGGCTGGTGGGCTCCAGCGTCAGAAACCGTCATCGTTGGACATCCTTCCTGGGCCGTCTCGCTTCTACCATCGTGTTTGCGCCGCGCCGCTGACGCCCCCGTGACCAGTTTCTCGACCACAACACGGGTGGACGCCTCCCTGCCGAGCTCCGGCTCACAGAGCCCCGGCGCCTCGCGGCAGGGCGAGCTGGCTGCGGTGCCCCCCCCCAGCCACGACACCCGCCGCCTGCGTCTGTTCAGCGGCACCTCCAACGCCGAACTGGCCCGGGAGATCGGCGCCTACCTCGGCGTGCCGGATGGCCCACGGGTGATCAAGCGCTTCGCCGATGGCGAGCTCTACATCCAGATCCAGGAATCGATCCGCGGCTGCGATGTCTTCCTGATCCAGCCCACCTGCGCTCCGGTCAACGACCACCTGATGGAGCTGCTGATCATGGTCGACGCCTGTCGGCGCGCCTCGGCCCGGCAGATCACCGCGGTGGTGCCGTACTACGGCTACGCCCGGGCCGACCGCAAAACGGCCGGCCGTGAGTCGATCACCGCAAAACTGGTGGCCAACCTGCTGGTGAAATCCGGCGTCGACCGGGTGCTGGCGATGGATCTGCACTCCTCCCAGATCCAGGGCTATTTCGACATTCCCTGCGACCACATCTACGGCTCACCGGTGCTGGTGGATTACCTCAGCACCCTCGACCTCGGCGAGGTGGTGGTGGTCTCCCCGGACGTGGGCGGTGTCGCCCGGGCCCGCGCCTTCGCCAAGCAAATGAACGACGCCCCGCTGGCGATCATCGACAAGCGTCGCTCCGGCCACAACGTGGCCGAGAGCCTCACCGTGATCGGTGACGTGCAGGGCAAGACGGCGATCCTGATCGACGACATGATCGACACCGGCGGCACGATCTGTCAGGGCGCCAAGCTGCTGCGCTCCCGCGGCGCCGCCCGGGTGCTGTGCTGCGCTACCCACCCCGTGTTCTCACCGCCGGCGATCGAGCGGCTATCGGAGCCGGACCTTTTCGAGAAGGTGGTGGTGACCAACAGCATCCCGCTGTCGCCCGACCGGCGCTTCCCGCAGCTGCGCGTGCTGTCGGTGGCCAACATGCTGGGGGAGGCGATCTGGCGCATCCACGAGGAGAGCTCAGTGAGCTCCATGTTCCGCTGAGCCGGCCGCCAGCCATGCCTATGGCCGCCCTCCTGGCGCCGCTGCGGCGGCGGGCCCATCTCAAGCGGCTGCTGCCGGTGAGCCTCACCCTGCTGGTCACCGGCCTGCTGCAGCTGGCCGGTGAGGCCAGCGCCGCGCCCGCCAGCCGTGGCCCGCTGCCCCAGCCGATCGGCCGGCGGGTGGGCGTCTGGCTGACCAACAGTCCCAGCCCGCTCTACTACGACCCGCAGCGGATCGAGCTGGCGGTGCAGCAGCTGGCCGAGACGGGCTTCAACACCCTCTATCCGAACGTCTGGAGCCGGGGCAGCACCTTCCACCGCAGCCGCTTCGCGCCGATGGAGCCGATGCTGGCCCAGGTCAATCCCGAGCTCGATCCGATCTGCCGCATCACCCGAGCAGCCCAGCGCCGGGGCATGCAGGTGATCCCCTGGTTCGAATACGGCCTGATGGAACCTGCCGATGCCGAGGTGGTGCGCCAGCACCCGGAGTGGGTGCTGCGCCGCGCCGACGGCAGCAGCCTCTACGCCATGCACGGCGCCAGCCTGCAGACCTCCCCCCTCAAGGATCTGCGCGTCTGGCTCAACCCCGCCCACCCCGGGGTGCGGGCCCGCTTCATTGGCCTGATCACCGAGGTGATGCAGCGCTGCAGCGTCGACGGCATCCAGCTCGATGACCACTTCGCCTGGCCGGTGGATCTCGGCTACGACGACTACACCCGGGCCCTCTACCGGGCCGAGACGGGTCGCGAACCGCCGCGCGATGTCAACGACCGCTACTGGATGCGCTGGCGCCGCCAGCAGCTCACCGGCCTGCTGCGCGAATTGCGCGGCCGCATGAGCCAGACGGCCGGCCAGCGCAGCACCGTGATCAGCCTATCGCCTGGGCCGTTCCGCTTCGCCTACAACCAGTGGCTGCAGGACTGGGAGCTCTGGGCCCTGGGCGACCTGATCGACGACCTGGTGGTACAGAACTACGCTTACTCGCTGAAGGGATTCGCCAAGGATCTCGATCAGCCGGCCCTGCTGAAGGCCCGCAGCTGGGGCATGCCGGTGGAGATCGGCATCCTCTCAGGCTTCGGCGGCCGCACCCCCGACATGGCCACCCTGGCGGAGAAGGTGCGCCTGTCGGCTGCGCGGGGCCACGGCGTGATCTATTTCTTCTGGGAGGGCCTCTGGGGCCAGTACGCCGGCGCCGAAGGCGGCAGCTACCGCAAGCTGGCCTTCGGGCTGATCCACGCCCATAGCTACGCCAACGGCCGCAGCAACGCTCGGCCGTTCACCCTGCCGCCGCGGCCGGCACCGGCACGCCTGGCCCCGCCGCCATCGATCGGGGCGCCGGGCGTCAACCCGACGGCCTCGCCCCTGGGGTACCCCTACTAGGCCCCCAGGGCTGCCGGACCCCCTGAAACAGCCGGGGCCAGGGACTGCTCCACCACCTCGCGGGTGTTGGAGGAGAGAGCGGCAGCGGCGAGCTGCTCGAGGGCTGCGCGCATCTGGCCGCCGCGGGCCGGGCCATAGCTCTGCCAGCGGCTGAAGACCTTGGCGATCCGCGAGGCGGTGATCGGGTTGCGGGCGTCGAGCCCGACGATCTGCTCGGCCAGGAATCGGTAGCCGCTGCCATCGGCGGCGTGGAACACCGGCGGGTTGCCGGCCAGCCCGCCGAGCACGGCCCGCACCATATTCGGCGCCGCCGGATCGAAGCGGGGGTGCTCCAGCAGCCGCGCCACCCGCTGCAGGCCATCGGCAAACGGAGCGGCCGCTTCAAGGGCAAACCAGGCATCGAGGATCACGGGCCGCTCCTGCCAGCGCTCATAAAAGGCTGCCATCCCCTGCTCGCGTTCGGAAATGGCGTGGGGCTGCAGCGCCCGCAGGCCAGCGCGCGCCAGCGTCATCGAGCCGCCATCAACGGCGGCTCTGGCGGCGGCGATGGCGGAGCGCTCGCCCGCCGCCACCCGCCAGCTCCAGATCGTGCTGGTGAGGCGCCGATCACCGTTGCCCTCCGGCCAGGGCAGCGGCCACTGGGGCATGCAGCGCTGCAGGGCGCCCTGCAGCGGCTCGGCCAGGGCCTCGCCGAAGCGCCGTTCCAGGGCACGCAGGGCACCAAACAGGGCCGGCGGATCGGGCTGGGCCACGGCGTCCTCCAGCTCGGCCAGGCCCGGCAGCGCCAGCAGCAGGCTGCGGCTGGCCTCCGACAGGGTCGGGTCGGCCAGGATGCGGCCGTAGGCTTCGATCAGCTCCTCCTCCAGCTGGGCATCGGCCTGGCCGGCGGCGCGGGCGATCACCACTTCGCGCAGCAGCGTCTGGCCAGCATCCCAGCGGGCGAAGGCATCGCTGTCGCAGGCGAACAGGTGCACCAACTCGCTGGCGGGGCGACCCATCTGCAGCTTCACCGGCGCCGAGAAGTGGCGCAGTAGCGACAGGGCCGGCGGATGGGCCTGGCGCGGCAGCCCCTCGAAGCGCACGTGCTGCTCGTCGCGGTCGAGCACCAGCAGCCGGGTGCCCTCACCCCAGGGGCCGCTGAGCAGCGGCAGGGGCGGCTGTGGTTGACCGTGGGCGTCCACCGGTCGCAGCGGAAGGGGCTCACCTGCCTGGCCCACCAGGCCGAGGGCCAGCGGGATCACCATTGGCCGCTTCTCGGCCTGGCCGGGTGTGGGCGGGGTGTGCTGGCGCAGAGTGAGCTCCAGCACGCCGGCCGCACCGTCCCAGTGGCGCTGGATGTGAAGCACCGGCGTGCCGGCCTGGTGGTACCAGCGCCGGAAGGCGGCGAAGTCGAACGGGAGCGGCGCCTGCCGCCCATCACGGCCGGAGGCGGCCCAGTCGGCCTCAGCCGCCTCGCGCATGGCGGCGAGGAAGTCGTCACAGGTGGCGGCGGTGCCGTCATGGCGCTTCACATACAGCGCCATGCCGCGATGGAAGGTGACCTCGCCGAGCAGGGTGTGCAGAGCCCGGATCACCTCCGAGCCTTTTTCGTAGATCGTGGTGGTGTAAAAGTTGTCGATCGCCTGATATTGATCCGGCTGGACCGGGTGGGCCGTAGGGCCCGCATCTTCGCGGAACTGGGTGTTGCGCAGCAGCGCCGCGTTCTCAATGCGGATGAGGGCATGGCCGTGCTGATCGGCGCTGAAGCCCTGATCGCGGAATACGGTGAGCCCCTCCTTGAGCGACAGCTGAAACCAGTCGCGGCAGGTGATGCGGTTGCCGGTCCAGTTATGGAAGTACTCGTGAGCGATCACACTTTCGACCCGCTCCAGCTCCGCATCGGTGGCGGTGGCGGCATCGGCGAGAACGAGCTTGGAGTTGAAGATGTTGAGGCTCTTGTTCTCCATCGCGCCCATGTTGAAGTGGCGCACCGCAACGATGTTGTATTCGTCGAGGTCGTACTCCAGGCCGTAGACGCGCTCATCCCAGGCCATGGCGCGCTTTAGCGAGGCCAGGGCATGGGCGGTGTAAGGAGCATCACCCGGCTCCACGTGCAGGCGCAGCGCCACCGTGCGGCCGCTGGCGGTGGTGAAGCTACCGCGTACCTCCTCCAGCCTGCCGGCCACCAAGGCGAACAGATAGGAGGGCTTGGGGAAGGGATCATCCCAGACGGCGTAGTGACGCTCGGATGCTCCCCCCGGGGAGTTCCCTGCCTGGGGGTCACCTTCTAGGGTTCCACTCTCGAGGCAGTTGCCGTTGCAGAGCAGCACCGGACAGCTGGCGCGATCCGCCTCGATCCGCACGCGGAAGCGGCTGAGCAGATCGGGACGGTCGGGGTGGAAGGTGATGCGACGGAACCCCTCGGCCTCGCACTGGGTGGTGACCATGCCACCGCTCACATACAGCCCCTCGAGGATGGTGTTGGCGGCCGGATCGAGGCGCACCTCACTGGTGAGCACGAAGGGCCGCTCGGGCGGCTCGGCGATCACCAGCCGGGTCGGGGTGTGGGTGTAGCGCTCTGGCGCCAGCGGCTCGCCGTCGACCGCCAGGCTGAGCAACTCCAACTCCACCCCCTCCAGCACCAGGGGGCCAGGGGGGGTGCGGCCATCGGCGCCCTCGGCGGCAGGGTTGGGCTCGAAGGCCAGCCGCGCCGCCACCTGGGCATGGTCAGCGAAGAGACGCACCGTCAGGTCGGTGCGCTCCAGCAGGTAGGGCGCCGGGCGGTAGTCGGCGAGGCGCACGATGGCCATGACAGCTCTACTTACCCTTGGGAGCGGGCTTGGTGCCACTGGCCTTGAGGGCTTCCTGCACCTTCTTGGCCACCTCGGGCGGCACCTGCTTGGGGCAGATCTCATAGGCGCCGATCACTGCGGAGTTGATCGAGCCCTTGCGCAGCTCCTCGATCGTGAGCGCCTTGGGACCCACCTGCTGGATCAGGCCCTTGTGCTGGCCGAGGATCAGCTGGGCAATCGTCTCGCCGGCGATACCGACCGCCTTGTCGAACTCCACACCCGCGGAGCGGGAGATGCAGGCATTGACCGCAGCGATGCGGGTGTAGAGGCCCATCTCCGCCGGGGTGGCTGGAGCGGCCTGCACGGCAGTGGGGGCCAGCAGCAGCGGCATGACCAGCAGGGGCGCCGCCAGCAGGCGCCGCGAACGACGAATCAGGGAAGCCAAGGGGTTCGGGAGCCGGACTGTCTCATGATCCCGCATGGCGGCATTGTGCGCCCGTGCTGCGGCGCCGAATCAGGACGGTTCGGCCAGCGGCGCACCCGCCTTCTCCAGACGGATCTCGTGGTGGATCTCGGCGAGCACCAGCGACCCGTCGCGCCAGGAGTGGATCGAGCGCGACCGGTAGCGGTCTTGGTCGACCAGACGGATGTGCTCAAGGATATCCCACTCCTGATAGTGGGACTCGAACATCAGTTCGTGCTCATCCACCTGGCGGATCTGGCTCTTGGTGGGGGTGCCGCAGAGATAGCCACGGCTACGGCGCAGCTGGTGGCCGCAGAGATAGGCCTCCATGGTGCCGCTGGGCACGTAGCGGGGCTTCTTCTCGAAGAAGTCGTACTCCTGCTCGGGCCACCAGGTGAAGCGATAGGCCGCATCCCCCTCCACCGGCTCGCTGAAGCTCTCCACCCGCAGCAGCATGTCGACCCGCAGCACCTCCTCGGGTTCGCCGGGATCGGTGAAAAAGTAGAGACGGCGCGAGCGCCACAGCCCCAGGTTGCGGGAAAACCAGCGCCGCAGGCTGCTGTCCAGCCGAATCCGGCTCGGGGGCACGGTGTGCGGCGGCGGTGGCGCCGACAGGAAGAGTGAGGCCCTGCCGGGCGGCATCGCCCCCGGGAGCAGGGGATCGGCTGGCATCGGCATGGGCGGTATGGCCTTCGCCCGGAAGGAGTACTCCTCCTTCTTAGCCAAGGCGGCAGCCGATGCCCAGCGGCGGGCGGACGTCCTGCCCAGACCATAAGGTTGGGGGGCTTCGTCTCCCCTGCCTCGGTGCCGCGACCGCTGGAGTCCCAGCCCCCCAGCCCTGGACGGCCAGTCCCCGGCCCCACCCTCGGACCGTCCGCCGGCAGCACGACGCGACCGGCCCTGAAGCTGCTGCTGCTGGCGGCCAAGCATCATCTGGCCACGGCCGACCTGCGCGGGCTGGTGCAGGCCCTGCGCTCCGAGGACACTGGGTTCGACGTGACCCTGGAGGTGGCGGACCCCGCCGAGCAGCCGGAGCTGCTGGAGCTGCACCGCCTGGTGGCCACCCCGGCACTGATTAAGCTCGAGCCCCTGCCCCGCCAGGTGTTCGCGGGCAACACCCTGCCGCTGCAGCTGCGCAGCTGGCTGCCGCGCTGGCGGCAGATGGAGGTGGTGAGCAGTCTCGGGCTGAGCCTGCACCCCGCCGAGAGCGACGGCAGCCGCACGCAGCGCGAGGTGCAGCTCGAAGACCAGCTCTTGGTGCTGCGCCAGGAGAACGAAACCCTGATCGAGCGGCTGGGGGTGCAGGAGCGGCTGCTGCGCATGGTGGCCCATGAGCTGCGCACGCCGCTCACCGCCGCCAAGCTGGCCTTACAGAGCCACAGCTTCGGCCAGATCGACGAGCCCCGCTTCCGCGACGTGCTCAAGCGCCGCCTCGACGACATCGAGGCGCTCTCGCGCGATCTGCTCGAAGTGGGCACCACCCGCTGGGAGGCGCTGTTCAACCCGCAGCGCCTGGCCCTGGGCCAGGTGGCGGCCGAGGCGATCCTGGAGCTTGAAAAGCTGTGGGTGGGGCGCCAACTGGAGCTGATCACCGACATCCCCTCTGACCTGCCCGACGTCTACGCCGACCAGCGCCGCATGCGCCAGGTGCTGCTCAACCTGCTGGAGAACGCCTTCAAGTTCAGCCCTGACCGGGGCAGGGTCAGCCTGACGCTGCTGCACCGCACCAGCCAGTGGGTGCAGCTGAGTATCTGCGACAGCGGCCCGGGGATCCCGTCGGAGGAGCAGCAGCGCATCTTCCAGGACCGGGTGCGCCTGCCCCAGACCTCCGGCACCACCTCCGGCTTCGGTGTGGGCCTCTCAGTCTGCCGGCGCATCGCCGAGGTGCATGGCGGGCGGATCTGGGTGGTCTCAGACCCCGGCGAGGGGGCCTGCTTCCACGTCACCGTGCCAGTGTGGAGCGGCCAGGTCTCGCCGGAGGCCGCCCGGGCGACGCCCCAGCCGGAGCTGGAGCTGGACGCTCCTTGACGAAGGGTCCCTCCGACCCGTACGTTCCATCCAGCAGCGCATCGGATCAACCGAACGCTGCGGCCTCGCCCCCATCGTCTAGAGGCCTAGGACACCTCCCTTTCACGGAGGCGACAGGGGTTCGAATCCCCTTGGGGGTATGCAGCGAGAGCCGTACAAGCGGCGCTCGCCATGTGATGCCTGCGTTAGCGTCTGTCTGCTCAGGTTGCTCGTTGGATCAGCCAGCCAGGCAGCGGCGCTGGGCTTCCAGCTGCACGCCGCGCAGGTTGTTGGCCAGGTCGTCCTTGAGGCGCTGCTCGATCAGGCCGATTGGCATGCCCGGCTTGCCCTGGACGGTGAGGTCGTAGAGGAGCCAGCTGCTGGTGCTGTCGGCTCCCACCATCCAAGCTCCCTCGAAGCAGCGGAAATCCCCATCGAGCATGCGGAAGCTCAGGCGGCCCTGCTCGAGCTCCTCGCTGAGCTCCAGCCGCACGCGGGCGCTGAAGCGCAAGCCGCAGAACTGCTGGGTGCCCACCTGCTCCACGGCTACCCGATTGTCCTGACGCCAGAGCTGACGGGAACTGGCCAGGTTGGGGATGAATCGGTGCAGCTGGTCGTAGTCGGTGAGCACCGCCCAGAGCCACTGGGGTTCGAGATCGAGGCGCAGCTGCACGGCCAGCCGGCGTGCGCCCTGCGGCAGCCGCTCCATCTCCTGCTGGATGGTGTCGAGGGAGCAGCTGGCTTCCGCGCCGGCCATCAGAGACGGGACTGGGGAGGGCAGGGAGGCCAGACGCTGCGCCAAGGCGGGAGGGGGGGATCGAACGGGGGCCGGCAGGAAAGGCGACGCGAACGACACCCCGCAGGGTGTGGCGTCTGACAACCTAGCCGGCTTGGCCCGACCGCCGTGATGTCCCGCGTGCGGGAACGGCACCCGAGGGCCAACAGGGCGGAAGAGTTCTCTATGATCGGCGCGCTTTTCGCGTGGGTGCTTCGGCATGCGTGTCTCCACTGGCAGGGTCACCGGATCGGACGGCCGCATGTTCACGGTGGTGGTGGAAAGTTTCGGTGTGGGGCGTCAGCGCCGCGCCGAGCGCGTCCTGACGGTTCCCTTCGAACGACTGCAGTCCCTGATGCAGACGATCGCCCTCCAGGGTGGTCGGATCAGGGTGCTGAGCAGCACCGACCTGGAACCCACCGCCACGCCAGCAACGACCGCCACACCTCCCGCCGACGCCGCTAGCCCCGCGGCCAACGCAGCTCCCACTTCGTCCTCCACCGCCAAAGCCCCCGTGAGCCACGCCGACGTCCCGGTGAATCTGTACAAGCCGAAGGCTCCCTTCCTCGGCACCGTCACCGGGAATTACAGCCTGCTGGCAGACGGGGCGATCGGGCGGGTCAACCACATCACCTTCGATCTGGCTGGTGGTGACCCCCAGCTGCACTATGTGGAGGGCCAGTCGATCGGCATCATTCCCGATGGCGAGGATGCCAACGGCAAGCCCCACAAGCTGCGCCTTTACTCGATCGCCAGCACCCGCCACGGCGACGACCTCGCCGATCACACCGTGTCGCTGTGCGTGCGGCAGCTGCAGTACGAAAAAGACGGCGAGACGATCAACGGCGTCTGCTCCACCTTCCTCTGTGACATCGAGCCCGGCGCCAAGGTGAAGATCACCGGACCCGTGGGCAAGGAGATGCTCCTTCCCGACGACGAGGAAGCCAATGTGATCATGCTGGCCACCGGCACCGGCATCGCGCCGATGCGCACCTACCTGCGCCGCATGTTCGAGCCCGCCGAGCGCGATAAGAACGGCTGGCACTTCCGCGGCAAGGCCTGGCTGTTCATGGGCGCCCCCAAGACCGCCAACCTCCTCTACGACGACGACTTCAACCGCTATCAGGCCGAGTTCCCCGAGAACTTCCGCTACACCAAGGCGATCAGCCGCGAAGAGCAGAACGCCAAGGGCGGTCGCATGTACATCCAAGACCGGGTGCTGGAGAACGCCGAGGAGATCTTCTCCTGGATCGAGAACCCCAAGACCCACGTCTACATGTGCGGTCTGCGCGGTATGGAGCCGGGCATCGACGAAGCGATGAGCGCCGCCGCCACCGCCAAGGGCCTCGACTGGGCTACCCTGCGGCCCCAGCTCAAGAAGGCCGAGCGCTGGCACGTCGAGACCTACTGAGCCCGCCGCTCCGAGTGCCCTCGGGCCCGCCAGCGGCGGGCCTTTTTGCTGGGCGCGGCCCGTGGCCGCGATCCGAAGATCCACACAGAGACGGCCGTCGCCTGATCGGGGGCAGCGGGAAGCCGCCGCAGCCGTTAAACAGGAAGCATCCAGGCTGGGCCGATCGCCATGACCACCCTCCTCACCAATCCCCTGCGAGTAGGGCTGCGTCAGGAGCGGGTGATCTCGCCCCAGTGCATGGTGATCTTCGGTGCCAGCGGCGACCTCACCCACCGCAAGCTGGTGCCTGCCCTGTTCGAGCTATTCCGCCAGCGGCGGCTGCCCAGTGAATTCGCCGTGCTGGGCTGCGCGCGACGCCCCTGGAGCGATGAGGAGTTCCGGGCCAAGATGGCCGCGGCGCTCGCCCCGGTGATCGCCGAGCACCCCGTCGCCTGGGAGCAGTTTTCCCAGGGGCTCTTCTACGAGCCGGTGGATCTGCAGCAGAGCGAGCACCTGGTGCGGCTCGCCCAGCGGCTCGAGGCCATCGACCGGCTGCGAGCCACCCGCGGCAACCGCACCTTTTACCTCTCGGTGTCGCCGGAGTTCTACGCCAGCGGCTGCCGCGCTCTCGCCGCGGCGGGGCTTCTGGCCGATGCGGAACGCAGCCGGGTGGTGATCGAGAAGCCCTTCGGCCGCGACTACGGCAGCGCCCAGGCCCTCAACAAGGTGGTACAGGCCTGCTCCAGTGAGAATCAGGTCTTCCGGATCGACCACTACCTCGGCAAGGAGACTGTCCAGAACATCCTGGTGCTGCGCTTCGCCAACACAATCTTCGAGCCGATCTGGAACCGCAACTACATCGCCAACGTGCAGATCACGGCGGCTGAAACGGTGGGGGTGGAAGACCGGGCCGGCTACTACGAGAGTTCCGGGGCCCTGCGCGACATGGTGCAGAACCACCTCACCCAGATCCTGGCCCTCACCACCATGGAACCCCCCGGCCGCTTTGACGCCGAGGCCATCCGCAACGAGAAGGCCAAGGTGCTGCAGGCCGCCCGCCTGGCCGATGAGGACGAGCCCTGGAAGTGCTGCGTGCGCGGCCAGTACGGCCCGGGCGGCAGCGCCGCCCGGCCGCTGCCGGGCTATCGACAGGAGGCGGGGGTGAACCCGAACAGCACCACCGAGACCTACGTGGCGATGAAGCTGTTCATCAACAACTGGCGCTGGCAGGGGGTGCCCTTCTATCTGCGCACCGGCAAGCGGCTGCCCAAGCGCCTCAGCGAAGTGGTGCTCACCTTCCGCGAGGCGCCGGTGCACCTGTTCGACGCCGCCGGCGGCGCCCCCACCCCCAACCAGCTGATCCTGCGCATCCAGCCGGATGAGGGGGCCGACATCAAGTTCGAGGTGAAGGCCCCCGGCTCCGGCATGCGCAGCCGCCCGGTGGACATGGCCTTCTCCTACGACGACTCCTTCGGTGAACCCTCCGATGAGGGCTATGTGCGCCTGCTGGCTGACGCCATGCTCGGCGACCCCACCCTCTACACCCGCAGCGACGAGGTGGAAGCCGCCTGGCGGCTGTACACGCCGCTGCTGGAACTGATCGAGGAGTCGCCCTGGCAGCTGCCGGTGCATCCCTATGAGGCCCGCACCTGGGGCCCCGCCGCCGCCGACAACCTGCTGGCCGAGGAGGGCCTGAGCTGGCGCCGGCCCTAGCACCAGCCCGTCCGTCGCCGCTCGGGGCCTTGCCCCCTTCCCTTCCGTTCCCCCGCCTGCCGAGCCATGTCCGCCCAGCTCACCCTTCAGGCCCCCCTCGACGTCCCCCCCGCCGAGGTGGGCCCCTATCTCGAGCGCCTCTGGAACGACGGACTGGAGGGCTCCACCGGCGCCGCCACCTTCACGCTGCTGGTCTGGGAGCCGTCCTGGCTGGAGCAGCAGATGGTGCGCCTCGGGCGGGTCGAGGGGCCGATCCGCGGACTGGATCGCGACGACGTACTGCAGGCCGCCAGCGCGGCGATCACCGCCGTGGGCCTGCCGCTGAGCACCGCACCGATGGATCCGCGCCTCACCTGGGCCCTGGGCACCCTGCCCGGCACCCAGCAGAGCTCCGACCAGCGCGGCCAGTTCGTGGAGAGCGCCATCAGCGCCCACATGCCACGGCGGCTCATCACCCTGGCCCCCACCCTGGAGGCCGGTCGGCCGCTCGAAACGATGGTGGCCGCCTTCTGCCCACTGCCCGAGGAAGGCAGCGCCGGGGCCGCCTGCGGCGATGTGATCGTGCTGCGCGGCGGCCTGGGGGCGATCCAGCAGGGGCTACCCCTGATCCAGCCCCTCGTGGGCGACGACCTGCCCTGCTGGGTGTGGTGGAACAGCAGCCTCGACGAACCCCCCGAGATGCTGGAGGCGCTGGCGCCGCTGCCGCGCCGGCTGGTGATCGACACCTCGCTGGGCGAACCGGCCCGCTGCCTCGATGTGCTGACCGAGCGCATCGCCATGGGCCAGGCGGTGAACGACCTCAACTGGCTGCGACTGCGCAGCTGGCGCGAATCGCTGGCGATGGTGTTCGATCCCCCCTCGCGCCGCGAGGCCCTGGCCCATGTGGTGCAGCTCGACGTCGACGTCGAGGGGGACCATCCGGTCAAGGGGCTGCTGCTGGTGGCCTGGATCTCCGACCGGCTGGGCTGGCACCTGATCAGCAGCCAGGCGGTGCCGGAGGAAAAGGGGGGTGTCGACGCCGAGTTCCAGCGCACCGACGGCGCCACGGTGCGGGTGCGGCTGATGCCCGTACCGGTGGGAGCCCCGAAGGCGCACCCCGGCGCGATCGTGGGGCTGCGGCTCATCTGCGAGCCCCCCAGCCGGCCCCATCTGTGCGTGATCCTCTGCTCCGAATCGGGGGGCTGCATGCGGCTGGAATCGGGCGGCATGGCCTCCATGGAGCTGGCCGAAGACGTGGTGCCACTACCGGAGGAGAAGGAGGAGGTGGAGATGGCCCGTCTACTGGGTGGCGGCCACGACTCAACCAACCCCCTGCTGGCGGCGGTGGCCCCGCTGGCGGCGGCCCTGCTGCCCCGCTGATCGATTCGTGAGCTGCCTGATCGCCGCTCCCTGCAGCGGCAGCGGCAAGACCCTGCTGAGCCTCTGCCTGGCGGCGGCGGCCCGGCAGCGCGGCCAGAGCCTGCAGCCCTTCAAGGTGGGGCCCGACTACCTCGATCCGCAGCTGCTGACGGCCGTGGCGGGCCGGCCCTGCCGCAACCTCGACCCCCTGCTCTGCGATCCGGAGTGGGTTCGGCGCAGTTTCCACTGGCACGGCAGCCGCGCCGAGCGGACGCTGGTGGAGGGGGTGATGGGGCTGTTCGACGGCCGCGGGCCCAGCAGCGAGGGCAGTTCAGCACACGTAGCCGCCCTGCTGGATCTGCCGGTCGTGCTGGTGGTGGAGGCCTCGCGGCAGGCCGGCTCCCTTGCAGCGCTGGTGCGCGGCTTCCGCGACCACGGCCCGCCCCGGGTGCGCCTGGCGGGCGTGGTGCTCAACCGGGTGGGCAGCGAGCGGCACCGCGCCCTGCTGGCGGAGGCCCTGGCGGCGATCGAGGTGCCGCTGCTGGGGCTGCTGCCCAGCCACCCCAGCCTGGAGCTGCCCTCCCGCCACCTGGGGCTGCTGCCGGCGCGGGAACTGGAGGATCTGGGCGAACGCCAGCGAATCTGGGCCGAGCTGGCGGAGCAGCACCTGGCCATGGACCGGCTCTGGCCGCTGCTGGCGCCACCGCCGACGCTGCCAGGCGCCGAGGATCCGATCCGCTGGACCCTGGTGCAGGCGGGGCCGCCCGGGCCGCCACCCGGCCCGCCGGCTGGTCCAGCCGCTGGTAGACCGCAGGGCGGGCTGCCGGTGGCGATCGCCAGCGACGCTGCCTTCCACTTCCGCTATCCGGAGGCGGCGGAGCTGCTGCAGGCCGTCGGTCTGCAGCCCACGGCCTGGAGTCCCCTGGCGGACGAGCCCCTGCCGCCCGACTGCCGGGCCGTGCTGCTGCCGGGCGGCTACCCGGAGCTCCATGCCGCGCAGCTGGCGGCCAGTCGCCGCAGCCTGGGGGCGCTGGCCAGGGCCGCTGCGGCCGGGCTGCCGATCGTGGCCGAATGCGGCGGGCTGCTGCTGCTGGGCCAGAGGCTGGAGGACGGCGACGGCCACAGCCATGCGATGGCGGGGGTGCTGCCGTTCTCGGCGCGGCGGGGCGAACTGAGCCTGGGCTACCGCGACGCGGTGGCCAGCGTCGATGGACTGGTGGTGCGACAGGGCGAGCGCTTCCACGGCCACGAATTCCACCGCTGGCAGCTGCAGCCCCCGGGCGAAGCCGACGTGGCCGATGGCGCCGGCCTGTGGCAGCTTGAAGGCTGGGGTTCGCCACGGAGGACCGAGGGATGGACAGCAGCGAACGTGCACGCCAGCTGGCTGCATCTCCACTGGGCTGGATGCCCGGTGATTCCCTCGCGCCTGGCCGCCGCAGCCGGGCGCGCCGCGCCGCCGCCGATGAGCGGCGCTTCGTGCAGCCCAGTGAACCCCGCAGCAAGGCCCCTGGAGAGCGCTGGCGCCTGACAGTGCGCGGCCTGGTACAGGGAGTGGGCTATCGCGCGGGCTGTCGGCGCCGGGCCAGCGAACTCGGGCTGAGCGGCTGGGTGCGCAACCTCGCCGATGGCTCGGTGGAGGTGGAGGCCGAGGGCCATCCGCTGCAACTGGCCGAGTTGCAGCTGTGGTGCGAGAAGGGACCGCTGGGGGCCCAGGTGAGCAGCGTCAGCAGCGCGCGGGTGGCCCCGACCGGTACCGACTGGTTTGAGATCCGTGGCTGAAGCCGGTGGGGAGGCCGGCAAGGAGGAGCAACGCCTGGAACTGTGGTTACTGCGCATGGCGCCACAGACTGGGCCCGCCAGGGACGCCACACGGGCCGAACGGACCGGCCGCTGCTGCCGGAGGGGGAGCGGGTGATCGACCGGGCCCGAGCCCTGGCGCTTGGCGCCGCCTGCAACGGGGCCGTGGTGCGTGTGGCCCTGGTCAGCCACGGGCATCTGCTGCGCAGCCTGGCCGGCACCTGGCTCGGTCTCGGCAGTGGCGGCGGAGCCCTGCTGGTGCTCGGCACCGGAGCGGTGAGCGTGCTGCGCTGGAACGTGCCGGTGTGCGCCCAGCCGGGAGAATGGGGATTGCCGCCCTCTCCCCACTGAGCCTCACCACCCTCTGGAGCGAACTGCTGGGCTTTGCCCTGGCGATCGCCTTCAGCCCGCTGCACATCGGCGTGCTGCTGCTGTTGCTGATCGGCCCGGAGCCGTTGCGGCGGGGCGGCTGGTTCGTGACGGCCTGGCTGCTGATCTCCGCCCTGGAGCTGACCCTGATGCTCAGCGTCGGCCACGGCCTGCTGCTGACGATGGACAAGGGCAGCCAGCACCGCACCGGCCTTGATCTGCTCGGTGCCGGCGCCTTGCTGGCCGTAGGGATGAACGAGCTGCTGAGCCGGGGTGAGGCGGGGGCCTCGCCGGCCTGGAGCCGACGGCTGGACCAGTTCGGCGCTATGCCCCTGCTGCCGTTGCTGGGAGTGAGTGCGGCGATCCAGGTGCTCGCCCCCGACGACCTGTTCCTGTTCGCCAAGGCCAGCGGCAGCCTGCTGGAAGCCGGTTTCAACGGCACGCAGGAAATCCTGACGGGAGCAGCCTTCAGCCTCGCGACCGGCGTGTTGCTGCTGCTGCCCTTGCTGGCGGTGTTGCTGCTGGGCCGTGATCGGGTGCTGCCCTGGCTGCGGGGCAGCATGGACTGGCTGGTGGCCCATGCCGATGGGCTGGTAGCCAGCCTCAGCTTGGTACTGGCGGCTTATCTGGGCTGGCAGGGCATCGAGGGCCTGAGGCTGGGCTAGCAACTGGCAGTAACTACGGCGGTGGCCAGGCCATCCCGCCAACGCTCGAGGCGGTCGACCAGGTGACAGGTGACCGCATGGCCGCTGAGATCGCGGTGAAAGACCAGCCCGATTCGGGCCTGATGGTCGAGCCCGAAGGGCAGGGCGCGCCAGTCGGGGTGCTGGAGCAGATCCAGCTCGGTGCCGGGACGCAGACTGAGGGCGTCATCGAGCAGGCCGTCCCACTTCAGGGGGTCGTGGCGCTGCAGGGCCACAGTGGTACCGCCGAGGCCGTGGCGCTGCAGGGCAGCGAAGCGCTTGGGCTGGCAGTGGACCGGCAGGCTCACGCTGGGAAAATCGGTCAGGCTGCCCGGGGGGAGGAGCTCCCCGGCAGGCTCCGGCAGCCGCTGCTTGCCGTTGCCTCTGGTTATGCCGTTGCCTCTGGCGACCAGGGGGTGGGCGACGTGGGCCAGCAGCAGCAGCGGCAACCGACAGAGATCGAACACGCACCAGTCAGCGTCAAGGTTGGCGGGCAATTCATCGCAGAAGCTGCACAACCAGGCATCGGTGACGCGCTGCTGCAAGAGTTCCAGCGGCCGACCCACGGAGAGATGCCCCTGGCCGCCGGTCTCCCAGGGTCTCAGGCCAGACTCCACACCCAGCAGGCCGGCGGCGTCAGCGGAGACATCGAGGCGCAGTGGAAGGTAACCCGCCAGGCGATAGCGCTGATGCAATTCGCGTTCGGCCTGAAGCAGCTCGGTCTGGCCGTAGAGATTCCAGAGGGCATGGCGCTTGCGCAGAAACAGGCCGAGACTGAGGGCGCAGGCTTCAGACTTGCGACTCACCGTACTGGGATTGCACTGCAGTCGATCCGCCACCTCGCGACCGGAGCCCAACCAGCAGAGCAGATCGAGCGCGATCAGACACTCGGGCGTGGGCAACGCCGAAGCGCCGGGCACCACGGCGGGGAGCGGACCCAGAGAGGAGAGCTGGGCGTCGACTGGACCGTGAATATCAGGCGAGATCGCCGACCGATGAACAGCAAATGGGGCTGACACTTATTGCACCCATCGACAATTAAAGCCAAATATAGGGCTTGGAGCCGAAGGATGCGAACTGGAACAACTCTCTTCTTGATCAGCAACAAAGCACCGCAAGCCCATGGCCGCCCGCCAACCAGACGCCAGACTAGTACCGGTGCACTAACGGAGGACCCTCGCGTGGCCCAGAACAAAGTTCAGTACCAGGAGGGGTTTTCCCTCTCCGAATTCATTCAGGCCTATGGGACAGAGGAGAAGTGCCTCGCGGCCCTGGAGCTTGCCCGATGGCCCGAGGGCTTCCGTTGCCAGCGGTGTGGGGAGAGTGAGAACTTCGGCGTGATCCACGACGACCGCCGCAAACGGTACCAGTGCAATCAGTGCCGCCACCAGACGACGGCAACAGCGGGAACAATCTTTGACTCCACCAAGCTACCTTTGTCCATATGGTTCCAGGCGATATTTTTGATCACCCATGCAAAGAATGGGATTTCAGCGATGGAGCTCAAGAGGCAACTTGGCGTGAGTTATCCTACTAGCTGGAAAATCAAGCATAAGCTGATGGAGGCGATGAAGGATCGTGATGGAAAATATTTGCTCCGGGGGATTGTCCATATTGATGATGCCTACTTTGGCGGAGAGCTCAATGGGGGCAAAGCTGGACGGGGTTCAGAGAATAAGGTTCCCTTCGTCGCAGCCTTGGAAATGAGCGATGAAAACCGGCCTATTCATCTCAGGCTCAATCGCGTGAGTGGATTTACAAGCGATGCCATTGCGGCCTGGTCTTTGGATAGTCTTGCGCCAGGAAGCGTCGTGTTCTCTGATGGCTTGGCCTGCTTCCGTGCTGTAGGTGCGGCAAACTGCGAGCACGTACCGATAGTAATAGGCGGCAGGAAACCAAAGGATGTGCCGCTATTTCAATGGCTAAACACAATCATGGGGAATGTCAAAACGGCGCTCAGTGGCACCCACCATGCATTTAACTTCAAGAAGTATGGAGATCGCTATCTTGCAGAGATGTCTTATCGCTTCAACCGCCGGTTCTATCTCAAGGGTTTACTACAACGTCTGCTCGTGGCCGGAATCGGTTGCGAACCGCAGCCGGAGCGGCTGCTCAGGTCTGCGGAGGTTTGTTGCTGATCAAGAC
>CAIRWM010000057.1 GCA_903882285.1 uncultured cyanobacterium
AGGCGATCTACGCCGGTGTCGACGACCGGGGCCCCCGCGGCAAGGCCTGAAGCTCCCCGCGGCAAGCGCCACAGGGGCACCGATCAGACTGTTCCCGATCTCTGGCGTTTGATGTCACCCGCAGCGGCGGGGCTGACGCGACGGGCGACCGTGGCCATGGTGCGGGATGGTTTTCCCTTTTTGCGAACTCCCATGGCTCTTCTTGATGACCTCATCGGCGGTGTGGTCACCGCCGTCGCCGGCGACAAGGCTCCGGCACTGAATGAGTTCCTCCAGACCAACGGCGGGGTCTCCGGCCTGGCCCAGAAATTCCAGAACGGCGGTGCCGGCGAGGTGTTCGGCAGCTGGGTGAGCACCGGCAACAACCAGTCGATCACCGCCGAACAGATCGACAGCGTGCTCGGCAATGCCCAGGTGCAGGAATTTGCCCAGAAGCTGGGGATCGATCCCAAGCAGGCCTCAAGCTTCATCGCCCAGGCCCTGCCCCAGGTGATCGACAAGCTCACCCCCAACGGCGCCGTGGAGAACCCAGGCGGCACGGTCTGAGCACCGGCCTTGCCCGGCTGGCTCAGCAGGGGCTGGATCAGCTGCCGGTCCCCTGGCCGGGCAGCTGATCCAGCCGGCCATCGCGCTTGAGGCGGGCCTGCAGCTTCAGCCAGCCGAGACCCACTGGCAGGCCGAGCACCAGGGGCACGGCGCAGAGGGCTGGACGGCTGCTGGCCGCCAGCAGGGCCGCCGCCACCGCCAGGCCACCGAGCAGGAAGGACTGGCTGGCGCTCTGCTGGGCCAGGGCGAGACGCCGCAGCAGTCGGTCGGTCTCGCCGGCGCGGATCTGCACCTGCAGGTCGCCTTGCTCGATGCGCGAGAGGCTCTCGTCGAGGCGGCGCGGAATGCCGAGGGCCCGGCTGCCCACCTCCGCCGCCTGGCGCGAGATTTCGTTGAAGAGCTCGTTGGGGCCGTTACCGCTGGCGGTCATGAGGGGCAGCAGGTACGGACGGGCGATGGAGACCAGGCTAAAGCCGGGATCCAGGCTGCGGCCGACCCCCTCGAAGGTGGAGAGGGCCCGCATCACGAAGATCAGCTCCGCCGGCAGGCGGAAGGGCTGGCCGTAGACGAGGTCGTAGAGGTCGCCGGAGAGCTTCTCCAGCACGTTGGCCGAGAAGGGAGGGGTGAGGGCCTCGTTGAGCATCAGCCGCACCAGGCGCCGCACCGGACCGGGATCGATGCCGGCGGCCAGCACCCCGGCCTGCTGCAGTTCCGCCACCAGCGCTGAGGCATCGCGGCCGGCGGCGGCCCGCACCATGCGGCCGATGCGGCTGCGCAGCCGCTCGGAGATCTGCCCCATCATCCCGAAGTCGTAGTAGATGAGGGCGCCGTCGGCGGCCACGGCCAGGTTGCCCGGGTGGGGGTCGGCGTGGAAGAAGCCGAAGCGCACCAGCTGCTGCAGATAGCTGGCGGCGCCCTTCTCCGCCACCGCGGCGGGATCGATGCCGGCCTGCAGCAGGGCCGGCCGGTCGGTGATCTTGATGCCAGGCACGTAGTCGAGGCAGAGCACGCGGCGGGAACTGAGCTCCCACACCACGGCGGGGATGCGGATGGCGGGATCATCGAGGAACTGCTGGCGGAAGCGGGCGGCGTGCTCGGCCTCCAGGCGGAAGTCGAGTTCGCGCAGCAGCACGCGGCGGCACTCCTTGGCGATGCCCACCCAGTCGCGGCCCACCCCCCAGCGCGGGTGGCGCTGCACCGCCGCCGCCACCTGCTGCAGCACTTCCAGATCGAGGCGGAACAGGCGCTCCAGGCCGGGGCGCTGCACCTTGAACACCACCTGGCGGCCACTGCGCAGGCTGGCGCGATGCACCTGGGCCAGGCTGGCTGAGCCGAGGGGCTCCACCTCAAGGTCGATGATCTCGACGCGGCGCTCACCCAGTTCGCTGGCGAGGATCGACTCCACCACCGCGAAGGGGAAGGCCGGCACCCGGTCCTGCAGGTGAGCCAGCTCCTCCACCACCTCGGCCGGAAGCACGTCGGGCCGGGCCGAGAGCAGCTGCCCCAGCTTGATGAAGGCCGACCCCAGGGCCAGAAACTCCGCCGTGAGCCAGCGGGCCCGCCGCCGCTGACGCACCGCCTGGCGCTCGGCGCTGTGACCACCGGGATAGCTCCAGCGCCGGCCATCCCACCAGAGCCCGAGCAGCAGGCTCAGCGCCAGGCACCAGATGCGCAGAGAACGGAGCAGCCGGGAGCCCCAGGCCATCGAGAGGGGGGAGGGGTCGCTCACCGAGGCGGCTGCTCGAGCCGGCGACCCAGCTCCGCCACGCGGGCCCTCAGGGCATCGATCTGCTCCTGGGGATCGCGGCCGGCCGGCTCCCCCCAGCTTGAGGCGCGTTGCTGGGAAGCGGTGCGTTGCTGCGCAACGGCCGACGCGGGCGCACCCTCACCGCGTTCCAGCCGCTCGGCCTCCAGTTCCACCTCTTCCCAGAACAGGCCGAGCTCCTGCTGCAGCCTGGCGGGGGCGTCCTGGGCCAGCACGGCCAGGCTCGCGGCCGACTCGGCCAGGCCGCTGCCAAGGCGGGCCGCCAGCCGGTTCACGGCAGCCTGAAGCAGGGATTGCGGCGCGCTCATGACCGAGCCGGAAGGATCCACGAACTGTGGCAGATCAGCGAGGCAGCGTGGGATCGGCCGTGGGTTCGGGCAGCGCCGGGGGGGCCGGCACATCGACGGCCGACTGGGGCGGCGACGGGCTCATCGGGGGCAGTTCCGGCGTCTCCAGCGGCGGCAGCGCGGCGGCCGGGAGCTCCGGGGAGGTGGGAGCCTCCTCGAGCCCTTCCAGCCGGGCCCGATCCGCCGCTCGCTGGCGGCGCTCCTCCTCCAGCCGCTCCCGCTCCGCCATCTCCGCCTGCCGCTTGTCGAGCTCGGCCTTCTGCCGCTTCTGCTGCGCTTCCAGTTCCAGCAGGTCGAGGTCGCCGCGGATCTCCTGACCCTCCGCGCCGAAACGGCGGCGCAGGCCCTCCAGCTCGTTGCCAGGGAACGGCTTGACCCCGAAGTTCTGGCTGCCGCGCCAGCCGTCGCCCAGCTGAATCAACAGCAGCCGCTGGGTGAGGCCGTAACCCAGGCCGACAAATAAACCCAGCCCCAGCCACGTCTTCCAGCCCCAGGGCCTGCGGCCGCGCCGGGGTCGGGCATCGAGACCGCCCGGGGGCGGCGGCGCGGAGACCATGGGGGGACGAGCGAATCTGTCCATCTTCGCGCCAAAGGCAGGCAGGGGCAGACGCCAGCCGATGGCGCTCATCGCGGAGGGCGCAACAGCGAGGCGCTGAAGAGCGTTTCCACCAGCTGCCGCAGCAGAAGAGTCCAATCTATCTATGCATCGGACCTCCAGGATTGTGACGCTGCTGGATTGCGGGCTTGAGGAATGGCTGGGGTGGCTGAGGGGTAGTGCTCGATCAGAAAATCTGGCCAAGGGCATGGACCACGGCCGCTTCGATCTTCTCACCAAGATCCTCCCGTGCCCATTCTTCGGAAATCATCTCCGTCTGCTGGAGCACCAGTTCAATCGCTGCCGCCTCTTGATCAGGCGGATACTTGTAGCGTTTGAGCAGTGCTTTGATCATCGTTCGCAATCGTGCCCGAACATTCTCCTTGTATTGCCAATCGATGCTGAGGTTGCCCCTGAGTTTTTCTGCCAGTTCCCTCGCCATCTTCATCAGCACCTCATCACCCATCAGATCGTGTGCTGATTGGTTGTTCGCCAGGGCGTCGTAGAAGGCAACCTCAGCGACAGACAACCCCATTGCTTCGACTTTCTCTGCTTCATCACGGAACTGCTTTGCCATCGCAATCAGTTCCTCGATCACCTGTGCCGCCTCGATGGAGCGGTTCGCGTATTTGTTCAGGGATGCCTGAAGGAGTTCGCTGAACCGCTTCTGTTTGACCACATTGGTCTTGAAGCGTGTCTGAACCTCTTCCCTTAGCAAGCGTTGCAGCAGCTCAACCGCCAGGTTCTTCTGGGGGATCTTGCTTACTTCTGCCAAAAACTGATCCGACAGGATGCTGACATCTGGCCTCTCAAGACCCGCCACCTTGAAGACATCAGTGATTCCATCTGCCACCAATGACTCAGAGAGCAGTTGGCGCAACTGAAAATCAACATTCTTGGGGTTACTCCCGTCTCCACCACTTCCATCACCTTTGACCAGTGGTGCTCGGATCGCCTGAAGGAAGGTCACCTCATCATTGAGTGCCATCGCTTCATCAAGGGTGCCGCACAAAGCAAACGCTCTGGTCATTGCCAGCACGGTGTCGCAATATCGCCTTTTTCCATCTGGTAGTTCAAGGATGTGATCCAGGCAGTTGGGCAGCAGTGCCATCGCTGTTTTGGGATCCCTGAACCCACTCCAGTCGATGGGGTGAAGCAGGTCATGGGCAACCTGGAGTTTCTCCTTGAGGATCCGCAGCGCCTCACTGGTGTCAATGGTCGGAGCGCCCTTGCCCCTCGCTGCGGTGTAGGTCGCCAGTGCTTCTTTGAGTTGGGGGGCGATGCCGATGTAATCAACCACCAGACCG
>CAIRWM010000058.1 GCA_903882285.1 uncultured cyanobacterium
CGGCTTTTCGGCTCAAATCAGCCGATTTCAGCACATTTTACCGCTTTCAACAGCTCAGATCAACTGCAGCGGAAGCGATCTTCTATTTTTCAGGAAGCCCTATCTATAGTGCAGGTGTATTGGTGGGCTGTATGGAGGGGTTTGTCTTTCGTTTCCGGGATCGTCAGCGCACGCCTTGAGCCGTCTGCGGGCGGCTAAGGCTCCAGTGCCGCCAGGGTCTGTTCATGCTCCAGAGCCATCAGGCCGCCCTCGCCCCTCAGCGCCGCCGCCAGCTCCGCCACGCTTTGGCCGCTGACCGGATCGATCCAGGCCGGCGCGATCTCCGCCAGGGGCACCAGCACGAAGGCCCGCTCCGCCATGCGGGGATGGGGCAGCGTCAGGTGCGGGCTGGCCAGGCGTTGATCGCCCACCAGCAGCAGGTCGAGGTCGAGGTGGCGGGGGCCCCAGCGCTCGCCGCGCACCCGGCCGAAGCGGCGCTCCGTGGCCAGCAGGCGCTCCAGCAGGGCTTCCGGCTCCAGCGCCACCGCCAGCAGGGCGCAACCGTTCACGTAATCGGGCTGGGGCGGGCCCACCGGCGCGCTGCGGTACCAGCGGGAGCGGGCCAGCACCCGCACCCCCGGGCTGGTGCCCAGGGCCGCCAGGGCTGCCTCCAGGGTGGCCCGGCAGTCGCCCAGGTTGGCGCCGAGGGCGATGGCCGCCTGCGCCGCGGATGGGCTGCTCATCCGGCCGCGGCGGCGGCGTCCTCCCGCCGGCGGACCATCTCGATCGTGACCCGCCCGTCGAAGCCGGGAATCGGCGCGGCCACCTTCGTGAGGCTGCAGCGCACCTCCCTCACCTCCGGAAAAGCCAGCACCGCCTCGCACAGCCGGCTGTTCAACCGCTCGATCGTGCGGAAGCGGCTGCTCTGCACCAGCTCCTTCACCCGCTCGATCACCGCGGCGTAGTTGAGGGTGTGGGCCAGCTCGTCGTCCTCGCCCGTGCGGGAGAGGTCGAGGGTGATCTCCAGGTCGACCTCGAACCACTGGCCCAGCTCCTGCTCGGCGTCGAAATAGCCGGTGTGGCCCCAGGCGCGGATGGCGCTGATGCGCAGCGTGTCCACCCCTCAGCCCCGGCGGTAAAAGGGGCGCTTCACCACCAGCGCCGGCTCGGCCTTGCCGCGGATCTCCACCGCCAGCTCGGTGCCCAGCTTTGCCAGCTCCGCCGGCACGTAGGCCAGGGCGATCGCCTCCCCCAATGTGGGCGACCAGGTGCCGCTCGTCACCTCCCCCACCACCGCGCCGTCGTGCAGCACCGGGTAGCCGTGGCGGGCGATCGCCCGGCCCTGCAGCTTCAGCCCCACCAGGCGCCGCTGCACCCCTTCGGCGCTCTGGCGCTCGAGGGCCTCGCGGCCGATGAAGTCGGCCGGCATCTCCAGGTGCACCAGCCAGCCCAGGGAGGCTTCCAGCGGCGTGATGCTGGCGTCCATGTCGTTGCCGTAGAGGTGCATCGCCGCCTCCAGGCGCAGGGTGTCGCGTGCGCCCAGACCGCAGGGGGCGACGCCCGCGGCCAGCAGCTGCTGCCACAGGGCCAGGCCCGCCTCGCGGCCCAGCAGCAGCTCGAAACCGTCCTCCCCCGTGTAGCCGGTGCGGCCCACGAAGACCGGCGCCCCCTCCAGCTCGCCGCCGCGCAGGGTCAGCTCCCGGTGGCCGAAGCGCGGCAGACCGGTGAGATCGCTGCCCGTGAGTGCCTCCAGCCGCGCCGGGGCCTCCGGACCCTGGAGGGCCAGCAGCACACCATCGCCCTTGCGATCGCGCACGGCGATCCCCCGGGGCTCGAGCTGCTCGCGGATCCAGGCGGTGTCCGCCTCGGCACAGGCGGCGTTGATCACCACCACCAGCTCGTCACGCTCGTCTCCAGCCGCGACAACGCGGCCCCGGTCGTAGACGATCAGGTCGTCGCGGATGCCGCCGGCCTCGTTGAGCAGCACGGTGTAGCAGGCCTCGCCCGGTCCGATCCGGAACAGATCGCTCGGCACCAGGGTCTGCAGGGCGTCCTTGACGCCGTCGCCGCGCAGGGTGAGCACCCCCATGTGGGAGATGTCGAAGACACCGCAGTTCTCGCGCACGGCCTGGTGCTCCTGGATCAGGCCGCCGAACTGCACCGCCATCTCCCAGCCGGCGAAGGGCACCATGCGGCCGCCGGCGACCCTGGCCGCCTCAAACAGGGGGGTGCGGGCCAGGACGGCGTGGGAAGAGTCCGTGGCGGGGGAGGGGCTGGCCATGGCGGGCTCGGTTCGGGGCTGGGCGGGATCCTATGGAGGGCCGGGGCTCAGCGCTGCGCGGAGGCCGGAGGAACGGTTTTGCTCAAGGAGAGCGGAGAAACCCTGTGATTCGGATTTTCCCCTTCCCAGAGGCAAGGGGGCTGATTAGTTTGAGCCCCCTGCTCCCACATCGGGATCCAAACCGGATGGGCAATCGCCCCCACTGCCGTAGCTGCCGCCACTGCACGCCCCCCAGCGGCGTGGAGCTGGGCTGGTGCCAGCTGCGCCAGCTGCCGATCCATCCCGACCTGGCCGCCGAGCTGTGGTGTCACCACTGGACGGCCCGGCCGCCGCGGCTGCCGGTGATGGCGCCGGGCGGAACCGCCCCCGCCGCCGCAGTGCCAGAGGCCAATCAGCAGCTCAGCTTCTCCACCGGCCTGCCGGAATCCTGAAGTTTCTATAAAAAATCCCTCCGGGAGGGTCCGCTGCAGCCGAGCGCACCTTGGCAGACCAGCGGTAAGTTGTAGGTATGCGCTTCATGCCACCCACTCGCCTCAGGAGGTGACCGATCTTGGTCGCGACCCCGGCAACGACCTCACCCATTGACCTGATGGCCTTGCAGGTGGACTGCGAGACCTTCACCCTGCCCACCGGTGCCCGCGTCTTCACCCGCGGCGGCACGGCCAATGCCATCTACGCTGTACGGCGCGGCATCGTTGAACTGCAGCGCGACGCTGGCCCCAAGACCTGCTACCGCCCCGGCGAGTTGTTCAGCTACCGCGACATCGTCTGGCGCGAGGGGGTGCACCGCAGTGACGCCGTGGCCCTGACGCCGGTGGAGATCCTGCGGCTGGAGCGGCTGCGCTTTCTCAACCTGCTCCACAACCACCCCACCCTGGCGATCCTGCTGATCGGTCAGCAGCACGAGCGCCTGCGGGAGCAGCGCTCCAGCGGCACCTGCTGCTACTGAGCAGGCGCTGGTCCGGCGCATGCCCCCAGCAACAGCAGCAGGCTGCGCACCACCTTCGCCGCCAGCACCGCGCTCACGCCGCTGGCATCCAGCTGGGGGGCCAGTTCCACCACATCGGCGGCCACGAGCTGGTGGTGGCGCAGCTCTTCCACCAGCCTGGCGAAATCACCCCAGCGGAAGCCGCCCGGTTCCGGCGTTCCGGTGCCCGGCAGCACCGCCGGGTCGAACCAGTCCAGATCCACCGTGAG
>CAIRWM010000059.1 GCA_903882285.1 uncultured cyanobacterium
GAGGCGTCCCCAGCGATCTAAAGCATCTCCTCAACGTTCGCGCTGATCATGCAGTCAGCAAGCGCGTAGCTGACGCAGAGCAGAGCAAATGCCTCGGCGAACTTGTCATCGTCGAGGAAACTCTCATCACTCTGATCAACAGCGCCTGTTTCAATTTTCCCACGCAGGTACTGCAGGCACCGGCACGGCAGGAGTAGGTGTCATCGGCACAGCTTAAGCTGATGTCGTCGGTTAGGCGGACCGCCTAGGTGCTCACTCATGGCTGCATCAAGCAGAATTCAGCGATTCGGATCCCTCAGCCTCATCGCCACCGTTCCCTGCACAACCAACTACCTTGGATTCAGTGGACCCTGATCGTGCACTGTGGTCCTACTTCAGGCCCAGTAAGGAACGCTGGGGTTTGAGGCAGCTGGAACCAAACCGACACCGTGGCTCTCAGACAGGCCGCACGGAACGTTTTTCGATCACCTTGTCGATCAGGCCGTAGGCGCTGGCCTCACCGGGAGACATGAAAAAGTCGCGGTCGGTGTCGGTCTGAATGCGATCGAGCGGCTGGCCGGTGCGGTCGGCCAGCTCGCGGTTGAGCTTGTCCTTGAGATAGAGGATCTCGTCGGCCTGGATGCGGATGTCGCTGGCTTGGCCCCGGGCCCCACCCAGAGGCTGGTGAATCATGATTCGCGAATGGGTGAGGCTGCTGCGCTTGCCCTTGGCTCCGGCGCAGAGCAGAAAGGCGCCCATGCTGGCGGCCAGGCCAACGCAAACGGTCTGCACATCGGGCTTGATGTGCTGCATGGTGTCGAAGATGCCCAGGCCGTCGTAGACGGAGCCGCCGGGGGAATTGATGTAGAGGAAGATGTCCTTATCGGGATCTTCCGCCTCAAGGAAGAGCAGCTGGGCCACCACCCGGTTGGCGGATTCCGCTGTGACCGTCTCGCCGAGGAAGATGATTCGCTCCCGCAGCAGGCGGGAGTAGATGTCGAATGCCCTTTCGCCCCGACCCGACTCCTCGATGACGATCGGGATCATGGGCGGCAGCGGCGTGACTGGAGCGATCCTACCGAGCCGCTGCAGGGTCGTGGGGTGGCCAGCGGGAGCAGGCAAGGTCCGCCGCGGGTCTGCAGCGCTAAGGTCGCTGAACTTCGAACGGTCCGACTCGCGTGAGCGCCGCCCTCACCGTTGCCGACAGCAAGCGTGCCTTTCACGCCGCCTTTCCGCACGTCATCGCGCCGCTCTATCGGCGCATGGTCGACGAATTGCTGGTCGAGCTCCATCTGCTGAGCCATCAGAAAGGATTTCAGGCCGATCCCCTGTTCGCCGTGGGACTGGTGCAGGTGTTCGAGGGCTTCGCCAAGGGCTATCGCCCGGAACATCAGCGCGAGCCGCTGTTCGACGCCCTCTGCCGCGCCTCCGCCTTCGATCCCGTGCAACTGCGGCAGCAGGCCTCAGGCGCCTCAGGAGCCATGGGGCACCACTCCGTCGACGAAGTGAAGCAGTGGGTCGAACGGCAGGGCGAGGGCGCTCCCGAGCCCGTGGCGGCGGCCCTGGCCAGCATCCGTCGCCCTGACTTCCACTACTCGCGGCTGATGGCCGTCGGCCTGTTGAGCCTGATGGAGCAGGCTCAGGGTGCTGGGGCGATCGAACCCCAGGCCCTGCGCCAATACGCCCACGATCTGGGTGAATCGATGGGGCTACTGCGCGATCGCCTCGACAAAGACCTCAGCCTCTACACCAGCAACCTGGAGAAGATGGCCCAGGCTGTTGAGCTGATGGAGGAAACCGTGGCGGCCGAGCGTCGCAAGCGGGAGCGCCAAGAGGTCAGCGAGCCGGCCGAAGCGGCAACTGAAGCCGCCCCCTCAGCAGGCTGATCGGCTGGAAGGCCCCGCCGCGGAACGGCGGCAGGGCTTCGATCCAGAGCTGATCGGAGCGGCGCACCAGTTCGGGCATATCCGGCGGCAACAGGCCGAGATCGTCCAGACTGGCCGGGCGGGCGCGCAGCCGCAGGTCCACAGTGGCGGGCAGGGGTGTTCCAAAACGCCCCATCGGCAGCAGCGGAGGCCGGGGTGGCGGACCGAGGAAGAACAGCAGTTGGGATTCCCCGTTAGCTGGGGTGATCCAGCGCCAGCCGCCCACGGCAACCCCATCGTCGCGGCTCCAGGTGGCGCTGGGCATCGGCCGAAGCGCTGGGGTGGCTTTTGCTGGAATGGGTTGCGCCGGAGTGGATTGGCCTGGAGTGGGTTGCGGTGGAAGCGTTGGGTCCCCGGCTTCGGGGGCCTGGGAGGGCTTGGCGGCCTGGATGCCGGCCTTGGCGGCATTCGGCTGGAGACTCTGCTCCTGCAGGCCCTGCTCCTGCAGGGAGACGGCGAGGCGATCGAGCAGCTGCTGCCAGGCACGCCGCTCCTTTCCCACGCCGAGTTGCAGCTCCAGGGAAGCCTGGAAACTGCCCTGGGGCTGGGGACGCAACCGCAGCCGGAATGGGGCCCGCCGCAGCAGGGCCAACCGCGAGGTATCCAGGCCATAGCGGCTCTCGAGGGGATCACGGATCATCTGGCGGGCGAGCAGGCCCTGAAGCAGCTGCTCCAGCGAGGCCCCCTCCAGCTCGAGCAGCAGATCGGGGCTCAGGGGCAGCTGGCTAGGCAGGAGGGCCGGGGAGGGGGCGGCGGCACCCAGAATGCCGTCGATGGAAGCGGCCTCACCCTGCCAGCGCAGGCCGGCGGATTCGAGGTCGAGGGTGAAGCAGCCCTCCTGAAAAGGCTGAAACAGCGGCGCCACCGGGCCGATGATGACGGCGAGTGCCTGGGGATTCCAGAACACCGCCTGGCCACTCTCCAGCCGTTCAAGGCAGCGACGGGCCAGGCCGCGGCTGCGGCGCTGCTGGGGGCGAAGGCGATCGGCCAACAGGCGCCGCGAGAGGGCATCGGGGGCCACCACCAGCAGGTCACCGACCCGGATCGTGGTGGGGGGGAGGCGGTCGGAGGGGCTGACCAGCAGGCCGGCGGTGGAGATGGCCAGGAACGGTGGTCCGTCGGCATGGGCCCCCCAGAACTGCCACCAGGGCCGCCGCTGCTGGCGCCAGAGGCGGGTGGCGAGGGGTGCACCGAAACGCTCGCGCCAGAGCTCGGGGACGGGCCGCTGCGGCGTGGCGGGGAAGCTCTGCAGCAAGCTGGCGTCATCCATCAGCTGCTCGAGGCCCTGGGCGCGCGGACGCGGCAGCCGCGAGAGCGCCACGGCCGGCACCAGCAGCAGCGCGGCCGTGGCGAGGGCCGTGATCGGCAGCGGCAGCCGAGCCAGGGTCGGCAGCACCGGCAGGAAGGGGCGGCGGAAAGGAAGGGAGAAGGGGAAGGCGAAGCGCTTCATGCCACCGCAGCCGCCACCAGACCGTAAAGAGTGCTGCGCTGGCGCACCGGACGACCCAGGGCCAGGGCCGCCTGCCGCAGGGCCTCCGGGGTCTGGGCGGTGCCGCCGCTGGCGCCGGCCATGGTTGTGATGTGCTCCTCCATCAGGGTGCCGCCGAGGTCGTCGCAGCCCCAGCGCAGGGCCTCGGCCGCCACCGGCAGGGTGAGCTTCACCCAGCTGGGCTGGTGGTGCACGATCCAGGGACCGAGTAGCAGCCGGGCCTGGGCGGTGAGGGTGAGCATGGCCGTGGCATCGGGCTGGTCGCGGCCCACCCGGCGGCGGAGCGCTGCAGGCGCGGCGGCGCCGATGAAGGGGAGCAGCACGAACTCGCTGAATCCGGAGCGCTGATGCTGCCATGCCCACCGCTGCAGGGCGACGAGCGTGAGCAGATGGGCGACCCGATCGGCTGCGCTCTCGATGTGGCCGGCCATCAGTGTGCTGGTGGAGGCCAGGCCGCAGCGATGCACCTGCAGCATCACCGTCACCCAGGCTCGTGCCGAAAGCTTCTCGGGGCAGATCAACCGGCGGACCGGTTCACTCAGGACCTCGGCGGCGGTGCCGGGCACCGAGCCCAATCCAGCGGCCTGAAGGCGTCGCAGCACCGTGTCGAGGGGCAGGCCGTCCTGCTCGGCGAAGAACAGCAGCTCCTGGGGCGAGAAGGCATGCAGATGCAGACCGGGCGCCGCCTGCTGCAGATCGGTTAGCAGGGCCTCGGCCCAGGCCAGATGGCTGCCCTGGAGGCGGGCCTCGGGATCGAGCGCCGCCTGCAGGCAGAGCTCGGTGGCACCGCGCTGGCGGGCCTCGGCGGCGCGAACCAACAGCTCGGCGCGATCGAGGCGGTAGGCCCCGGGCTCAGCGGCGTCGCGGCGGAAAGCGCAGAAGCCGCAGCGAAGGGTGCAGATGTTGCTGGTGTTGAGATTGCGGTTGACCACGTAGGTCACCGTGTCCCCCACCAGCTCCCGGCGCCGGGCATCGGCACGGGTGCGAAGCGTCTTGCGGCTGGCGGGGTTCGAGGGGTGTTGCAGCAAGGCCAGGGCCAGACCGGCGAGCTCCGCTGATGCCGCGCCGCCGTCAAAGGGATCGGCGCCGCCGATGTTCTGGCCCTGCAAGGCTTCGATGGCCGCGATCAGGTCGCTCAGGGGAAGCTGGCGCCCGGGATGAGCGGACTCCGGACCGGGGGGATGCACGAGCAGGTCGCCGGCCTCGTGCCAGGCCTCAGGGCAGAGGCTCATGGGGGCTCAGGAGCGGGATCGGGCCTCCTGGGCCTTACGCCGGCGCCGATCCCGCCACTCGACGATCGAGAGATAGATCACCCCGCCACTGACGAACAGCAACAGCAGCGAGGCGATGGCGGCCAGCAGGGTGTTGCCGGAGAGGGTCAGCTCAGAAACCGATGGAGTTGTCACCGTTCCGGCCCCACACCACCATGGCGATCGAAAAGCTGAAGATGGCAGCCAGGGAGGCCCAGCCGAAGGTGATCAACATGAATCCGGTGCTTCGGGAACGAGAGTACCAATGATACCTAGGCTGGGTGGCAGACGCGCCCGCCCCGTCATGGTCGATCACGTCCAGCCCCGCACTGCCGCCACCCCCACGGCGGTGCAGGACCGCCAGAGGGTGCGGCAGCCCTACCCGAACTTTCGGGTGATCGTGCTCGACGACGATGTCAACACCTTCCAGCACGTGGTGGAGTGTCTGGTGCGCCACATTCCTGCCATGCAGCCCGATCGCGCCTGGGAGCTGGCGCACCGCATCGACGGCGAGGGTTCGGCCGTGGTCTGGCGCGGACCGCAGGAGCAGGCGGAGCTCTATCACCAGCTACTGAGCGCCGAGGGGCTGACGATGGCGCCGCTGCAGCCGGAATGAGGCGGGGGTCCCCATGGGCCGGGTGGTGATCACCCACAGCACCTATGTGGAGGGGCTGATCCCAGTGCTGAAGCGGCTGGCCGCCGTCCCGGGCATCGACACCGTAACCCCGGCGGTGATCAGCCGTGTGCGCGGCCGCAGTCCGGTGTTGCGGCTACGGATCTCGGCGCCGATCAGCGGGGGCTTCAAGCTGCTGGCCCGACGCGGAAGCAGCGCCCAGGAAGTTTTCGTGGTGACCACGCTGGAGCGGGACGGACTCGAGGTCCTGCTGGAGGCCCTGCTGGCCGGGGGCTGAGCCGGCTCAGGGACCCACCAGCGTGGTGGGGGCGGCCCGCTCATAGACAGCCGGGGCGCTGAAGCGGGCGTAGGCACCGCCCTCGCGGAACCAACTCTGCCCCGGCTCCGGCGCCAGGTCGTCGGGGCTGAGCTGCCACTGCTCGCGCAGGTAGGCGGCGGCCTGATCGAGGTCGATCGCGGCCTCCTGCCAGTGCACCAGAGCGAAGTCGAGGGCTCGGATGCGCACGGCGCCGCCGGCCGCCTCCTGGATCTCCTCGCGCAGCAGGAAGGTGCGGAAGCAGCCAAGGGGCTCCGCTTCCAGGGGGTACTTGCGCAGATACAGTTCGCGGGCGCGTGGGAACACCGGGCCCGGGGCGCGCAGGAGCAGCTGCTCGAAGGCCTGCTGGAAAGTGGACATCGAAGCGACATGGCTGGCCTCCAGAATGCCTCCGCCTTTCCCTGGAGCGCCGCCTTGATGACGCCAGCCGATCTGATCCAGTCCCTGCGCTGGCGCTACGCCACCAAGAGCTTCGACGTCGATCGCCGCATCGACATCCCCACCTGGGAGGCGCTGGAGCAGAGCCTGGTGCTCAGCCCCTCGAGCTACGGCCTGCAGCCCTGGAAGTTCCTGGTGGTGCAAAACCCGGCCCTGCGGCAGGAGCTGCGCCCCCACTCCTGGGATCAGAGCCAGATCACCGACTGCTCCCATCTGGTGGTGTTCCTGGTGCGGCGGAGCATCGACAGCTGCGACATGGAGCGGCTGCTGCAGGCCACCAGCGCAGCCCGTGGCATCCCGCTGGAGCAGCTCGGCTTCTACCGCGACCTGATGTGCAAGGACCTGAAAGACGGACCGCGCAGCCAGCAGCTGGAGCGCTTCACCAGCAACCAGGTGTACATCGCCCTGGGCACCTTCATGACCAGCGCCGCCCTGCTGGGGGTCGACACCTGTCCGATCGAGGGCTTCACCCCCGCCGAGTACGACCGGATCCTGGCTCTGGAGGGGACGCCCTACCGCACCTGTGTGGTCTGCGCCGCCGGCTACCGGGCAGCAGATGACAAATACGCCACCCTGGCCAAGGTGCGCTACCCGGCCGAGGAACTGATCGAGTGGCGTTGAGCTCGGGCTCAGGAACGCTGAGCCGAACCGGGAGATTGGGATGGACCACCGTGCCGTCTTGCCCCAGTGTTCGACCTGGATGAACCAGAAGGGGGATCAGAGGCGGGGCTTCGTTTCCGGCTACGAGGCCGGCTTACGTTGCCGTCGCTGAAGATCCCCCGTGTCGAAAGGGAGTCAGATCAGAAAACTGTGAAAGGCAGTCACCAACACAGCAGTCCAGATGCACTTTAAGCCTGCCGGCGGGCCCAGCGAGACCTGGCCTCAGGGGGCCGTCGTCGCCGGGAGAGGCCAGATGGCGCGCACCAGCTCCAGCCGCTCCTGGCGCTGTCGCTCCAGCTCCCCTGCGCTGCCCCCCTCGAGCAGCAGGGTGATGTGGCCCAGCTTGCGACCTGGCCGCGATCCCTGCTTGCCGTACCAGTGCAGA
>CAIRWM010000060.1 GCA_903882285.1 uncultured cyanobacterium
CGCCGTCCTGCACATGGAGCAGGAGGATCTGATGGCTGACTTCCTCAGCTCCTACCAGGAGGCCCTGCTCGACATCGGGTTCACCGGTCGGGAGATCGCCAAGCTGGCTGCCGCGGCGCTGGTGGCCTGAGTCCCTTCGGCCCGGGGAGGGCGTGGCAGTATGTGTCTCTGGCAACACTTGCCGAGTTCGTCTCTCCCGCCCGCTCCCCCTGCATGTTCGGCCTGATCGGTCACTCCACCAGCCTCGAGGAGGCGCGCGCCAAGGCCCGTTCCCTCGGCTACGAAGAGTACGCAGACGGGGACCTCGACATGTGGTGCAGCGCCCCTCCCCAGATGGTGGAGACAATCGCGGTCACCAGTCGCACCGGGCAGAGCATCCAGGGCGCGTACATCGATTCGGTGTTTGTGCCAGAAATGCTGCGCCGCTTCAAGACGGCAAAGCGAAAGGTGCTGAAGGCCATGGAACTGGCACAGAAGTTGAACATCGACATCACCGCCCTGGGCGGCTTCACCTCGATCATCTTCGAGGACATGAATCTGCTGCGCGAAGAGCGCGTAAGCGCCGTCCAACTCGACTGGAAGCGTTTCACCACCGGCAACACGCACACCGCCTGGGTCATTTGTCAGCAGGTGCTCCAGAACGCCCCGAAGCTCGGCATCGACCTCGCCTCAGCCCGCGTCGCCGTGGTGGGAGCCAGCGGTGACATCGGCAGCGCCGTCTGCCGCTGGCTGCAACGGCAGGGCGTCGCCGAATTGCTCCTAGTGGCGCGCCGACCCCAGCCGCTGATCGAGCTGCAGCAGAGGCTCGGCGAGGGCCGTATCCTCAGCCTTGAGAAGGCGCTGCCCGAAGCCGACGTTGTCGTTTGGGTAGCTAGCCTACCTCAAAGCCTACAGATCGACACAGCGTCGCTGCGCAGCCCCTGTCTGATGATCGACGGTGGCTACCCCAAGAATCTCGACAGCAAGGCGGCCGGTGAGGGCGTGCATGTGCTCAAGGGCGGCATCGTCGAGTTCTGGCAGGACATCGGCTGGCAGATGATGGAAGTGGCCGAAATGGCAAAACCCCAGCGCCAGATGTTTGCCTGCTTCGCCGAGGCGATGCTGCTGGATTTCGAGGGGATCCACACCAACTTCAGCTGGGGACGCAACAACATCAGCCTCGAGGCGATGGACCGGATCGGCGAGGCCTCCATCCGCCACGGCTTCCAGTCCCTAGGCCTGGAGAGCCTCCCCGGACTGGAAGCCCAACCGGCCCTGGCCACCGCCTGACCCCTCCCCCGTAACCCCCATGGCTCGCCGCGCCCTGCTCGACTTCGAGAAGCCCCTGGTGGAACTGGAGGACCAGATCGAGCAGATCCGCCAGCTCGCCCGCGATTCGGAGGTGGATGTCAGCCAGCAGCTGCTTCAACTGGAAACTCTGGCCACCCGCCGCAGGCAGGAGATCTTCCGCAACCTCACCCCGGCCCAGAAGATCCAGGTGGCCCGCCACCCACAGCGGCCCAGCACCCTCGATTACATCCAGCTGCTCACCGACTCCTGGATCGAGCTACACGGCGATCGGCGCGGCTCCGACGACAAGGCCCTAGTGGGTGGCGTGGGCCGCATCGGCGATCAGTCTGTCGTGCTGCTCGGCCATCAGAAGGGGCGGGACACCAAGGAAAACGTGGCCCGCAATTTCGGCATGGCCTCCCCCGGGGGATACCGCAAGGCGATGCGTCTGATGGAGCACGCCGACCGCTTCCGCCTGCCGATCCTGAGCTTCATCGACACCCCAGGGGCCTACGCCGGCGTGTTGGCGGAAGAGCAGGGCCAGGGCGAGGCCATCGCCTTCAACCTGCGGGAGATGTTCCGGCTGCGGGTCCCGATCATCGCCACCGTGATCGGCGAAGGCGGCTCCGGCGGGGCCCTGGGCATTGGCGTGGCCGACCGCCTGCTGATGTTTGAGCACAGCGTCTACACCGTTGCCAGCCCGGAAGCCTGTGCCTCCATCCTCTGGCGTGACGCCGCCAAGGCCCCGGTGGCCGCCGAGGCCCTAAAGATCACCGGCCCCGATCTGCTCCAGCTCGGCATCATCGACTCGGTGCTCCAGGAACCCTCGGGAGGCAACCACTGGGCGCCGCTTCAGGCCGCCGAAACCCTCAAGGCAGCCCTGCTCGACAACCTGGCCCAGCTGCAGACCCTCAGCGAACGGGAGCTACTGGATCAGCGCTACGCCAAATACCGCCGCATGGGACGCTTCTTGGAGCATCCGGCCCAGGAGGCCGCCCTGCCAACGTAGGGCCGGGATCGCGCTCTAGGGTCAGGACTTCGAACCTGATCCCCCTTGCCCGTCGCCCTTATCACCGGTGCCTCCCGCGGCATCGGGGCCGCCACCGCCCGGCACTTCGCCGCCGCCGGGTTCGACCTGCTGCTCACGGCCCGTCCCAGCCAGGAGCTTGACGATGTGGCCAGCGAGCTGCGCGGCCTGGGCCGCCGCATCGAGACCTGCGGCCTCGACCTGGGCGCGCCTGAGGCGATCGGCCCCGCCATCGAGGAACTCTGCTCTCGGGGAGAGCGTCCATCGGTCGTGATCAACAACGCGGGGGTCGCCTGGACGGGCCCGCTGGCCACCATGCCACTGGAGCGCTGGCAGTGGTTGCTTCAGCTCAATCTCACCAGCATCTTCCAGATCTGCCAGGTGGTGCTGCCGCTGCTGCGCCGCTGCGACGAACCCGGCCGCGAACAGGCCGGGGGATTAATCGTCAACGTCAGCAGCCATGCCGCCCGCAACGCCTTTCCAGGCTGGGGGGCCTATTGCATCAGCAAGGCGGCCCTGCAGTCGTTCAGCCGTTGCCTGGCCGAGGAGGAACGGGCCCACGGTGTAAGGGTGAGCACCCTCACTCTCGGTTCGGTCAATACACCCCTTTGGGACAGCGAAACGGTCGACAGTTGCTTCGATCGGCGTGCCATGCTTGTGCCAGAGCAGGCGGCCGCAGCCCTGCTGGTTCTCGCCCAACAGCCAGCCACCCAAGTGGTGGAAGATCTCACCCTCATGCCGACGGCCGGCGCTTTCTAACATTACCTATGACCTCCACCCTTCCCTCCGGCCTCAGCGCGCGTCCCTCCTCAGCAGAGTCACTGCCGCTGCCGGTGAGCCTGCGCATCCGCCAGCGGCTTGAGGAAGCGGGCGTCCCCTTCCTAGCCAACGACAACATTGCCGACATCCTGCGCGAGGGTGAGCTCGACCAGCTTGAAATCGAAGTGGCCGGCAAGGTTCGCGAACTGCTGCGCAGCCTGGTGATCGATATCGACAACGACCACAACACCGAGGGCACTGCTGAACGAGTGGCCCGCATGTATCTCCATGAGGTGTTCAAAGGTCGCTATCACCCCCAGCCCAAGATCGCCAGTTTCCCCAACGTCAAGAAGCTCGACGAGATCTATACCGTTGGCCCGATCACGGTACGTTCCGCCTGCTCCCATCACTTGGTGCCGATTCTTGGTACCTGCTGGATTGGCATTAAACCCGGAGACCGGGTGATCGGTCTGTCGAAGTTCTCGCGCGTCGCCGACTGGGTCTTCTCCCGCCCCCACATCCAGGAAGAGGCCGTGATCATCCTGGCGGATGAAATCGAGCGACTGTGCGCACCCCAGGGCTTGGCGATTCTGGTGAAGGCACAGCACTACTGCATGAAGTGGCGCGGCGTCAAAGAGCCCCAGACCAGCATGGTGAACTCCGTGGTGCGTGGCGATTTCCGCCACGACCCCAGCCTTAAGCAGGAATTCTTCGAGCTGGTGAAGCAACAGGAATCGCTGCTAATCCGCTGATGCGCCGATCCTGATCCCTTAGCCCGGCTAGCCTCCCCCACCAGCACAGCCCTGCTGCATAGCCCGCAGCAGGTCCGTCACCCGCTCGAGATTCTTGTCGCCAGGGGCGTGTTCCACCCCGCTGGAGGCATCCAGGCCTGAGGGCTTCACGCGCTCCAGGATCGCGGTGGCGCTCTCCGGGCTTACTCCGCCCGCCAGCCACCAGGGGGAGGGAGGTGCAAAGTCCTCGATCCACTCCAACGGCAGCCGATGTCCGGTTCCCCCCAGCTGGTCGGGCACCCAGGCATCCAGCAGCACCGCATCCACCACTTCGGCGTAGATCCAGGCCTTCTGCAGATCGTCGCGGCAGCGGATGCGGAGCGCCTTCCAGAGCTCCACATCCAGTTGCCGGCGTAGTTCCCCGCAATGTTCGACGCTCTCCTCGCCGTGCAGCTGCAGCACCTGATGCCCCCCGGCAGAACCGAGCTGGGCGAGATCGGCCGTGCCTGGATCGGCCACCACCAGCACGCCACGGCAGCCCGGATGGGCGGCAGCGGCAGCTGCGAAGAGCTCAGGCCGAAGCTCCGGAGGAAGGAAGCGGGGGGAGGCCGGCACCGCGATCACGCCGATGGCCTCCACCCCCAGGGCCGCAACCGCGGCGGCCTGGGCGGGTTGACGCAGGCCACAGATCTTGAGAGCGGGGCGGGGCAACGCAAGCGGAACGGATACACCTTTCTAGGATCGGATCATCACGACTCCAGGCCTTGCCGGGGGTCCCGTCGCATCGGTGGCCGTGGGCGAAGGTTGGCAGTTCCTGAAGATCCGCGGCATCCCCCTGCGGCTCCATCCCAGCTGGTTCGTGATCCTGCTGCTGGCGACCCTGGCCTTCCAGCAGCACTACCAGATGGCGCTCGGCGGCCAGCTGGCCCAGGGCGGCATCTGGGCCGTGGCCTTCCTCACCGCGGTGCTGCTGTTCGTCTCGGTGCTGCTGCACGAACTCGGCCACTCGCTGGTGGCCCTGGCCCAGGGGGTGAAGGTGCGCAGCATCACCCTGTTTCTGCTCGGCGGTGTCGCCAGCGTGGAGCGCGAATGCCCCACCGCCCTGGGGGCGTTGTGGGTGGCCTGCGCCGGACCGGCCGTTAGTTTGCTGCTGGCGGCCCTGCTGCTGGCCTCAAGCCATGGCGCCAGCCACCTCTCACCAGTGCTGGGTGAAATGGTGAGCCAGCTGGGCCTGCTGAACCTGGTGCTGGGCCTGTTCAACCTCCTGCCCGGCCTGCCCCTCGACGGCGGCCTGATCGTTAAGGCCGTGGTCTGGCAGCTCAGCGGCAGCCAGCGGCGCGGCGTGGAGGTGGCCAACACCTGTGGGCTGCTGCTCTCGATGCTGGCGATGGGCCTGGGCGCCACCCTGCTGCTCCGCGGCAGCGGCCTGGGCGGTGCCTGGCTGATGCTGCTGGGCTGGTTCGGTCTGGGCGCCGCCCGCAACCAGAAGCAGATCCTGCTTGTGCAGCAGGCCCTCAAGGAGGTGAAGGTGAAGGATGTAACCCAGCGCCGCTTCCGGGTACTGGAGACCAGCCACACCCTGCGCCAGCTCAGCCGTCTCTGGCTCGATGACGCCAGCAGCCTCGCCACGACCAGCTCCGGCTCCGGCGGGCCACTGGTGGGAGAGGGGACAGCGATGCTGCCCGCCCAGGGCGGCAGCCTGCCGGACTGGCTGCTGGTCTGTGACGGCGGCCGCTGGAGGGGTGTGATCGACGATCGGCCACTGCGCGAGCTGCCGGTGCAGCGCTGGGACGACGAGCGCGTCGGCGACCACATGCAACCACTTGAGAGCCTGCCTTCCATCGGCGAGGCGGAGCCGCTCTGGCAGGCCGCACTGCGTCTCGAGGACACCCCCCGGCTACTCGTACTGGGCCCCGCTGGCCTGCCCAGCGGCACGCTGGAGCGGCCGGAACTGGGCGATGCGGTACTGCAGCAGCTGGGCCTAAAGCTGCCCGCCAATCTGCTAGCAGCGGCGCGGCGCCAGAACGGCTATCCCCTTGGCCTGGCCCTTGGTCAGGTGGCCCGGGCGATGGTCAATTCCGGCGAAGTGTCCCTGGGGGAGAGCCGGTAACGGTCGAGACGGGGCGCGATCCCGGCCAGCTCCTCGACGCTGAGATCCAGCTCCTGCCATCGGGCGCCGGGCTCACCAAAGGGCAGATGGCGCTGCGCCGCGTCCCGCAGGTGAACGATCAGCTCCTCCCGGCCCAGTGGCAGCGGGGGCAGGGCGGGTGGATCACCGCCGAACAGGTCCCACCAGAGCACCGTGGGAGGAGTCAGCTGGATGCTGCCGTGCTGGAGCAGATGTCCCCACCGCCAGAGCTGGGCGCTGCCGATTCGCTTGGCCCCATTGCCGCAGACCAGATCGGCGGCTGTGCTACTGGTGAAGCAGCTGGCCTTCTCCCCCGTGGCCGTCTGCATCCCGAAGTGTAGCGGCTCCCCAAGGGCCGCGAAGCCCTCCTGCAGCCAGCGACAGGCGAGGCTATAGACGCTGCGGCGGGGTGCGGGCGGACTTGGCCAGATCAAGGCATAGGTGAGGTCGCCGGCATGCAGCACGGCCCGACCACCGCTGGGACGCCGAACGAGGTCGATGACGCCTGCGGCCGCCAGCTCCAGCCAGTGGGGAGGCAGCTGCCGCTGGTGATAGCCGAGCGAGAGGGTCGGACGGGCCCAGCCATAGAAGCGCAGCACCGGCGGGCCCTCGGCCTCCAGCAGAGCCTCATCGATCGCCATCTGCCAGGCTCCACCCAGAATGCTGGGAGGAATCCAGCGCACCACCGGCTCGGAGGGGCCACTCATGGCCCCTGTCTGGGCGGGGAAGTCGGCAGCCCGTCCCAGAAGCCGGGGTCCAGCTCGAAGCCGAGTACGGCGGCCATCTGAGCCAGGGCGCTGCGGCAGTTCAGACCGGCCCGCCGAGCCTGGTCGTCCAGCAGAAACAGGCGATGGGTGATCCAGAGCTCGAGGCTCTCAGGGGCGAAGCGGATACCCTCGCTGCGGCTGAAGCCGTGGGGCAGCAGCATCGCCACGTGGCGGGTCAACTGGCCGGTGCTGCGCTCCAGCAGCACCGGCAGCCAGGGATGCAGGGCATCGGCCCGCAGGCTCCAGAGACGCAGCTCGGCGATTTCGGAGAGCTCGCGGGGATCGTCCGCCTCCCGGGGCCATTCGAAACCAAGGCTGACTTGGCCACTCCAGACCAACAGCTCGGCGAGGGAGCGCTGCGTCAGGGGAGCCAGCGGCTCCATCGCCAGTTGGCTGATGGAGCCAGCGGACAGCGTCAGGACTGGGGGAGAGGGAACTGGGGCCATCAAGAGCTGTGACAGGGCAGCAGCGGAGGCTGGACCGTAGCCAGGCAACAGCGAAGAATGGTGCCGTCGGATCCGCGCCAGATGACCATGCTCTCCCAGACCGAAGTCCTGATCGCTCTGGTGGTGGCCGCCCACGCCGGTGTGCTGGCGGTGCGACTCTGCTTTAGCCTCTACAAGGCCTGACACCTTTCGCCGGCGCCCTTGGCAAGCGGAAGCTGGGCTGCTACAAGCGGTCGACACAACGTCCACCCTCGGTGCGATCCTCCTCCCGACCTCCCCGCCGGACGTCCGGCAGCCATCGCCGCAGCCACGGGGACTCCCGCCTCGAGTCCCTTCGGGATACCGCGTCGGCACCCAGCGGACGCACCGCGTCTCAGCATGCGGGACGTGGCCAGCGAGCCGCCGGTGCCCCTTCTCGCGTCGACCCCGCCAATACCACCCTGGCTGTCTTCGGTGGTGATGGGCAGTTGGTCTCCCTGTCCAATGAGCGACGTGAACTACTCTGCAGCGTCATTGGCTTAGGCGTAAAGCTCGGTTTGATCGCCGTTGCCGGTGTCAGCCTGATGCGCCTTGGCAGTGCTTACCAGCAGCGGATGGAGCGCCAGGGGGAGATCTCCGCCGTTCTGGAACTGGAAAACGCCAAGCTGGCAAAGGCCCGCGAGCGCTTCGATCAGCTCTTCATCGTCGACGGCGAACAACAGCTGATCCGCGAACAGAGCCAGTGGATCGCCCCGAACCGCCTGCGGGTGGTCTGGCGTTCGGGCCCAGCGTTTCCATCTGTTGAAACCGCCAGCGCCGTGAGCGGGAGCCTGCGGGCGCGTCCGTAGGTTGGGGCGCCCTCCGTCCAGCCAACGCCCCCCCATGGTCGCCGCCTCCACCGGGTTATCTTCCGCCGGTCCTGCCTCCTCCGGCACCCCGGGAACCGTGCTGATCACCGGAGCTTCCTCCGGTGTCGGGCTGTTCGCCACCAAGGCCCTCGTCGACCGCGGCTGGCATGTGGTAATGGCCTGCCGCGATACCGACAAGGCCCGGCGCGCCCAAGCGGCCCTGGCGATTCCCGATACCGCCATCACCCATTTGCAGGTGGATCTGGGGGATTTCGACAGCGTGCGCATGCTGGTGGAGACCTTCCATGCGACCGGCCGTCCTCTCGATGTCCTCGTGGTCAATGCGGCCGTCTACCTGCCGCGGCTCAAGCACCCGGAGCGCTCGCCCCAGGGCTATGAGATCTCGATGGCCACCAACCACTTCGGCCACTTTCTGTTGATCCAGCTGTTGCTCGATGACCTGCAGCGCTCAAGCCATCCCTCCCGCCGGGTGGTGATTCTCGGCACCGTGACCGCCAATTCCAAGGAACTCGGCGGCAAAATCCCCATCCCCGCCCCGGCCGACCTTGGCGATCTTTCCGGTTTCGCCGCCGGCTTCAAGGCTCCGATCGCCATGGCCGACGGCAAGCGCTTCAAGCCGGGCAAGGCCTACAAGGACAGCAAGCTCTGCAACATGATCACCACGCAGGAACTGCACCGGCGCTTGCACCAGAGCACGAGCATCGTCTTCACCTCCCTGTACCCCGGCTGTGTGGCGGACACACCCCTGTTCCGCAACACCCCCAAGGCCTTCCAGACCATCTTCCCCTGGTTCCAGAAGAACATCACCGGCGGCTACGTGAGCCAGGCACTGGCTGGCGAGCGGGTGGCGGATGTGGTGGCCGATCCGGCCTTCGCCGTCTCCGGGGTGCACTGGAGCTGGGGCAATCGCCAGACCAAGGGTGGCAAGCAGTTCAGCCAGGAGCTCTCCGACAAGGCCAGCAACCCGGACACTGCCCGCCGCGTCTGGGACCTAACCATGCAGCTGGTGGGGCTCAGCTGAGCGGGGGAGGGCAAGGGAGAGCCAACCCGGCCGGGGGAAATCTTCCCATCGTCTTCTCAGCTGACATCAGCTGCAGGCGGAATCGCGACAGGTCGTCCGAACGCTGCTAGCACTCCAGCAGACGCGCTGAATCGTCCGATGTCCCGCATCCTGCGCTGGGGGCTTGGCCTGCTGTTGATGGCAGGCCTGCTCGTTGGTGCCTTCCTCTTCCTTCCCTTCCGCTCCTGGCTGCCGGGCGGCACCGTCGCCGACGTCGCCAAGAGCGAGGTGGTCAATGGCACCGCCTTCAACCGTCTATTCCCCAAAGCCCAGCCCAGCGAGCAGATCGTCTTCACCCAGGAAAAGCGCGGCTTCAGTGAAGCCCGTCTCAAGCAGGGCGATGACATCAAGGCCCTGCTCGCGATCTCCGACACCACCACGGCACCGGCGGCCCGCAGCAAGTTTGAGGCGAGCCGGGAGAAACTGCAGGGCTGGCCGCTTATAGACCAGGGCAGTCAGGCCAGCGCCTTGCTGGTGGCTGACCGCTTTCAGGTGAAGGTGATCGGCCAGGGGGTGGGACTCGACGTCCAGCAGCGCCATGAGCTGATCGGCGCCTTCGACCTCAAGGGCCTGGCCGCCCTGCAGAGCGGCGTGGACAGCAAGGCGGCGCCCCCGGCCCTGCCGCCCGTCCGTCAGCAACCCGTGAAGATCCCGGTCCCCGCCGGCCAGAAGCAGACCGCCCCATCCCGTACCGCCGTCCTGGAGCCCGCCACATGAGCACCGTTCTCGAACGACTCGACCGCCTGCCGCGCCGCAACCTCACCGTGCTGGCGCTCAAGGGCATCAGTACCCTGGTCCCGGGTGGCTGGCACAACACCACCAGCGCCGACGAACTGATCAGCTCGGTGATGGGCAGCGACGATCCGGCCTTGATCGGCCAGGTGCGGGCCCGCGCCGATGAACTCAGCCGGTCCCGCCACGAGGGCTACAGCCGGGCCATGAGCCTCTACGACGCCGTCAACCGATCCCAGAAGGCCGCCGGAGGCCTGCGGGTGCTGGCCAACATCGGCGGCGCCCTGCCCTTGGTGAAGCGGATGGCCAATCTCACCCCGGCCAGCGAGACGCTGCAGGCCGTCGATCTCAGCCTCAAGGTGGCCGCCGAGATGCTGGCCTTCACCCAAGTGAATGGCCTGCCCGGCGACAGCTTCGCCGACTTCGGTGCCGCCCTCAACGAATACGCCGGCGAAGCCCGCGTGCGCATGGCGGCGATGATCTGCTTCGACGCCCTGCTCCCCCTCGGCGATGAGGCCCTGCAGAAGCTCGATGCTCTGCTCGGCCGCGTCGGCCAGAAGGAACTGCGCCAGTCGCCGGCCTACGCCGGCATGGCCGGCATGATCCCCGGCCGCGGCGACGACGCCCATCTGGGCTTCCTGCGCCAGGGAGTGGACCAGTGGCTGGGCTGGGCCGGCGGCTTCGCCGGTTCCCTCGGCCTCAGCGGCCAGAAGGCGGTACGGGCCCTGGAGGGCTCCCTTGGGCCCTGGCAGGGCGGCTTCGACCAGCTGGCGACCTTCCTGGACGCCTTCACCGACACCTACCAGCACACCGGCGTGCAGGCCGTGGCAAGGCGTCTGGTCGAGCGGGCCGCCGCCGAGATCTAGGAGCCGCCATGCGCTGGGAAGACGGACGCCGCAGTGACAACGTTGAGGACCGGCGGGGTATGGGCGGTCCCGCCGTGGCCGGGGGGATCGGCCTGGTGGGGGTGCTGCTGGCGGTGGCAGTCGCCCTGATGGGGGGTGATCCCACCGTGGTGCTGGAGATGATGGGCAGCAGCGTCAACCAGCCACCGCCGATGGCGACCCAGGCGCGACGGCCGACCGCCAGGGATCCCCAGGCCGACTTCGTGTCGGTGGTGCTTGCGGATACGGAGGACACCTGGAACGACCAGCTCGGCCGCCGCGGCATGCGCTACCGGCCCCCCACCCTGGTGCTCTTCGACGGGGTCGTGGCCTCGGCCTGCGGCACCGCCCAGGCAGCCATGGGCCCCTTCTACTGCCCCAACGACGAAAAGGTCTACATCGATCTGGCCTTCTATCGCCAGCTGCGCCAGCAGCTGGGCGCGCCGGGAGATTTTGCCCAGGCCTACGTGATCGCCCACGAGATCGGCCACCACGTGCAGCACCAGCTCGGCATCGAGCAGCAGGTGCGCCGCGCCCAGCAGGGTCTATCCCAGGCCCGGGCCAACCAGCTCTCGGTGCGACTGGAGCTGCAGGCCGACTGCCTGGCGGGGGTCTGGGCTCACCAGACCCAGGCCCAGCGCCGCACCTTGGAACAGGGTGATCTCGAGGAGGCCCTCAACGCCGCCAGCCGCATCGGTGACGACACCCTGCAGCGCCAGAGCACCGGGAGAGTGCGACCCGACAGCTTCACCCACGGCAGTGCCGCCCAGCGTCAGCAGTGGTTCGCCACCGGCCTGCGCAGCGGTGACATGAACAGCTGCGACACCTTCCGCGGCTCGGCCTGATCCTTGCAGAACAGGCCTAACGCCAGTGGCGTGCCTGCCTGCGGGAATGTTCACGCTCAGACCTTCCCGCTGCTGGGCGCCTGCGCGGGCTGGTCGGGGGCTCGCTGCGCCAATACACCGGGCTGAACAACGACCTCAGCCCGAGGGAGCTCTCGCTCGAGGCCGCCGCCGACGGTTCAGCCGCAGACAAAGGGATGGAGAAGCACAGCAGTTTCGATGCCAAAGCCGCCTTCGATGCCAAAGCCGCCTGGAACTCGGTGATCAAGATGGTGGTGGGGTGTCCGCCGGCGGCCTGAACGCCTTGTCTCAGTCGAAGCCGAGCAGGTCGAAGATCTCACGATCCTTGAGCGATTCGGCCTCCAGCGGTTCGACGTTGTCGAGCATGTTGCGGGCGAGGCTCAGATATTCACGCTGAACCGCCTCCACTTCTGGGGTGGACTCCATCTCGAAGATCGTGCACTTCTTGAGGCGAGAACGACGAATGGCATCGAGGTCGGGGAAGTGGGCCATGGTGCGCATGCCCACGCGCTCGTTGAACTTGTCGATCTGATCGGTGTCCTTGCTGCGGTTGGCCACCACCCCACCGAGGCGGACCTTGTAGTTTTTGGCTTTGGCCTGAATCGCAGCAATGATGCGATTCATTGCAAAGATCGAATCGAAATCATTGGCCGTGACGATCAGACAGTAATTGGCATGTTGCAATGGAGCAGCGAAGCCCCCGCACACCACATCGCCGAGCACATCAAAGATCACCACGTCAGTGTCTTCGAGCAAATGGTGCTCCTTGAGCAGTTTCACCGTCTGGCCTGTCACGTAGCCACCACAGCCCGTTCCGGCCGGGGGCCCGCCAGACTCGACACACATGACCCCGTTGTAGCCCTCGAAGACAAAATCATCGGGGCGCAGTTCCTCAGTGTGAAAATCGACCGTTTCAAGGATATCGATCACCGTGGGCACCATCTGCTTGGTGAGCGTGAAGGTGGAATCGTGCTTGGGATCACAGCCGATCTGCAGCACCCGCTTGCCCAGCTTGGAAAAGGCCGCGGAGAGATTAGAGGAGGTGGTGCTCTTGCCGATGCCTCCCTTGCCATACACGGCAATCACCAGAGCCCCTTCCTCGATCTTGAGGGACTCGTCCTGGTGGACCTGCAAGCTGCCTTCGCCGTCCTCCCGCCGAGATCCCACGGGCTCGCTGACGGCGCTGGGGGTTGGGGTGAGGGTGCTGGTCATGGGTCGTTCGGAGCCTGACGGCCAATGGATTCCAGCCTGACGAGGCGGGCCCTGCGTTGTTGGCACGCGGTATAAAACGAAACATCCAAGTTCACCTGCAAACTCAAACGACCAGAGAGCTCAAAAGCGGACAGCTCCGGCTGCCCAGCACCACAATGGAGGCACCCCGATCGCCCCTTGGTGCGCCTGCCCGGCCTGGCCAATCTCCCGACCCTGGCGACGGGGCTGGCCCTGGGTATGAGCGTGAGCGGTTGATTTGGCCTGGGCGGCTGCCGCCAAGTCCCCGTGCCGCCGGTCCAGCAACTGGCGGTGACGGTGCACACCATCGGCAGCGAGCCCTTCTCCGATGCGGTTGACACCATCAGCACCCTCGAATCGCCAGAGGAGGTGAATCTGGCGGCCCAGGCCGGCGGCCGCATCCAGAGCCTGCTGATCCGCCAGGGGGATGCGGTACGCCAGGGACAGCTGCTGGTGGTACTCGACCAAACACAGTTACAGCAGGAGGTGCTGGCCCTGCGGGGGCAGCGGGAGGAAAGCCGGCTGAACGTGAAGCGGTTCGACTATCTGGCCCAGCAGGGTGCCGCCAGCATCATTCAGCGCGATGCCCTACGCCAGAACCTGCTCGCCGCTGAGGCCGCACTCAAGGCCAAGGAAGCAGATCTGGCCTACAAAGACTTGCGCGCTCCCATCGATGGTGTGGTGAGTGATGTGGCGGTCAACCCGGGGGACGTGATCCGTGCGGGGACCTCCGTCACCACCATTCAGCGCACGACCCGGCTGCTGGCCCGGCTGGAGGTGCCGGCCCGCCATGGAAAGCGGGTGCGGCCAGGCCAGCCAGTCATTCTCGGAGCCGCGGGAACGCCTGGAGAGGTCAAGGGTCGGGTGGTCTCGATCGATCCGCGCGTCAACAACGCCACCCAGGCGTTCCTGGTCAAGGCCGAGCTGAGCAATCCCGCCAGCACGTTCCGCAACGGTGAACGGGTGCGTGCCCGGCTGATCATCGACACCACCCCGCAGCTGGCGTTGCCGGCCCTGGCGGTGACCTGCACCAGCGGCCAGACGTTCGTTTTCGTGATCGGAACCCTGGCGGATTTCGAACAACTGCCTGGCAGCGCTCCGCTCGAACGCCTGCGGGGCCTGCCAGACACCACCCGCTTTGCCCTGCAGCTGCCGGTACGGCTCGGCCCGCTTCAAAACAACCGCTACCCGGTGCTCAAGGGACTGCAAGCGGGCCAGGCCGTGATCGTGAGCAACCTGGTGAATCTGCGCCATGGCACCCCGGTGATACCCCAATGAGCGAGCCGGACCGATCCAGCTCCAACCTGGAGGAGAGCGTGGAGCGGCGCCTGGCTGGTCTGGAACTGCAGGTGCACCAGATGGAGGGCCAGATCCACCAGCTACAGCGCACGCTGCAGCTGGTGGGTGACGTGCAGCACTTCTCGCGCCTGCGCCAGCAGCTGGAGGCCGGAGACCTCGGTCACGCCGACCAGGAGACGGCACGATTGCTGGAGGAACTTCTGGCCGGCGCGGCCGGCGGCCTCAGCCCGGAGGCCCTGCAACACTGCCCGGCAGCACCGCTGATGATCATCGATGGCCTCTGGCTCGTGAACAGCGGCGGTCGCCAGGGCCTCAGCGTGCAGCAGCGCCATTACCAGGAGCTGGGAGGCAGCCGCGACAGCCTCATCGCCCAGGATCTGGAGCTGTTCCACCGCTTCAGCGATCAGGTGGGCTGGCCGTTGCTGCAAGGGGTGGGCTTCGCCCTACCCACAGATCTCTGCGTGCCGGTGCCCGCCGCCCTCGACAGTGAAGGGCTGCCCCCCGCCGGCCATCTGCCGCTGCGCTGCTGGGGCACCGACTACGGCCTCAAGGCCGCCAACCTGCTGATGGCCCGCCTGATCGAGGTGTTCGCTCCCTGAGTCGGCGGCGCTGGGCCTGGGCGATGGCCGCGAAGCCGACCCCCACGAGGGCTCCCACACCAGCGCCGATGCGCGGGTAGGCGCGGTAGAGGCGCTGGTAAGGAAGGCTGCGATAGCGCTCTTGGCCACTGGGGCCCTGGGCCAGGGGCTCGATCGCCCGGGCGAAGGTGGCGCCGAGCACGGCGCCGACGACGGCGGCGAACAGGCGCTGGCGGTGTCCGCGCTTCATCTCAGGCGTCCGAAGCGCCGCCGGCCGGCTCGCCACTGAGCAAGTAGCGACGCTCCAGCCCTTTGATCAGGATGTAGAGAACCGGTGCCACCCCGAGGCTCAGCACCGTGGCCACCAGATAGCCACCAAAATTCACCGTGCCGATCGACCAGCGGCTGATCGCACCGGCCCCGGAGGCGGTCATCAGCGGGATGTAGCCCACCAGGCCCGAAGCGACGGTCATCACGATCGGCTGGAAGCGCACCCCGGCAACGTTGATGCCGGCCTGCTGCAGGCTCATGCCCTGGGCGAGGTATTCATTGGCCTGCTCCACAATCAGGATGGCGTTCTTGCTGGCCATTCCGATCAGCATCAGCAGACCCACCTGGGCAAAGATGTCGTTACTGATCACCGGCCAGAAACCTCCGGCCTGAAGCAGGTTGGCGCGCAGCCAGATCGCCGCCATGGCACCGAGCATCGCCAGGGGCACCGTGAGCAGGATGATCAATGGGTCGATGTAACTCCCGTACTGGGCGGCCATCACCAGGAACACCAGCACCACCGCCAGGGCAAAGATCGCCGTGGTGGCACCGCCCGCACTCTTCTCCTCGAGCGACAACCCCGACCACTCGTAACCGAAGCCCGGATTCAGGGTGGCTGCCGCCACCTCCTCCATGGCGGCGATCGCCTGGCCGGAGCTGTAGCCCGGGGCCGGCACTCCCTGGATCTTCACTGCTTCATAAACATTGTACGAAGTGATCGTGGGAGGGGCAATGAAAGGCTCGGTATCGATCACGTTCTGGAGCTGCACCAGCTCGCCGGAGCGGGCGC
>CAIRWM010000061.1 GCA_903882285.1 uncultured cyanobacterium
ACTGGCGGCGGCTGCAGCGCCGGCATGGTCTTTTGGGTTGGCGCCGCGCCGGGGTGGTGCTGCACGACGGCGTGCCGGTGCCGCGCTGGTGGCCGCCGGATCTGCTGGCCCTGCCCACCGCCTGGCTGTCGTTTTCCCGCATCGCCATGAACCAGTGGCGGCGCGCCCTACCCGCAGCCCTGGCGGCGGCGGGCGTACGCCGGCTGGAGCGCCGGGTGATCGCCCTGGAGGCGATCGCCGGCGGGGGCTGGGAGCTGGCGCTCGACGACGGCAGCCTCTGCCGGGCTGAGCGGGTGGTGCTGGCGGCCGGCGCCGGCTGCCGCCAGCTCTGGCCAGCCCTGCCGCAGCGGCTCTGCACCAGCTGGGCCGGGGTGCTTGTGCTGCCGCAGCTGAGCGACGCCGGTCCCTGGCTCGCCCAGGTGCGGCGCGGGCGCCTCGTCTTCCCACGCCAGCTGCTGCGGCCTGCCCTGGAGCGGGGCCTCGTCCCCCCCGGCCCGGAGCCCTGGGTGGTCGACGTGGGCCTGGCCCCCTGGAGGGAGGGGGCGCTGCTGGGCCAGATCAGCTGGCTAGCGCCCGATCAGCCCGATCCCGTGCGGATGGAGGCCCACCTGCGCGCTGCCCTGAGCCGGCTTGATCCGCTGCTGGGCAGCCTGCCGGCGCGCTACTCCCAGGTGCCGGTGGCCTATTGCCGCGATGGGCAGCCCCTGGCGGAGGCGGTGACGGGGGCGCCGGGGCTGTGGGTGCTGACTGGGGCCAGCAACGCCTTCTCGGCCCTGCCCCGCCTCAGCCGCGAGCTGGCCACAGCGATGGCTGAGGGCGGAAAAGTGCGGTGCAACCCTGCATGATGGGCGCCATGACGGAGGCCCCCCCGGCACGGCGTCGATCGAATAGCTGCCACCGACGTCATCCCCGTCGCTCCAGGAGCGATGGTCCGGCTTGAGCGATCACAGCCAGGTGGGGCTGTGACTGGCGGGAGTCGGCGGGGTGCTGGTGATGTGGACCCTGTGCTGGCCCGTGCCCACCGAGGTGGAGGGCCAGGGCGTGTTGCTCTACCCTGACAACGTCGGCGTTCTCAACGCCCGATCCGGTGGGCAGCTCGGGGGTGCTGAGCACACCGCGCACCGTAGGCTCCGGTTCGCCGGGGAGCAACCGATCGAGCGTACGTAGCTCCGCATCCAGCCTCTGCTAGCTGCGCTCCAGCTGTTCGGTGCCCTGGGTTTGGGCTGGAGGTCGCTGGGCGGCCGGAGCCGTCATCTGCGGGGCTGCCAGTGCCGCCTGGATCATCGGGGTTGGGATCAGTCCCAACCACAGCAGCGCCAGGGCACGATTGCGCACGGCCACGCTGATGCTGATCATCGCCTGGGGTGCCTCATCTTGATGCGTGCAGCGCTCTTGTGCTCCTGGTGTGTTCAGCCTCCGGGGCGTCAAGAGAGTGCTCCGATTGGCTCCATTCCCTCGGCTTGCCCAGCAGGCCGACGATCAGGATGGCCAGATTGAGCTGGCCCACGATCGTGATGACCACGCACGCGGTGAGGTCGGAGAGGCTTTCGGTTTTCAGCACGGGGCTGCCGAGGGTGGTGAGATTGGTGAAGGAGGCGCCCAGCATGGCCGGCAAATGGCCGATGCCATCCGGCAGGGCGTGCCCATGGGGAGGCAGGTTCAAGGCCGCAGGGTCGATCACCAGTAGAAACCCCTCGGCAACTCCCAAAAGCAGCTCGCCGTTCAGGTAGGGATCTTCGGCCGGGGCATTCACCAACCTCGACCAGAACACCCCCCATCGGCGATCACCAGGATAGGTAATGCTGAATAGTCGTGGCCCCCGCTCAAGGCCGCGTAGGCCTGCCATCCCCCGCAGCTCAACCCCCAGGAGCTTGCGGTAATTGGCGTGGAGTTGTTGCAGCAGGTGGCCGACCACGGCCAGCGATTGGGTTCAACCCCATACCATGATATCTGGCTAATGAAATTAGCCGTCGCGGATGGCCCGCTCGGCCTGGCGGCAGAGCATCAACCAGCTGCGTGGTGGATCCTGGGGGTGTGTCCGGCGGCTCGGGAAGGCACCTGCGGCCACGGATCTGCCTTCCCCATTGCCCCAACTGGCTAGCTAGAGCCTGCAGCAACTCCGCTTCGGCCCGATGCCGCTGCCCCATTAGCTGGGGATTCTGGAGGGATGGTGGCTCGCGCACCATCCCTCCCACCACGGTGATCAGGCGGGAGGTGGTGGCATCAAAATTGGTGATCAGCAGGGTTGCTGGATGACGAGCCGGCAGTGAGCCCAGCCCATGGAGGAGCGCAGGCCGTTGCCGTCGGATGGCGATGAGCTGGTTGCGCAGGGCCTGGTAGCGGTCTGCCCCCACCGGATCAAGCCGGGCAGCCAGGTCGCGGTATCAGCGCTGCAGTTCGCCGAAGCTGGTCCGTAGGACGCGGATCGGGATCCAGGCCGCCAGGCCGGCCTCGTGCACGAGCCAGCCCATCACGATGATCATGCCGCCCACCGTGTAGCCCACCTGTAGCTTCAGCAGTCCGCCCAGCAGCCGCTGGCGGCCCAGAGCGAGGGCAGCGCCGTAGGTACCGGTGGAGACCGACAGCACCGCCAGGGCCACGTACTGGCTGAACTCCAGGCCGGAGATGCTGGCGAAGACGTTGCCGAGACCGGCACTGAGTGCCGTGCGCAGGCTGTGGCGATCGATCACGGTGGTTCCATGCGGTTCAATCCCCCGAGGCAGGCATGCAGAGGCCGCAGTTCCGCCGCCAGGGCCAGGGCTGCGGATCCCGTTGCGGGGTGCAGCTGGCCTCACCGCCGAGCTGTTGCTGCAGTTCGCCCACCGACTGGCGCAGCAGATCGGCCTGCAGGCTGGGCTCTTAAGACAGCCCGGCCATCAGCCGCTCCCAGGCGATCCAGTGAAAATGGGTGGGCTGCCAGAGCTGTAGTCGCCGTTCCCAGCCGCTGCGCCCCTGGGTGCGATGACGGGGCCCGCTGCGCTCCTGCGCCACCAGCTGCTCGATGCGCTGCAGCGTGGCGCTCAGCGGTGCAGGATCCAGGAGCAGGGGGCGGTGGTGGTTCCCGGCCAGTCAGTCGCTGCAGTGCAGGAGCTGGCTCTGAAGGCTACGGTGCACCTTGTCATCGGCGAGTTTCGGCTCGCCATGGTTGCTGCGGGGCCAGAAGAGCAGGCCCACCAGGATCGCCACCACGCAGCCCACCACGGTGTCGAGGCTGCGGTTGAACACGTAATCCCAGTTCAGCGCGGCATGACTGGGAAGCATCAGGAACATCACGGCGGTCAGACCCGCGGTGCCGAGGGCGCTCTGCCAGCCGAGCCTCTGCAGCAGCGGCACCATCAGCAGCAACGACACCAGCACGCCGCTCCAGCCTCCCAGGATCATGTGCACCAGATAGGTGATCATTCCCCCCATCACCGTGCCGAGGATGCGGCCGGAGGCGGCCGTCAGGGGTGATCGTTGTGGTCGTCGTTGTCGTCCACAACGATCACTACCGCCATCAGCGGATACCAGAGAAACTGAATGCGTTCGGTCCAGGAGGCGATCGCCGCGGTGATGAACACGGCCACGAATAACTTCAGGCTGTTGCGCAGCAGCAGGTTCTGCACGATCTGCGGAAACGCATGGCTAACGGGAGCTTATGGGGATTGCTTCCACCGGGCCTGCTCCTTGCGGGCCTGCACCTCTTGCGCTGGCTGCCGGTGATCTTTCCCACATCCCTCCCCCCCGATCTCGAGGCCCTGCTGCGCATGGGCCTGGCGGTGCTCTGTGGATTGGCGGTTGGGCTCAACCGCGCCCACCACGGCAGCATTCCCCATCCCAACCGCCTGCGGGTGCACGTGCTGGTGGGGCTGAGCGCCTGTCTGATGGTGCTCGCGGCCGGCCCCGATGGTGAGGCCCGCAGCCGGGTGATTCAGGGGGTGGCAACGGGGGTGGGCTTCCTGGGCGCCGGCGAGATCCTGGTGCCCAACCGCATCCCCAAACACGGCCGGCCCGAGGTGCGGGGTCTGAGCAGTGCCGCCTCGATCTGGTTCACGGCGGCGCTCGGCGTCACCGTGGCGGCTGCGAGTCCGCTGCTGGCGCTTCTAGCCCTGGCTCTGGCGCTGGTCACCCTCTCCGACCGCCGCAACGGTAACGGCGACGGCGAGGTGAAGGACAACGGCCATGACGCCCCTCCCGGCCTCCCGTCCCATGGGGCGGGAGGCCCGGACGAACCCGCCCTGCCCCAGACCAGGGGCCCCCAGTTCAGGGGCCTTCAGAACAAGAAGCGGTAGCGCTGCTCGGGTTGGCTGGCCTGGGGCTCGCTGGGTGCGACGGTATCGGCGCTGTCCCAGTCGGCGTCCCAGTAGCTGATGCCGTCGATGTCGAGGGGGCGCCCGTCGAGGCGCTGGGTTTCCAGCTGGGTGGAGCCCATGGCGGTGATCAGACCCCCGAGTTCCATTGGGCCCAGATCGGTGCGCAGATCGTGGCCGGCGGCCACCAGCAGAGCGGGCAGGCGCACCAGGTTCTGGGGCTGGTTGAGCTTTTGGAACAGGGCTTTCAGGGCCAGCTGCTGGCGCTCCATGCGGCCCAGATCCCCGGTTTCGTCATGGCGGAAGCGCAGGAAGCCCTCCAGGTCGGGTCCCCGCAGGGTCTGGCGACCGGGCTGGAGGTCGATGCGCAGCCCCTGGCTGTTGTCGATGTAATACATGCGCTTGGGTATGTCCACCTCGATGCCGCCGAGCAGATCGGCCATGCGGCGGATGCCGGAGAGGTTCACCACCAGGTGGTGTTGGATGGGGCGGCCGAGGCGATGGGCCACCTCCCGCTTGACGGCGTCCGCTCCTCCGAGGCTGTAGAGGCTGTTGATCTTGATCGGGCCGTAGGTCTCGGCCTCGATGTAGGTGTCGCGCGGGATCTGGGTGATGCGGGTGACGCCGTCCTCGATGTGCAGCACGGCCATTACGTCGGTGTTGCCGCCACCGACGTCTGTGCCCAGCAGAAGCAGATCCTGGCGGCCGAGTCCGGCGCTCCAGGCGGCGAAGGGATTGCGGAAGGGCGTGGCCTCGCCGTGGGCCCGCTGGGTGACCAGGTGGGCCAGCGGGCGGGAGAGCACCAGCCCCCCCCCGAGGCCGAGCGCCATGGCTAGCAGCAGCATCAAAGGGTGGACCCGGCGCCGGGAGCGCCGTTGGCCGGGGCGTTCTGGGCGGCGCTGGCTGGACTTTCGCCGGGGGGGCCGGGCCGCTGGGCTGCTCATTGTTGGAAAATTACGGCACCGTTGAGAACCATTCGGTTCAGAGTGAGACGCTTCGCCAATGGGTTGGGGTCGCGACGCTGGCGGTGGCGGTGGCTCAGGGCCGCAGTGGCTCGTCGTCGCGCAGTCCAGCCTGCACCCGCCAGAGGCTCGCGTAGGCGCCGTTGCGCGCCAGCAGATCGTCATGGCGGCCGGCTTCGACGATCCGCCCGGCCTCCATCACCACGATCTGGTCGACGTGGCGCACCGTGCTCAGCCGGTGGGCGATCACCAGGGTCGTGCGGTCCTGGCTGAGGTGATCGAGGGATCGCTGGATCGCTGCCTCGGTCTCGTTGTCCACCGCAGCGGTGGCCTCGTCGAGCACCAGCACCGGTGGATTCTTGAGGATGGCGCGTGCCAGGGCGATGCGCTGGCGCTGGCCGCCGGACAGCCGCTGGCCCCGTTCTCCCACCAGGGTGTCGTAGCCGTGGGGCAGAGCCTCGATGAAGGCGGCGGCTTCGGCCAGGCGGGCGGCCCGGGCGATCGCTTCCGGCGCCGCCCCGAAGCTGCCGTAGGCGATGTTTTCGGCCACTGTGCCGTGGAACAGGAACACCTCCTGGCTCACCAGACCAATGCTGCGGCGCAGGTCATCCAGCCGCAGGCTCTCGATCGGCAGGCCATCCAGCATGATCCGCCCCGCCTGGATCGCGTAGAGCCGCAGCAGCAGCTTCACGATTGTGCTCTTGCCCGAGCCAGTGGCGCCGACGATGCCGAGGCTGCTGCTGGCCGGGATCGCCAGGTTGAAGTGGGCCAGGAGCGGCGGCCGGCCGGCGTAGGCGAAGCCGACGCTCTCGAAGCGGATCTCGCCGCGCACCCTCGCGACGGGCAGGGAGCGGTCGCCGCTTGGAATCGTGATCGGGGTGTTCAGTAGGTCGAGCACCCGATGGGTGGAGGCCATGGCCCGCTGGTACTCGTCGAGGGTGCGCCCCAGACCGGTTAGCGGCCACAGCAGCCGCTGTGTGATGAAAACTAAAAAGCTGTACGTGCCAATCGCGATCACGCCGCGCCAGGCCTGCAGGCCGCCGATCACCAGGATCGCCAGGAAGGCGAACAGGATCGCGAAGCGGATCAGCGGGATGAAGGCGGCCGAGAGACGGATGGCCCGGCGGTTGCTCTGCCGGTAGGCCTCGCTCTGGGCCGTCAGGTGGTGTTTCTCCCAGGCCTCGGCGGCATAACTCTTGATCGTGAGCATGCCGCCAAGGTTGGTGGCGAGTCGGCTGGCGATGGCGCCGGAGCGCTCGCGCACATCGGCGTAGCGGGGGGCCAGGCGGCGTTGGAAACTCAGGGATCCCCACAGGATCAGCGGGATCGGCAGGAAAGAGACCCCGGCCACCATGGGCGAGAGCACGACCATGACTCCACCGATGGCCAGCACGGTGGTGATCAGCTGCAGGATCTCGTTGGCGCCGTGGTCGAGGAAGCGCTCGAGCTGGTTGATGTCGTCGTTGAGGACGGCCATCATCTGGCCGCTGCTGCCGGCCTCGAAAGTGGCCATCTCCAGGTGCTGCAGATGGTCGTAGGCCTCGATGCGCAGTTCGTGCTGCACGGTCTGGGCCAGATTGCGCCAGAGCAGGCCGTAGAGATACTCAAAGAGGGACTCGGCGCTCCAGATCACGAAGGAGAGCAGAGCCAGCAGGCCAAGCTGGGCCGGCACCGTGGTGAAGCCAAGGGACGCCAGCCAGGAGGTCTGCTCCCGGGCGATGACATCCACCGCCAGGCCGATCAGAACCGGCGGGGCCAGGTCGAAGAGCTTGTTCAGGACCGAGCAGGCCGAGGCCAGAATCACGGTCCTGCGGTGGGGCCGCAGACACAGCAGCAGCCGCTGCAGCCCCGGGGTGCTCATGGGCGGGACATTGGGCTCATGGCCCTGGTCTCACCAGCGATTGCCACCACCGCCACCGCCGCCGCCATAGCCACCGCCACCCCCGCCATAGCCACCGCCGGAACGGCCACCGCCACCCCCGCCACCGCCGTAGCCGCCGCCGCCGCGGCCACCGCCGCTGTAGCCACCACGACCACCACCGCCGCCGCCGCCGCCGCCACCCTCACGGGGGGTGGCCTTGTTGACGCGGATCATGCGGCCCATCCACTCCACATCCTGGAGGTCGTCGATGGCCTTCTGCTCGGAGGCGTCATCGGCGAGTTCAACGAAGGCGAATCCGCGTTTGCGGCCGGTTTCCCGGTCGAGGGGGAGACTGCACTGACGGACTTCGCCGTACTGGCCGAAGAGATCGAGAAGGTCCTCGCGTTCGGCCTGGAACGAGAGGTTGCCGACGTAGATGGTCATTAACTGAAGAAACCTGGAACTGATTCGTGCGATGCCGGGGTGTCCCAGGGAAAGCCAGTAGAACGGTGAAGACCTGAAGTCGAAGCCTGATGGGATCGCGACCCCTGTGGAGACACAGGTGAGGTCACAGGTTGGTCACTGTGGGCTGGGCGAGCCTTTGGGAACCCGAACGCCTTGGAATCGGGCTCACCCTACAGGGTGACCCGCCCTTGGGGCCGACTTGGCCGGCGCTTCATGGAGAAGCTTGAAGCGGATTGGAAGCGATCTGGAAGAAACAGCGGCGATGACTCAAAGTGGCTCCATTGTCAGCAAACCCTGATCTACGCGATCCCGTGATGACGGCCCCTACCCCCTGGAGCCTCGCCTGGCGTGAGGATGGAGAGCTGGCCCCCCAGGACTGGTTCGATTTGCTACAGACCCTGGTGACCACGGAGTCACAGGAGGCGCAGGCGTCGCTCGTCGCCGCCGTGGAACGCCTCAACGTGGTGGAGCTCAGCGTGGTTTCGAGTTCGGAGGTGACCGGCCTCTGCGCCTGAGCGCCGCCACTGGGATGCGGCTCAGATCCGGTAGCGCCGGGTGGTCGCCTGGCGGCAGTCGCTGCGGGCGGCCTCAATGCTGCTGCCGGTGCTGATCCTGTCGGCGACGCAGTCACAGGCGTAGCTGGCCATGCCGGCGGGAGCGGTCTTGCCGGCCTGGCTCAGTTCGTTCTGAAAGGCCGACAGACAGAACGCCCGCACGATCTCCCCCAGCTTTCCCGAAGCCTTGGCTGGAGCCGCCGACACCAGCGTGATCGCTGCAACAACCGCAACCCCGAGGGCCAGGCCGGTGAGGCCGGCCCTGAGGCTGGAAGCCAGGCGAAGGGGGGAGGCGGACATGGATCAGGCGGATGGAAAACGGCCGATCACTGGGGCTGGCGGGAGATCTGAAGTTCCCGGTTCATCACCCGCAGCCGCTGGAGATCGGCGAACACGTCGTCGGGCATGCCCTTGGGCAGGTCGACGGTGCTGTGGGCGTCGAAGATGCGGATCCTTCCGATCGAGCGACCTGAGAGGCCGGCTTCATTGGCGATGGCGCCCACGATGTTGCCGGGTTTGACCCGATCCCGCCAGCCCACCTCGATGCGGAAACGTTCCATGTGGGCCTCGGGAGGGCCGTCCTGGCGCTCTGGCGCCCCGGGACCGGAACGCTCGCCGCCTCGACTGGCTCGGCTGACATCGCCCCGGCCAGCATCGCGATCGCCGCGCTCCCGGTCGCGGCCCACCTCCCTGAGGCCCTCGCGCCCACCGCGGTTAGTGGCCCAGCGCTCTTCTCCCTGCAGCAGCAGGGGCTTGCCACCGAGGCCCAGGGCCAGGGCCGCCACCGCCAGCTGCTCACCGGTGCAGCCGCGCTCGCTGGCCACCCGCTGCACGATCTCGCCAAGCAGGGCGAGTTCCTCCTCTCTGCAGCTGCTCTCCTGCAGGCTTTCGGTCAGGCGTTCGCGTAGGCGGTCGAGCCGGTGCTGGTTGATCGTGGCGTTGGCGGGTACCTCCATCGGTTCGATCGGTTGGCCCACCGCCCTCTCCAGGCCGCTGAGGAAGCGGCGCTCCCGGGGCGTCAGGAACAGGATGGCGTCGCCGCTGCGTCCGGCCCGGCCGGTGCGGCCGATGCGGTGCACGTAGGCCTCGCCATCGAAGGGGATGTCGTAGTTGACAACGAGGTTGATGCGCTCGACGTCGAGGCCGCGGGCCGCCACATCGGTGGCCACCAGCACGTCGACCCGGCCATCCCGCAGCCGCTCGATCGTGCGCTCCCGCTGCGTCTGGGGCACGTCGCCGTTGAGGACGGCCACGTCGTAGCCGTGGGCTTCCAGCGATTCGGCAACCGTGAGCGTGACCGCCTTGGTGCGGGCGAAAATGATCACCCCTTCACGGCGTTCGGCCTCCAACACCCGCTCGAGGGCCTCAAGCTTCTGGGGGCCGTTGACCACCAGGTAGCGCTGGCGGATGCGACGGCCGTCCGATCCCTTGGTGCGGATCGTCACCTCGGCGGGATCCTTGAGGTAGCGGTGCGAGAGTCGGCGGATCTCGGTCGGCATGGTCGCGGAGAACAGCACCACCTGGCGCTGGGCGGGCAGTTGCTCCAGCACCCATTCGACGTCGTCGATGAAGCCCATGCGGAGCATTTCGTCAGCCTCGTCGAGCACGAGGCTGCGCAGTTCGGAGAGGTCGAGGGTGCCCTGACGCATGTGGTCCATCACCCTGCCGGGGGTGCCGACCACGATCTGGACGCCCCGCTTGAGCTGCTGAATCTGCTCGCGGAAATCGGAGCCGCCATAGACGGCGAGCACGCGCACCCGCGACAGCTGGGCGGCATAGCTGTTGATCGCTTCCGCTACCTGAATCGCCAGCTCGCGGGTGGGGGTGAGCACCAGCACCTGGGGCTTGCGCTGTTCCGGATCGAGCCGGTGCAGCAGCGGCAGGCTGAAGGCGGCGGTCTTGCCGGTGCCCGTCTGGGCCTGGCCGACGAGGTCGCGGCCCAGCAGCAGTTCGGGGATGGCAGCCAGCTGGATCGGCGACGGCGACTGGAAGCCGATGGCGCTCAGCCCGGCCAGCAGGTCGGCGTGCAGGCCGAAGGCCTCGAAGCCGTTGACGGGGGTGGGTTCAGCAGCGGCCGCAGTGTCGGGGGCGGGCTCGTCGGCCACTGCCGGAGCGTCTGCCGCGGTCGGAGCGTCGGCCTGCAGGGCGACGCTGAGGTCGGTAGCGATGCCGGACAGGCACACGCTGGAATCGACGGCACCGACGCTGGCGCCGCCATCAAGAATCTGGGTCAAGGGTGATCTGGCCTGGTGAATCCTTCAACGCAGGCCGGCAGCGACCCGATGGAGAGGGAGATTGTGATCAGCGATGCCGACGGAGGATCCGACCCATCGATGTCGCCCCGAGTGGGCGAAATCTCCCAAGCTGCCTTGCCATTGATTAAAGGTTGAGAAGTTAACCTAACACCCGGCCGAAATCGTCCTCGAACCGCTCGATGTCGTCCTCCCGCAGCGATGGGCCGCGCTGCACCTCGATGATCTCCAGGTCCTGGCCTGAGGCGCCGGCCCGATGTCGGGCCCCGAGGGGGATGACGACGTGGTCTCCCACCTGGACGGGACGCGCCACCCCGTCGCATTCGATGTGGCCTTCGCCGCCCACCACGAGCCAGTCTTCACAGCGCTGACGATGGCGTTGCAGACTGATGCGGCGTCCGGCCTGAATGTGCAGGCGCTTGACGCGATAGCCCTCACCGTCGGCGAGCGTTTCGAACCATCCCCAGGGACGCTGTTCGCGCGGCCAGGAGCTCGGCGGCAAGGCGCTATTCGCAGTATGCTCGCACCAGGGCAATGGCATGGTCGTGGTGAGCAGCGTCACCTCCGACTCTAGGAAAAAAGCTGGCCAGAGCCACCTGGGGCCAGGGTGTCCAGGTGGTTGCCCTGTCGCAATCTCCGGGGCACTTCAAAACAAGAAGCCGAATTGAATCGTTTCTTTGAATGTCAACGATGCAGGAGATCATTCCAGAGTGGCATGGGAAGGGCTCCCGTCAGGGGAGACTATTGGAGCAGGGACTCTGGAGCGACCGCCGGGGGTATTCCCCCCTTCCGGGCCTGCAATATGGATGGATCGGCTGAGTGGTCGAGTCCGTGTTCACTTTTCGTTGACACCGTGCTGTTCATGGTGATGTGGAACGCTCGCTTCATCGGCTGGCGGTGATCAGCAGCGCCCGCTGTCTTGCCCGGGTGAGCGCGGTGTAGAGCAGCCGCCCGTCGCTGTCGTCCCGCTCCGGCATCAGGGCGATCACCTCGGCCGCCTCGCTCCCCTGGGCCTTGTGGACCGTGAGCGCCAGGGCCGGCTCCAGGGCTCCGCTCAGCTGGGCTGGATGCAGCCACAGCGGCGTGTCGCTGCCGAACAGCAGCCGGTTTTCCCCCTCGGCACGCACCACGACGCCGAGATCGCCATTGGCCAGCCCAAGCTCCGCAAGGTTGCGGCAGCAGAGCACCGGGGTGCCGCTCGGCCAGCCGCTCACCGGAGCGAGGGCGGCCGGGCCGAGCAGGGCGCGGTGGATCGCCTCGATCCCCCAGCGGCCGCGGCGCAGCGGTGCCAGCACCAGCAGCCGGTCGCGCTCCGCCAGCAGGGCCTCACAGCCCTGGCTCTCGCCGGGCCGGCAGGCGGCGGCGAGCTGTTCCAGGCTGCTGCGGTGCTGCTGCAGGCGGCTCAGCATGGCCTCCGGCAGCCGTTGGGATGAGGCCTCCTGCCACTGCAGGTTGTCGTGGGGTTCGAGCTGGAGCAGGCGGGGCCGGATCGCCGCGATCGGATCGCCGCTGCCCTGGCGCAGTAGGGCGGCCACGGCAGCGATGGCGCCGTCATTGCGGTAGGAGGTGGCCAGCTCGATGCGCGCCTCGCCCAGGGCCGCCACCCACTCCGGCCGCTGCAGGTCGAGCAGTACCGCGCCGGGGGCGATCGGCGGCAGCTGGGCCGGATCGCCCACCAGCACTAGGCGGCAGTCCTCCGGCAGGGCGTCCAGCAGCGCCGCCATCAGCTCCAGGTCCAGCATCGACACCTCGTCGACCACCAGCAGGTCGAGGGCCAGCGGCTGGCGCCGGTTGCGGCCGAACTGCTCGCCGCGGCTCTCCAGCAGGCGATGCAGGGTGACGCACTCCTCCCGACCAGCCGTGGCGGCACGCAGCCGGGCCGCTGCCTTGCCGGTCGGGGCCGCCAGCCGCACCCGCGCCTGCGGCTGCTGTCGGCGCCAGTCGTCGAGAAGCCTGGCCACGGTGCGGGTCTTGCCCGTGCCCGGCCCTCCCTGCAGCAGCACCAGATGGTGCCGGCGCACCGCCGCCACGGCCTGGCGCTGCAGGGGGTCGAGGTCGGCGAGGTCGGTGTCGCCCTCGCTCCCTGGGCCCGGCTCCAGCGGCAGCGACCGGCTGGCCCGCCGCACCAGGGCATCGAGCACAGTCCGCCGCCTGCTCTGCCAGCGGCGCCAGCCGAGCTGGCTGCCCTCCAGCAGCAGCGGCCCATCCGGCTCCCGCAGCAGGCCGCTGGCCTGCAGGGCCTGGCGGTGGCCTTCAGGCCAGGCGGCGCAGCTGAGCCCCTCGGGGGCCGGGCCGTCCAGGTCGAGCGCCAGCTCCCCCCGCTCCAGGGCAGCCGTCAGTGCCGTGATCAGTTCGCTCAGCAGCGGATCGGGCCGCTCTCCCACCAGGCGGGGCAGGGCCTCGACCAGGGCCCCGGCAAGGGCCGGCAGCCAGGGGGATGGGTCTCGGGTGCCGTGGTCCATCAGCTCGCCTCCAGGCGGCCGAGGGCGCGATCCAGGGCGAGCAGGCGTTCCAGGGGCGGACATTCCACCACCATCCCGGGCACGGCGCCGGGCAGGGCCCGCTGGCCCTCGGGCCCCGGGGTGCCGCGCAGGAACACATAGGCATAGCCCCCCAGGTGCCGCTGCGGCTCGTAGTCGCCCAGCCGCCAGCCGAGGTAGCGGTGCAGGGCCACCAGATAGAGGTGGGCCTGCAGCGGGTAGTGGCTGTCAGCCATCAGGGTGGTCATGGCTGTCTGGCTGTAGTGGCGCGGCCCGCAGGCCAGGGGCCGGCCATCGGCGTCGCGGCTGCCCAGCCAGTTGCTCTTCCAGTCGGCGACCCACCAGCGCTGATCGCCCTCGAGGCTGGCGGCCCGGAAGACCAGGTCGATCGAGCCGGTAAGGAAGCCGCGGCTGGCGATCGGCAGCTGCGCCAACCTGTCGGCGTAGTCCCGGCCGAAGGCGCCGCCTGGATGGTCGGCGAAGGCCGCCGCCAGCCGCTCCCCGCGGGCGAAGCCGAGGGTGAGGTCGAAGTTCATTTCGTGCAGCCGCTCGCCCGCGGGCAGATCGGCCAGGCGCAGGGCTCCGAGCGGGCCGCCGAAGGGGGTGGTGCGCATCCGCTCCAGGCCCTCCAGGACCGGCTCGAGCGGTTCCTGCTGCATCCCGGCGCGCCGCAGTTCCCGCTCCACCACGGTGCGGGCTTCGGTGCTGGCCTCGAGGCTGGTGCCGAACTCGAGCCGCTCCAGGATGCGGTGCAGGCAGTCGCCGGCGGCCGCACCGCGCGGAAAGGAGGCCAGCGGGCCCTGCTCGTTCCAGCCGGTCGCGACGTCGCCGGTCTCGGCCGGACTCTCGGGGCTGGGATCGAGGGTGTCACGCCCCGTCTCCAGAGCCGCCGGGGCCGTGCCAACGCTGGCTGTGACGCTGGCGGCATGGGTCCAGCTGGTGTAGCTGCTGCGCCCCCAGGCGCTGTCGAGCGCGCGAGCGGGCACCGGACCGGTCTCCAGCTGCTCCCCGACCCCAGCCTTCCCCGGCGCCGCCGTTTCCCCGGCCCCGGAGGGGGCGAGGGGAAGATCCCGTAGGCGGATTGGCAGGCCGCGTGCGGCCAGGCCGGCCTCCAGTTGCTGGCGCCACTGGGCGGGGCTGCGCTGGGCCAGGCGCTCCTCGTCGAGATCGGGCAGGGGTTCGGCGGCGAACAGCCAGGGGAACAGGGGGGCGCACTGGTGCCCCCGGGCCGGTCCCCAGACCAGCACGAGCAGGTGCTGCGCCCGGGTGGCGGCCACGTAGGCAAGGCGTTCGCGCTCCTGTTCCTCGGCGTTGCGGCTCTGGCGATCGGCCGCCTCCCCTGTTCCCCAGCGGCGATCCAGGTGCAGATCGAGCACGGGCGTGGCGCTGTGCGGAGGTTGCCAGCGCCGCTCCAGGCGCTGGCGGCGGCCGCGCTCGCCACCGCCGCTGGCCGAGAGCCAGAGATAGGGACAGATCACCACGGGATATTCCAGGCCCTTGCTGCGGTGGATCGTCACCACCGAGACAGCCCCGTCGGCCCGGTCGCTGTGCGCCTGGTGCTCCTCCGGGATCGCCCGGTCGGGATCGTGGCGCAGGCGCCGCAGCCAGTCGGCGGCGGCATCGGCCGCCAGCTGGTCGGCGTGGAGGCGCTCCTGCACGAGTTCGGCCACCTGCTGCAGATCCGCCAGCAGGCGCCCCCCCCGGGCCAACCGGGCTGTGCCCTCGGCACCCACCAGTTCGCCCAGCAGCCCCAGCAGCCCCCGGCGCTGCAGCTGGCGGGCCATGGTGTCCATGCGGCCGGCGAGCTCGTTCCACTGCTCCGGGGTGCTGGTAGTGATCGCGGCGGCACTCCAGCCCAGCAGGGGGGTGGCCGCCAGCAGCCGCAGCCGGTTGGCGTCGGCGGGGTCGGCCAGGGCATCGAGGAAGCGCTGCAGCGCCGTGGCGGCGGCGGAGGCGAAAACGTCGGCCCGGCTCACCAGCCTGGTGGCGATGCCCCGCCGTTCCAGGGCGGCGCGCAGCTGCTCGGCCTGGCGGTGGTCGTTGACCAGCAGACAGAGGTCCTCCGGCCGGAGCGGATCGTGCCGCTCGCCGCGGTGCAGCACCAGGCCGCGGCCCAGCAGTTGCTCCACATCGAGGGCGATCGCCGGCGCCAGCCGAGCCTCCAGGCCGGTCTTGCTGGGCAGGCTGACCTGGCCGGTGGTGGCGGCGGCCTCGCCGGCGTCCCCCAGCCAGAGCAGCTCGATTGGCGCCGCCCCGGGATCGGGACCGGAGCGCTCCGCCTTCGGCTCCACGGGCGGCACCTCAAGGCGGGAGCGGCGCAGCCCGCCGGCCATCAGCTTGTTGAGGCCCGCGATCAGGGCGGGGGTGGAGCGCCGGTTCTCGATCAGGTCGTAGCGCTCATCGGCCAGCTCCCGGGCGGCCAGGTAGGTGGCGAGATCGCCGCCACGGAAGCGGTAGATCGCCTGCTTGGGATCGCCCACCATCACCAGCGGATGCTCGCCGCCGCCGAAGGCCAGCCGCAGGATGCGCCACTGGATCGGGTCCGTGTCCTGGAACTCGTCGATCAGGGCGGCGCGGTAGCGGCGGCCCACCGCTGCCAGCAGCGGAGTGGGGACGTTGCAGCCGGGCCCGGGATCGAGGTCGCGCAGCAACTGGGAGAAGCTGCTGACGCCGCTGCGAGCCCGGCGGCGCTGCAGTTCCTGCCGCCCCCAGTGGCATGCGTGCAGCAGCACGGCCTCAGAGGGTTCGTCGACAAGGCCGGCTACCGCCTCCAGCAGCGGCTGCCCAGGCAGCCGCACTGACCCCTCGCCCTGGTCGGGGGCCTGGCGGGCCACCTTGGTGAAGGCGCCTGGGTGGAAGAAGTCCTTGAGCAGGCTCTGCTGCAGCACGGCCTCATAGTCCCCCTCTGCGGGCTGGGCGGCGATCCAGGCCTCGATTTCAGCGCAGCGATCCCTGCGGGGCTTCGCGGCGTATGGCGTCGTCTTCGGATGGCCCTGCTCCTTCCAGCGGGCGGCCTCCAGCTGAAACTCGGCGTGGAGCTCGCGTCCGCCCGCCGCCCACTCGCGGCGAAAGCGCTGCCAGCGCTCCGCCCACAGGAGGGCCATGCCCTCGGGGAGGTGCATTGAGTCGCCGTCCCCCTCCAGTTCGGCAGGAAGGGGATCCAGCGCCAGGGCGGGATCGCCGTCGAGGCTGCGCAGCAGGTTGGTGATCGCCTCGGGGCTCAGGCCCCGCTGTTTCAGGCCGGCCACCAGCGCCACCGGCAGGGCCAGTACCTGTTGCTGCCAGTAGTCGTGCGCTACCTGATGTACCAGGGTGTCGCCGCTGCTCTCGAGCTGCAGCTCCGGTGGCCGCCCCGCCTCCAGGGCCTGACGCTGCAGGGTGCGCAGGCAGAAGCCGTGGATCGTGGTGATGTCGGCGGCGTCGAGCTCCTCGAGGGCCAGCAGTAGGCGGCCGCGCAGCAGGTCGAGGCCGGGCCCCTCGGGGCCCCGCTGCCGTTCCAGCCAGGTGGCGAGCACCGCATCGCTGGGGGGGTGTTGCGGAGTCTCCAGGCCCGCCAGGCCTTCCTGCAGGCGGCGGCCGATGCGATCGCGCAGTTCGGCCGCGGCGGCCTCGGTGAAGGTCACGACCAGCAGCTGGCGCAGGCCCCAGCCCTTCTCCGCCACCAAGCGCAGCATCAGGTGGGCCAAGGCGAAGGTCTTGCCGGTACCGGCGCTGGCCTCCAGCAGCCGCAGCCCCGGACTCAGGGGCTGGTCGTTGGCGTCGAAACGGTTCATGGGCCCGCTCGCCGGACCGGCTTTTCCGGCCGGGCCAGGGTCTCGAACAGGGGTGTCAGCAGCTCGCGGACCCGCTCGCCGGCGTCGCCCTCCCACAGGGTTGCGGCGCTCAGGTCGGCGCCGAAGCAGACCACCATCTCCTCACGTTCCCGTTCGCCGTTGGATCGCTGGCCGCCCTCCCAGGTGTCGCGGGCCTTGGCGAGGCCGGAGCCGGGCTCCTGGAGCTCCGCCTCCAGCCAGGCCCAGCCGCTGCGCGGCGGCACCGGCCAGCAGGCGGTCTGCCACTGCTGCCGCAGCGCGGCGAGACGCTCCAATTCGGCCCGGGCCTGCTCAACCCCCGGGGCTCTGAGCTCGGTGCCGGGCCCGAAGCGCCGCTGGTCGAGCCGCGCGATCACCACCCCGCGGGAGGGGGTGCGGCCGCTGTCTTGAGCGGCGGCAGCCGCCAGCAGCAGCTGCAGCCAGAGGTCGAGCCGCTGGGGAGCCCCCTCCTTGCCGGTGTGCACCAGCACCACGGTGTCGCCCTGCCACTGGGGCCGGCCACGCCAGGGGCCCCACTGCAGCGGACCGAACCAGGCATGGCCGAGCGCGTCGAGGCTGCCGCGCAGGCTCGACCAGCGGCTATCGAGGGTGCGGGCCTCCAGTTCGGCGCCGGCCAGGGGGGGCAGCAGACCCTGGCCGCGGCTGCGCTCCAGCCAGTCCTGCGGACGTTCCGGCGCCGCCTCGGGCCACTCCAGGGCTTCCGCCTGGACGGCGCGCAGCAGGCCGGCGCGCTGGTGTTCGCCGAGCTCCAGTGCTTCCAGGTCGTCGATGCCCAGTTCCCACTCCCCGGCGCGCAGACCCAGCTGCCGCAGCCACTGTTTCTGCGGTTCCATCAGCCAGAGCCGCAGCTCCTCGAAGCGCTCGCCGGGGTCGCCGGACTCCGCGGGATCGCTGGGCTCCGCGGTGCTGCCCGGATCCCTTCCCGGCGCCGGCATCGGTCCAAAGGCGAGGCCCCGCGGTGGCTCCTGCGCTCCGCTCTCGAGGGCGCGGCGAGCCCGCAGCTGGCGTCGGTCGCAGCTGGCTGGCGGCCGCTCCCCGGCTGGCCGGAAGGCGGCGGGATCGAGGGGGCTGGCCGGATGCTCCATCAGCAGCGCGGGGTGATCGTTGGGCAGCCGGGTGCGGAGCCACTCGAGCCACTGCCGCACCGGTGCGGCCGGGGGCAGCGGTTCACCGCTGCGGTCATCGCGACAGCTCCAGCTGATCAGCAGGTGGCTGCGGGCCGAGAGCAGCGCCTCCATCAGGACGTAGCGGTCCTGGTCCGCGGGGTGGGGATCGCCCAGCTGACGCTGCTGTTCGAGCAGGTGGAAGCCGGGCCGGTTCCGCTGGCGCGGGAAGCTGCCGGCGTCGAGGCCCATCAGCACGATCACCCGGTGCGGTATCGCCCGCATCGGCTCCAGGGCGCTGATCGTCAGGGCGCCGCTGCGGTGGCCGAAGCGGCCGCTGTCTGCCGCCAGCCCTTCATCGAGCACGGCCGCCACCACGGGGGCCTCCAGCAGCAGGTCGCAGCCCTCGGCTGCCTCCAGCCAGTCGTCGATCACCGCCAGCACCGCCGGCACTTCCCAGGCGTCGTCGCCGCCGTCGCCGAAGAGATCCTCCAGCAGGCTGCGCAACCGCTCGCCCCAGCTCCGGCAGTCACAGCTGCGCCCCAGCAGGTCCAGCCAGTGCCTCAGACGCAGCAGCAGATGCAGCCAGCGGCCGCTGAGTTCCAGAGAGGTGCCGCTGGCCGCCGGCGCCACCGGCACCAGCTCCCCAAGGGCCAGGCCGGGGCTGTCGGGCAGTACCAGGCCCAGCAGCAGGCGATCGATGGTCCAGCTCAGCGAGTGGCTGGGATCCCCGCCCCGGTCTCGGCCGTCCAGGCCCCAGCGGAAGCCGCAGCGCTGCAGCACGCCATGGAGCCGGCTGGCCTCATCGCCGCTCAGGCCGAAGTGCTGCTGCAGGGGCCGGCAGTCGAGCAGCGTCTCCAGCGCCGAGGCCGTCAGGCGCTCACCGCCGAGCCGCAGCAGGGCCAGCAGGGTGCGGCCGATGCCGGCCACGCTCTGCAGGCTGCGGTCGGTGAGGCGCCAGGGCAGGTTGACGCCGGTGGCCTCACTGTCGCCGAACACCGAGGCGATCAAGGGCGCGAAGCGGTCGACCTGCGGCGTCATCACCAAGATGTCTCGGGGCTCGAGGCTGTCGTCGTCGGCCATCAGCTGCAGCAGCCGGTCGCGCACGATCTGCACCTGGCGCAGTGGGCCGGGGCAGGGGTGGAACTCCAGCGAGTGGTCGCCGGGGGCGAGGTGGAGCGACGGCAGCAGCTCCGGGGCGATGAGCTGCTCCTGTAGCTGGGCCAGTAGGGGGGCGCCGGGGGGTCCCCCACCTGCGGCGCCCGTGCTGGCGGTGGCAGCGCGCAGGAAGAGATCGCGCTCCCGCCAGGTGCCCAGCTGGGCCTCGCCGGTGCCCTCCAGCAGCTGCTGGAACTCGGCGCCGAGCCGGCCGAATCGGGCCTCCAGTCCGGGAGCCTGCAGCAGCCAGTCGGCATCGAGGGGTTCGTGCAGGGCGAGGGCGTCGGACAGGCGGCGGCGGCGGTCTTCGCAGCGCTGCCAGAGGTCGTCGCAGGGGGTGAGCAGAAAGAGGTCGACCGGCAGGCTGCCGCTGAGGGCCTGCAGCAGCCGGACCTGCACCGGTGCCAGGCTGCTCAGGCCGAACAGGCGCAGGGGGCCGGGGATCTGCAGGGCAACGCTTTCGCCCAGGGTCATGCCGTTACCCAGGGCGGCGTTGCGCCGCAGCAGCTCGATCGCCCGCTCCACCCGCAGGCCGAAGGGTTCGCTCGGCAGCCGCCGGCGCAACTCCCGGTAGAGCAGCGGCTGCCACTGCTGGCTGGGCGGCAGGGCCTCGTCGCGGCAGTCGCAGGCCTGGCCTCCGTCCCACCGGCGCAGTAGTTCGGGCCGGTAGAGGCCGTAATCGTCGAAGGCGTCGGCGATGGCCCGGCCCAGCTGCCAGGTGCCCAGCTCCAGCTGCCCTCCTGGGCTGCGCTCGGCCAGCCAGCGGGCCAGGGGTTCGCCCTCGGGGGCCGCGGCGATCTGCGGCAGCAGGCCCAGCAGCGGCCATACCAGCAGGTTGGCCCGCCAGGCGTCGCTGCCGATCTGCTCGAGGCCAGCGGCCTCGCCGCTGGGGGAGCCGGCTGCGGCCAGCACCTGCTCGACGATCTCGCGCAGGCGGCTGGCCGGAAACGGGAAGCGCAGATTGGCGGCGATGCCGCCCAGGTGGATGGCCAGCTGCTCCCCCAGCCAGCGGCTGGTGGGCCAGGTGTTGACCACCACCTGCACCTGCTCGAAGGGGCCGGGGCGATCCTGGAGCAGCTGGGTCGCCAGCAGCTGAGCGAGGAACTCCGCCCGGTTGCTGCGGTAGACGGTCAGCATGGCCTGCTCAGAGCAGGCAGCTCGGGGCCAACAGGCCAGGAACGGAGCTGCCCTGGGCGGTGAGGCCGTCAACTCGCAGGCTCCTGCCGGTTTCGGGGCAGTAGGCGGTGAGATGGCCGCCATAGCAGGCGCCGGTGTCGACCAGCACGATCGCGCCGAGGCGCCGCACGCCGGGCCCGGGGGTGTGGCCCACGATCACGTCGCCGAAGCGGCCGTCGTAGCGCTGCCAGAAGGCCATGCGCACCTGGAGATCGGGCTCCCAGGTGATCGGATCGAATCCCGCATGGGTGGCGACCCAGCCCTGGCCCCAGTAGGCGAGAGGCAGTCGCTGGAGCCGCTCCATCCAGAGGCGGCAGCGGCGATCGCCCAGCTGGCGGTAGGTGTCACAGCCGGCCAGGGAGCGCAGCGCCCGCCAGTCGCCGCCACGCAGTTCCTCGACGAGGGCGCGCTCGTGGTTGCCCTTGATCCAGACGGCCCGGCCGCTCTCGACCAGATCCCAGGCCATCTCCATGGCCGCCTCGATGCGCGGTCCGCGGTTGATCACGTCGCCGCAGAGCACGATGCGGTCGCGGCTGGGCAGCATCGCCACCAAGGCCTGGAGGGCATCGGCGCAGCCATGCACGTCACCGATCACCCAGTGCTGCGCCGCCGAGGGCTCCGGCGGCCGACTGGAAGGGGAGGGGGGCGCCATCCGAGAGGTGCGTTACGCCCAGTGTTGCCCGCCGACGGGACTTCTGTCAGCCCCTGGCCATCAGCGTCGCTGATACCGTGCCGCCAGCGATGCGATGAGCGGATGGAGGGAGTCGATCCCAAGACCCTGTCCGTGACGCAGCGGGTCAATCTGCTGGTCAAGGCCCTCAACGGCGCCCGGCGCACCAACGAGGCCCTGGCCAGCTGCGTGGATGGTGAGGCGATGCTCGATGTGCTGCTCGACGCCTCGGCCCAGCTGGGCCTGGGGCTGCGCCGCACCGACCTGCAGAACACCCCGCCGATCCGCGACTGGGTGTGGTGGAAGAACAAAGAGGCCCTGCTCACCATCGGTGACAACCGACCTCGCTATCAGCAGGACGACCCCACGCCGCCGGCCCGCCGGCGCTTCCTGGGGCTCTTTTAAGGGTGTTTCCGAGAGCTGGTCTGAGCTCAGCTCTGGCTGGCCAGGGCGTCGGGGATGGCGGCGCTCGGCGCCTCGAAGCTGCTGCGGGCCACGAACTCCAGGCGCAGTTTCATGAAGGTGATGAAGGTCTCGTCGCTGGAGACGATCGCCGCCGCGGGCCTGGGCACGGCTGCCGCCACGCTGGCCAGCTCCGGCGCCTCCAGGAAGGCGGGGCGCCGCACCAGCCAGAAGTCGATCGCCTTGCCCTGTTCGCCGTAGTGGCGGCGCCGCTCCCGCAGCACCTCGTCCAGCGGCTCCTCCTCGCAGAGGAAGGCCTCACTGGCGGCGATGAAGTGGTAGATGCTCATGAGGGGCGTTCGCCGAACAGGGGGTCGCGGCGGGGATTCTGAACCAGCGCCTTCATCTGCCGCACCGCCGTCTCCAGGCCCACCGCCAGGGCGCGGGCCACGATCGTGTGGCCGATGTTGAGCTCCTCCATCCCCTCGATCGCGGCGATCGGCTCCACGTTCTGATAGGTGAGGCCGTGGCCAGCGTTGACGCGCAGCCCCATCTGGCGGGCCAGGGCCGTGCCCTCGCCTAGGCGGGCCCACTCGGCAGGCTGGCTGGCCCAGTCGGCCTCGGCATAGCGGCCGGTGTGCAGCTCCACCCAGCGGGCGCCGGTGGCGCAGCTGGCATCGAGCTGCTTGGGCGCGGCGTCGACGAACAGGCTCACGCCGATGCCGGCGCTCTGCAGCCGCCCCACCAGGCCGGCGAGAAGGGCCACCTGGCCGGCCACATCGAGGCCACCTTCGGTGGTGACCTCCTCGCGTCGCTCCGGCACCAGGGTCACCATGTCGGGGCGCAGCCGCAGGGCGATCGCTTCCATCTCCGCCGTGGCGGCCATCTCCAGATTCAGCCTGGAGCGCACGGTGGCGCGCAGAAGTTCCACGTCCCGGTCCTGGATGTGGCGACGGTCTTCGCGCAGGTGCACGGTGATGCCGTCAGCCCCGCCCAGCTCCGCCAGGAGGGCGTAGCTGACGGGGTCGGGTTCCACGGTGCGCCGGGCCTGGCGCACGTTGGCGATGTGATCGATGTTGACGCCGAGGCTGGCCATAGCCGTGAGGTGGACGCGCAGGCGCGGTAAGGAACTGGAAAACCGTATCGGCCGAAGGGCTAACTGCCCGCGGGTCGGCTGCATGGATGGGGCACAGCCCCTAGGTTCGGACTCAGGGTGAAGGGAGCGGATCAGCGGTGTTGGCGGCGCAGTCGGGCCAGGGCATCTCCAGCAAAGCGGCCGCCGGTGACCTGACGCCGGCCGCGGCGGGCGGCAGGGGGCGCGAACTCGGCCTCTGCAATGGCATCAGCCCCTGGCTGTCGCCCCTGGCCATGGCCGTCACCCAGGATCTCGCTCTGCCCGCCTGGTTCGGACGGGTGCGCGTGTTGGAGCGCCAGCACCTGCCCCATGAGGGGGCGGTGCTGCTGGCTCCTACGCACCGGGCCCGCTGGGATGCCCTGTTGCTGCCCCACGCCGCTGGTCGCCGCGTTACCGGCCGCGACTGCCGCTTCATGGTCACCAAGGACGAGATGCAGGGGCTCCAGGGCTGGTTCCTGCACCGTCTCGGCTGCTTCCCTGTGGACCAAGGGCGCCCCACCCTGGCGAGCCTGCGCTACGCCATTGATCTGCTGGCCCTGGGGCAGCAGTTGGTGGTGTTCCCGGAGGGCCACATCCGCCGCGCTGATGAGCCGATGCGACTGCAGCAGGGCCTGGCCCGCATGGCCCTGCTCGCCGCCAGCCAGGGGGTGAGGGTGCCGGTGCTGCCGGTGGGCATCGGCTACGACGCCCCCTCCCCCCGGCCCGGTGCGGTGGCGGCCGTGTGTTTCGGCGCTCCGCTGCTGCCTGAGGGCCAGGGCCGTGAGGCGGCCCGCGCCTTCACCGCCCAGCTGGCTGAGGCGATGCAGTCGGCCGAGCAAGCGGCCCGCGCCGCGGTCGGTCGCCCCCTGAGCCCCCCGTAGAGTTCGGGCGCTCTGATCGGCTTCTTTGTGACCAGGCTTTCCCTCCGACCTTCGCTTCGCCGTCGCCGAGCCTGGGGCTGGGGTTTTGGTCTGCTTGCCCTCACGCTGCCGCTCGCCGTTCCGCCAGTACGGGCCCAGAGTGATGTCGGCCCCGCCCTGGCCAGCCCCGGCAGCGCCTTTGATGTCAGCGCCGCCCGCAGCCTGCTGGTCCGCGGGGATGCGGCCCTGGCCGCCGGCAACACGGCCGAGGCCCGCCGTCTGTACGACCAGGCCCGCGACGCCAGCCGCAAGCTCACCGGCTTCTACCGCAACATCGCCGGCGCCTTCCGCGGCCTTGATGCCCGCATCCCCCGTGAGATGGATGACAAGGGGCGCCAGTCACTGGAAGTGCTGGCCCAGGCGAACATGCGCCTGGTCGCCCTGTTCCGGCGCCAGGGCCAGCCGGAGGTGGCCGTGCCCCTGCTGGTGGAAGTGCTTACCAGCATGACCCCCTCTTCGCCCCAGGGCCGCAAGGCCTACCAGCAGCTGCTGGAGATCGGCTTCGTCAGCACCCCCTGGGCCGCCGCCCAGGCCGCGGCTAATTAGATTCGGTTCTCCGTCTGTTCGCAACTGCCATGGTTCACCCGGAGCAGGTCCGAGAGGCCATCTGCCGCGCCCTGCCCGATGCCGCTGTGGAGGTCGAAGACCTCACCGGCGGTGGCGATCATCTCCAGGTGAAGGTGGTGTCCACCGCCTTCGCCGGTCTTCCCAGGGTGCGCCAGCACCAGCTCGTCTACGGCGCCCTGCGTAGCGAGCTGGCCAGCGAGGCGATCCACGCCCTGGCCGTACAGACCTCCATTCCCTCCTGACCCCCGAACCAGCATGGACGCCACCCTGCAGCAACGCATCGAGCAGCTGATCGGCAGTAGCCCGGTCGTCGTGTTCATGAAGGGCAACAAGCTGATGCCCCAGTGCGGCTTCTCTAACAACGTGGTGCAGATCCTGCATGCGCTCGGTGTGCCCTTCGAGACCTTCGACGTGCTCACTGACGCGGAGATCCGTCAGGGCATCAAGGAATTCTCCGACTGGCCCACCATCCCGCAGGTCTACGTGAAGGGGGAGTTCCTCGGCGGCTCCGACATCCTGATCGAGATGTACAACAGCGGCGAGCTGCGCGAGAAGCTCGAAGTGGCCCTGGCCTCCTGAGCCAAGCCGGCTGGACCAGCATTGCGGCTGCATCACCAGTGCGGCCGCGGTTCAGTGGCGGCCGCTCTCAAACAGGGTACGTGGGTCGCCGTCCGGGCCGACGAAGCTGGAGGGATCCATGATCCAGCGGTCGATCAGTTCCTCCAGGCGGCGCTGGGAGAGGGGATCGAGCACGGTGGTGCGGCGCAGCGCATGCAGGTAACCATCGGCATAGAGCCGCAGTTCGGAAGGTCCGTGATGCCGGTGTGCCAGTTCCTGGCAGGCATCGCAGAGCGACTGGAAGTGGCGGATGGCGTCGGGGTGTTGCAGTGCGGTCATGGGGGCTCCTGCCCATTGCTCCATTCTGTCGTCTGGCCTGAAGTGGTGGGGAGGGCGGACGCCTGAGGGGTGGCCGGATACTCGCTCCCGTGATCCCGGCTGTGTCAGGAGATCCTGGCGGACGGTTTGAAAGGCATCGCCTGCTACCCGCTCAGGAGGCTTTAGACAGTTAGCGTTGGCACATTAAGGCGATGTGCTGCGCGTCCAGTGGAAACCTGCATTGACCGATTCATCGGTCCGGCAGCTCCCTGGGCCCGTCCGTCATCCCGCAATCTTCAGCGGTGAACCGATGGTGCAGCAAAATTTGAGCGAGGCCGGCAGTCACCCCAAGCGGGTGCTAGTGGTCGATCCCCACGCAACCCTGCGCACCGTTCTGGCCCAGCGCCTGCGACAGGATGGCCATCTGGCCGCGGCGGTGGCGTCGGCGCGGGAGGCTCTGGAGATCTGTCAGGACCAGTCCCCCGATCTCCTGGTGGGCGCCGAACTGTTGGAGGAGACTTCCGCCCTGCGGCTGGCTGCCCAACTGCACTGTCCGGTGATGGTGCTCACGGCCCGCTCCGGCTCCGAGCCGGTGGTGGCGCTGCTCGATGCCGGTGCCGACGACGTACTGCGCAAGCCCTTCGGCCTGGAGGAACTGGCCGCCCGCTGCCGCACCCTGCTGCGTCGCAGCGGCACGGGTCTGCAGGAGCGGGTTTGCGTCGGGCCGCTGGAGGTGCATCTGCTGCTGCGCCAGGTCACCCTGCGTGATCAGCCGGTGGAACTGAGCCCGCGTGAGTTCGCCCTCCTCTGTGCCCTGCTGATGCCCCCCGGGGTCGTGCGCAGCCGCCAGGAGCTGTTGCGTATGGCCTGGCCCCCCTTCAGTGGCGGTCCCCGATCGGTCGATACCCAGGTGCTCACCCTGCGCCGCAAGCTGGAGCAGGCCGGGCTGGGTGAGGGCGGTGGCATCGAGACCATGCGCCAACAGGGTTACCGCTTCAGTCTCGACACCCTGCCGGAACAGGAGGACGCTCCCTCGCTGTCGTCCCAAGGCAGCGGTCTGGTGGCCAGTCAAGCGTCGGCCTCAGCCCCGGCCCCGGGCAGCCGGCTGCTCTGAGAGCAGCCTCGCGGCCCAGGCAGCCATCCAGCACTCAGAGCGCCCAGGGACGCACAAGGGCCAGGGCGAACAGTTCGCCGCCCAGGAGCAGAGCCGAGAGCACGGCCAGCAGCTGGTAGGTCCAGGGCGGGCTGATGCGTCCCACTGCGCTGGTGTCGATGCCGCTGGCGGCGCTGAAGCGCTCCAGAAATGCCTCGAAGTGGGCCACCCGCTGCGGCAGCAGGGCGGCGGATCCGTCGGCCGTGCGCACGTAGAACACCCGGCCGCCCTGGCTGGTGGCCACGGGCGTGAGGTCGGAGATGGCGCTCCAGGGAAGGCTCCAGCCGCGCCGGAGCAGCCAGGCGCACCAGCGGGGGTGGCCCACCCGCAGACCGCTGGCATCGAGTTCGACCTGCTCGCTGGTGGCCGCCAGCACCAGCAGCAGACCCAGGGGCAGCGCCAGAGCCAGCAGCAGGCGCAGGCCCGGAGCGCCCAGACCGGCCGGAACGAGGGCGGGCAGCGGCAGCACCAGGGCCAGGTAGAGGGTCACTAGGGTGCCCCGGATCAGGGGGGCCATCCTGTGGACCTGGGTCGGCTCGGCGTTCATCGGCGGGCCCTCACCGGTCGTCGGGCGACCCGGGCAGGGGCTCGATCACGCTGGCCGGCTGGTAGCGGCCGCCGAACACCTCCGCCTCCCGACCCTTCCAGAACTCCCCGAGACGCATCAGATCGGCATGGGCCTCGTGCAGCCGCTCCACGAATTCCTCGGGGGGCATCGACTCCTTGGCTTCCTTCAGCTTGGTGAGGCGCAGCAGGTGCCACATCCACGGCTTGCCGAGCTCGCCGCGGGTTTCGAGATAGCGGGCCAGCTCCTCGGAGCTGGGCAGGGGAGCGGGGCTCATCGCTGTACGTGGACCTTGGTGGCGCCCACCCTATGGAGCCCTCCGGCGCTGCCGTGGCTGCTCCGGGCAGCGGCCCGCTCAGTAGAGCTCGGGCCGCCGGTCGTCGTGGTAGCGGGTGCCGGTGGGGTGGGTGGGGCCGTACTCGCCGGGCAGGCAGTCGGCGATCAGCAGGGTGGGTTCCGGCCGCGCGGCGACGAGCAGGTCGCCGTGGGGACCCACCACCACGCTGTTGCCCAGGTAGGCCGCCATCGGTGTGCCCGCCACCGTCTCCACGCCGCAGCGGTTGGCATAGGCGATGAAGCAGCCGTTCTCGAAGGCGTGGGCCGGCAGCAGGGTGCGGGAGATGTCCGGGTAGGGGCGATCGGTGCGGCTGCCGTCGCTGAGGACTGCCCAGGCATCGGCGGCGGTGGGGATCAGCACTAGCCGGGCCCCTTGCAGCGCGAGGCGACGGCTGAGCTCGGGGAACTCGGCCTCGTAGCAGTTGAGCAGCCCCAGCGGCAGGCCATGGATCTCGTGCACCGTGAGGGCCGGGCCCTCTTCGACCTCGGTGTAGCCTGGGCTCCAGCAGCGGCGCTCGTCCGGCCCCCAGAGGTGGGTCTTGCGGTAGTTGCGTAGCAGCTGGCCCGTCGCGTCCACCAGGGCGATGGCGTCGTAGAAGCGCTCCTGCCCCGCCACCAGGGCCCGCTCGGGGTAGGGACAGGCGATCGCCAGGCCATGGCGGCGGGCGGCGGCGGCCACCCGTTGCAGCGAAGGGCCGTCCTGGGATTCCGCCAGCTGCTGCGCCAGCCCCGGCGTGACGATGTAGCCGCTGAGGTAGAGCTCCGGGAAGAGCAGCAGCTGGGCGCCGTGGCCGGCCGCCAGGGCCGCCACCTGTTCGAGGCGCTCCAGATTGGCGGCCCAGGCCTGGGTCGTGCCGGCCGCGCCGCTGCCCTGCCAGAGGGCCAGCCGCAGCCCCTCTCCGGCCGCGGGGGGCTGGGGCCGCAGGTAGGCCTGCAGGCGATGGTCGGGGGCGGACGGCATCGGGACGCTGGCGATGCGATCCCCCATGATCGCCACGGGCCGATCATGGGGGCACCCCCACCAATCCCGTGCCTGAGCTCGTACCAGACCAGCGACCAGACCACCGAGCGGACCATCTGCCGGATGACCTGCCGGATCTGCGCCTGGAGGAGCACGGCCGCCGCAGCGACGCGGCCTACGAGCTCATCCATGCCCACCTGATGCTCGACGGCAATGCTCGCCTGAACCTGGCCACCTTTGTCGGCACCTGGATGGAGCCCGATGCACGCCGGCTGCTGGTGGAGTGCGCCGATAAGAACATCATCGACAAGGACGAATATTCCCAGACCACCGACCTCGAGCAGCGCTGTCTGCGCATGCTCGCCGACCTCTGGCATGCCCCCGATGCCACGGCGGCGGTGGGCACCTCCACCACGGGGTCCAGTGAGGGCTGCATGCTCGGCGGCCTGGTGCTGCGCTGGCACTGGCGGCGGCGGCGCGCCGCGGCGGGGCTGGAGGCTGGGCGCCCCAACCTGGTGATGGGTGCCAACCGGCAGGTGTGCTGGGACAAGTTCTGCGCCTACTTCGACGTGGAGCCACGCTTCGTGCCACTGGCGGAGGGCCGGCTCCATCTCGACGCCGAGGCTGCCGTCGCCGCCTGTGACGCCAACACGATTGGCGTGGTGGCGGTGCTGGGCAGTGTCGTCGACGGCAGCTACGAGCCGGTGCAGGCGATCGCCGCCGCCCTCGACGCCCTGCAGGAGCACACGGGCCTGGAGGTGCCGATGCACGTCGATGCCGCCTCGGGTGGCTTCGTGGCCCCGTTCACCGCGCCGCAGCTGGTGTGGGATTTCCGGCTGCCGCGGGTGATCTCGATCAATGCCAGCGGCCACAAGTACGGCGGAGTGCTGCCGGGGGTGGGCTGGGTGCTCTGGCGCGAGGACGCCCTGCTGCCGGCGGAGCTGCGCTTCGATGTCAACTACCTCGGCGGCGTGACGCCGACGATCGGCATGAACTTCTCCCGCTCCGGCGCGCCGGTGGTGGGGCAGTACTTCAATTTCATTCACCTCGGCCGTAACGGCTACCGCCATCGCATGCAGGCGCTTGAGGCGATCGCCTGCCATCTGGCCGATGGCATCGCCGCGATCGCGCCGCTGCGGCTGGTGAGCCATCCGCTCGGCCAGCTGCCGGTCTTCTGTGTGGAGCTCGATCCGGCGGTGACGCACTGGAGCGTCTTTCACCTTTCAGGCAAATTGCGCGAGCGGGGCTGGCTGGTGCCGGCCTACACGCTGCCGGCTGGGCAGGAGCACCGGGCCGTGCTGCGCTTCGTGGTGCGCGCCGGGTTTGGGCGGCCCCTGGCCGATGAGCTGCTGGCCGACATCGCCCGGGACGTGAGCTGGTTCCAGGGGCTGGAGGCGCCGCTGCCGGAGCCGATGGGCAGCACGGCCTTCCGCCACTGAGGTCCGGCCGCCGGCGGGCTCAGGCGGGCAGGGCCCAGGGGTTGAGGCCCAGGTCGGCGCCGATGCGGTGGGCGCAGGCGAAGCCGCTGAAGGCCACGGCGTTGAGGCCCTGGCCGGGGAAGCAGGAATCGCCCACGCAGTAGAGATTCGGCACGCCGGTGCGGTTGAAGGGCATCGGCAGCAGGCCTGGCAACCGCAGCGCCGGGATCGGGCCGTAGCTGCCGCCGGCGCGGCCGAGGAAGCGGCGGTGGCTGCGGGGGGTGCCCACCTCCCGGTGGGTGATCGCGGCGCCGAGGCCCGGCAGGATCACCTCCAGCCTCTGGATCAGCCGGTCGGCGTCGGCCTGCTTGCGGGCGGCGTAGGCCGAGGGGGACAGCCCCTGCCAGGCCGCCATCACTGAGGGGGTGAAGCTGTGGACGATGTGGTGGCCCGCTGGCGCCAGTGACGGATCGAGCAGGGTGGGGATCGAGACGAAGATCGTGCCCTGTTCGGCCTCCATGTCCTGCCACTGCTCCAGCAGCAGGTGGTGCACATGGGTGCCGGCCGGGATCGCCTCCGCCTTCACGCCCAGGTGCAGGGACAGGAAGGAGGGGGAGGGCGCGTAGCGCCGCCGCCAGGTGCGCTCGGCTGCCGGGGTGTGGGCGGCGTCGACCAGGGTGCTGGCGGGGGATCCGCTGCCGGCGAAGGTGTCCCAGCGGGTGGCGTTGGAGACCACCCGCCGGGCGCGCAGCTCCTCACCTCCGGCCAGCCTCACCCCCACGGCCCGGCCGTCCTCCAGCAGCACCTGGGTGACGCGCGCGCGGTAGCGAATGGAGCCGCCATGGGCCTCCAGGCCCGCCACCAGTTTCTCGGCGATCACCCCGACGCCACCGCGGGGGTAGTTGATGCCGCCGGCATGGCGATCGGAGAACACCATGCCGGCATTGATCATCGGCGTGCGATCGGCCGGCATCACCGACCAGCAGAAGCACTCCATGTCGATGAAGCGCAGCAGCGCCTCATCGCGGATGTGGCGGCGGGCCACATCGCCCACGTTCACCGGCAGCCAGCGGGCCAGGCCGAGGCAGGCGAGCGGCGCTTTAACGAAGACCTTGGTGAGATAGGCCGGGTCCTCCAGGGACAGCAGCGGCATCGCGTCGAGGCAGCGGAACACCTGCCAGCAGGTGTCGTAGAAGGCACGGATGCCCTTGGCCTCATGCGGGAAGCGGGCGGTGAGAGCGGCAAGGAAGCGCTCGTAGTCGCGGTCGACCGCCACGGTCAGGCCGTCCGGGAGGTGGTATTCGAGCTGGGCCGGGTCGGGGATCGTGGCGCAGTGCTCGCCCACGTCGGCGAGGGCGCGGGTGAGCAGGTTGGTGTGCCCCTCCGTGCCGAAGCCGAAGATCATCGAAGCGCCCACATCGAAGGTGTAACCGGCGCGGCGGAAGCTGCCACCGCTGCCGCCTGGGATCAGGTAGCGCTCCAGCACAAGCACCTTGGCTCCCTTGGCGGCCAGCTGGCTGGCTGTCACCAGCCCGCCGATGCCGGAGCCGATCACGATGGCGTCGAGGCCGGCGGCAGCGTCTGGGGGGGCGGCGCTGGACACTAGGCAGGGGCGGTTGCCGCCGACCCTAGACAGCCGCCTGGTCGGCCAGGGCGAGGTCGGCCAAGGCCCGGTCGCGGTAGGCGCCGTAGCGGCGGCGTTTGTCGCGGATGCGCTCCGGCAGCTCGGGCAGCAGGCCGAAGTTGGGCGGCATCGGCTGGAAGCCGCCCCGTTTGCCGCCGCCGCCGCAGGGGGCGCTGGCGATGAAGTGGGTGAGGGCGCCGATCATCGTGGTGGGCGGCAGGGTGAGGGGTTCCAGTCCCCTGGCCAGGCGGGCGGCGTTGGTGCCCGCCAGCCAGCCACCGGCCACCGCAGCTGCATAGCCCTCGGTGCCGGTGATCTGGCCGGCCGCCAGCAGGGTGGGGCGCTGGCGGAACTGCAGGGTGGCATCGAGCAGCTGGGGCGACTCCAGGAAGGTGTTGCGGTGCATCACGCCGAAGCGCACGAATTCGGCGTTCTCCAGGCCGGGGATCAGGCGCAGCACCCGGGCCTGTTCGCCCCATTTCAGGTTGGTCTGGAAACCCACCAGGTTCCAGAGCCGACCGTCTTTGTCCTCCTGGCGCAGCTGCACCACCGCATGGGCGCGGCGGGCGCGGCGCACCTCGCGGTCGTTGACGTCGCCCCAGCGGGGATCCCAGAGGCCGATCGGCTTGAGCGGCCCGTAGCGCATGGTGTCTTCGCCGCGGCGGGCTAGCTCCTCGATCGGCAAGCAGCCCTCGAAGAAGCTGGCGCTCTCCTGCTCGAAATCCTTGAGTTCGGCCTGCTCGGCGTCCAGCAGGGCCTGACGGAAGGCCAGGTACTGCTCCCGATCCAACGGGCAGTTGATGTAGTCGGCGTCGCCCTTGTCGTAGCGGCTGGCACGGAAGGCGACAGAGAGGTCGATGCTTTCGCCCGCCACGATCGGACTGGCGGCATCGAAGAAGTGGCAGTCGCCCCGGCCGGTGAAGCGGCGCAGGTCGTCGGCCAGGGCGTCGCTGGTGAGCGGGCCCGTGGCCAGCACGGTGATCTGCTCGGGGTCGGGCAGGCGGAGCTGCTCGCGCCGCTCCACCGTGACCAGGGGGTGAGCTTCGAGGGCAGCGGTGAGGGCGGCGCTATAGCGGCCCCGGTCCACCGCCAGGGCACCGCCGGCGGGCACGGCGTGGAGGTCGGCGGTGCGGATCACCTGGGAACCCAGGCGGCGCAGTTCCTCCTGGAGGAGCCCAGCAGCGCGGTCGGCGGAGAGGGCGCCGAAACTGTTGCTGCAGACCAGCTCGGCGAACTCAGCGCTGTGGTGGGCTGGCGAGCGGCGCACCGGCCGCATCTCCACGAGCCGCACGGGTAAGCCGGCCGCGGCGATCTGCCAGGCAGCTTCGCTGCCCGCCAGCCCGGCGCCGATGACCAGCAACTCGGGCCCTGGGACGGGCAGCATCGGCGACGCAGGAGCCAGAGAGAAAGTCAGGCTACGAAGGCCTCGGCAGCGGGGTGAGGGGCCGGAATGATCAGGCGCGGGCGCGCTTCAGCATCAGCTGCAACTGACCCACAGCGGCACGGCCGATGTTGAAGCCGGCCCAGCCCACGGCGAGCAGGATCGGAGCAGCGACCAGCACCAGCCGGAGATCCATGACGGCAGAAATCAAAGTGGGGCGATCCTAGGGGAATCCGGGCTCGCTGCTGCGGCCGGCATGGGCCATGGCGAGTTGTCTGTAACGGCGGGCGTGCTCGCGCTGGCCGGCCACGGCCTCGGCGCTCAGCTCGCGTTTGGGCTGGGCTGGGGCGCCCATCACCAGGGTGGCGGCGGGCACGTCGCGGGTGACCACCGAGCCCGCGGCCACTAGTGCCCCCTCGCCCACGCTGACGCCGTTGAGCACGATGGCGCCGATACCGATCAGGCAGCCGTCCCCCAGCGTGGCGCCGTGGATCACCGCCCGGTGACCGACAGTGACGTCAGCCCCGATCAGCACCGGCTGGCCCGGGTCGCCATGCAGCACCGCCCCGTCCTGCACGTTGCTGCCCATGCCGATCACGATCGGGCAGACATCGCCCCGGGCCACCGCCGTGGGCCAGAGGCTGGCCCCGGCCGCCAGGTGCACATCGCCGATCAGCACAGCGCTCTCAGCCACCCAGGCCTCCGGATGCACCTGGGGGCTCGGCCAGGGGGGTGCACTGGACGCAGGGTGGGGCATGGCGTTGTCCGTGGCGCGGCGACAGCGGCCCCCATCCTCGGCTGCCCCGCCCCGGCTGGTGGCCGGTCCGGCCGGGTGATACGTTTTCAGAAGCCCGTAAGGGCAGCCCTCACGGGCGGGTCGCTAGCTCAGCGGTAGAGCACTCGGCTTTTAACCGATTGGTCCTGAGTTCGAATCTCAGGCGACCCATCTTCCGAAACCCTTTGGAATGACTGCCAGGATCTTTCCTCCACAGTCATTGGCGAGCCTGTGATGCTGTTTCCGCTTTCGCGGAGTGAGTCAGTGCAGGTTTGCTGATAACCGTAACTGCGTCACTTGTTTGGGGGTTTCCCCAAACAAGTGAGCTGTTGCCCACATTCAGCCCTCGGCAGGGATGCAGGTAGGAACTCTCTGGTACTCCCC
>CAIRWM010000062.1 GCA_903882285.1 uncultured cyanobacterium
CGGTGCTGGGGGGGACGCAGCTGAAACTAGCGGTCTGCTCAGGGTGTGGGCCAGTCCACCAGGCCGAGCCGCAGGCCCACAACGGCGGCGTGGGTGCGGTCGCGGGCCGGCAGTTTCATCAGCACGTTGCGGATGTGGGTTTTCACCGTGTCGATCGACACATACAGCTGGCCGGCGATCTCTGCGTTGCTCTCGCCCCTCACCAGCCTTGCCAACACCTCGAGCTCTCTGGTGCTGAGCGACTGAAGCGGCCGCTCGAGGGGGTCACTGCCGCTGTGGCGCATCTGAGGGTCGAGGGCGTGGTCGATGAACACGCCTCCGGCGCAGACGCTGCGGATCGCTGCGATGCCGCCGCCCAGGCCTAGGTGCGCCTCCAGCAGGATGCCGTGGCAGCCGGCGTCGATGGCGCCCTGGATGTGGCTGCGCCGCCGCTCCTGGCTGATCAGCAGCAGGATGCGGGTGCGCGGGTACTGACTCCTGACCGCCAGCACCAGCGCGATGCCGCAGCCGGCCTCGAGCCGATCGCTCACGATCAAGAGATCGGGCTGGTGCGCCCCAACCAGGGCCAGTCCCTCCAGTTCGGTGGTCGCTGCTCCAAGGATGTGGTCGCTGCTGCCCACCAGGAGGCTGATCTGGGCCCGGCTCGCCAGGCAGAGCACCAGCGACCGATGGCCCAGCAGGTCCCTGGTGCGGGCATGGTTGGCCCGCACCTGGGCCAGCAACGGGGTGAAGTCCAAAGGGGGGCGCTTCGGAGCCGATCGCAGCTTCCATGCTGATTGCTGCGGTCCGGGCCGGGACATGCTCCGGCGAGGATGCGTGGATCCGCACTTTCGGGCTGCCGGCGTCCTGCTCAGAATTGCTGGACCATGCCATCCGTCCAGCGCCGCCATGGCCTTCTTCGAGTCCGAAATCGTCCAGGACGAAGCGAAGCGTCTGTTCAGCGATTACCAGAATCTGATGCAGCTCGGAGGCGAATACGGCAAGTTCGATCGCGAAGGTAAGAAGCTCTATATCGAGCGGATGGAAGAAATGATGGGTCGCTATCGGATCTTCATGAAGCGCTTCGAACTCTCCGAGGATTTCCAGGCCAAGCTCACGGTGGAGCAGCTGCGCACCCAGCTCGGGCAGTTCGGTCTCACGCCGGAAACGATGTTCGAGCAGATGCAGCGCACGCTCGAGCGCATGAAGGACGAGCTGCAGAAGCAGGTCTGAGGTGGGACTGGTCTGGGCCTGGCGGCTCGGGTTCGCCCCCGCCCGATGAAGGGCCTCCGTCAGCAGACGGGCGTCGAGGAAGCCCTCCAGGCTCGTGAAGCCGAGCTGGGGATGGGGCTGATGCAGGCACATCAGGCGCAGACACTGCGCCACCACCGGCACCCGCCGGTCCCAGGGGAAGGGCACCACCTGGTTGACACCGATGCCGCTGGCCATGCCTACCTGCAGGGAGTTTTGCAGACCACCGGTCTCCACGAGGGAGACGTTCATCAGCTGGGCCGTGCTGCCCAGGCGCTCCAGGCTGCGGCTGAAGGCCGCCGAGCTGGGATAGGCGCTGATGAGCACCACGGCGCTCGAGTCCTTGGGATGCAGCTGCCGGGCCGGCGCCTCGGTGGCGGTGGAGTTGCGCTGCACGCCGGCGACCGCTACCGATTGCAGGCCATGGCGGGCCAGGGCGCTGCGGGTGGCGCGCAGGCCGTCCTCGCCGAAGGCATCTTCCTGGTGCAACACGGTGATCCTGTGGCGATAAGCGCGCACCAGATCGTCAACGATCCGGTCGATTTCGGCCTGGTAGCTGGCCCTCAGGTTGAACACCATCGGCCGGAAGGACTCCCGCAGCAGGCGGGCGCCGGTGAGGGGGGCCACCAGCGGAATCAGGGCCTGCTCCACCAGGGGCAGGATCGCCTTCACCGTCGGCGTTCCCACGTAGCAGAACAGGGCAAAGTTGCGCTCCTCTCCGATCAGCTGGCGCGTGTTGCGCAGTGTCAGCGCCGGTTCGTAACGGTCATCGCACCTTCGCGGTAATCGCGGCCCAGCTGGGCGGAGGGTCCGCTCAACGGCGCCGACTGACCCAGGACGAGTTCGGCGCTCGTCGTTGGCGCCGTGGTCAGCCGGGTGGGGGTGGCCGCCGGCGCCGCGACTGGCGCTAGGGACGCAAGCCAGGGCAGCAGCAGAACGATGCCGCCCCGCGCCATTGACGTCAGCCCGTTCACTGGCAACCATCCGTTGCGGAAGCAGAAGCGTTGCAACCTCGTCGCCATCAGCTCGGTGGTGCTGGCGACGATTCTGGCTCTGCTGGCCATCGCCCGGATCGATGTCACGCAGGTGTTCAGCCGCGACGCCCAGCGTCTCTCCGCTTCCGCGCGGTCGCTGAACATCGATCCGCGCCAGTTTCCCCCCAGCGGCTTTGTGTGGCTGTGCTGGGATGAACCACTGCAGCGCTATCTGGAGGCCAGCGGCGCCACCATCGATCAGCGCTTTGCCCTGGTCAACACGTTGATCACCGATGCTCCGCCGCAGTTGCAGCCGGTGGATCAGAAGCCGCAAGAGCTCGCCGATGGCAGCTGCTATTAGCTGTTCACCTTTCGGGGCCGCTACTACCTCGATCGAGCCAGCTTTCGCTACTACCCCTTCATGAGCGTCAGCCTGCCGCTGTCGCTGGAGGTCGACGACGTCGACGGCGCCCTCGGGTACCAGCAGTTGCGCCTCGAACCGGACATCCGCAACAGCGGCATGGGCCCCTACGCCAAGATCATCGATTGGCTGAATCAGGGCTGGTCGATTGCCGAGTATCGCCACCACTACGCCAGTAATTTCGGCCTCGGGGGGGCTGAAAGCGATGACAGCCTGATCCTGTTCGAGATCTCCTTTGGCACCTCGGCCTGGGCCTCCTTCTGGCGGCTGCTGTTGACCCTTGTGTCCCTGCAGCAGACCTATCGCAACGAACTGCCCGTCCTGCCTTCCCTCACCTTCCTGGATCAGGTGAATGTGGCGTCCTATGTGGTTACCCTGGTGGCCTTCGTGCTGATGATCAGGATCGGTCGCCGTTACGCGGAGGTTGAGGAGATGGAGGAGGGGCCTGTCCGCGACACCCTGCAGGGGCGGCTCGAGGGCCTCGACAACAGATGGGCCCTGGTGGTGGTCGCTTTCAGCGCCACCGCCATTGCGATCTGCTGGATGTTGATCCCGGCCGGAGCCTGAAGACGATTCACCGCCACCAGGGCCTTCAGGGCCGGCGGTCGCCCGTGCGTACGATCCGCCCTGTCGGCATCTCCGGCTTCCTCGAGTCCATGGTTGAGCAGTCCAGCCCCCTAGCGATGAGTGCCGCCCTGCCGGCCTGGCTCAGCCGCGGTCTGGCGGATCTCTTCCCCGCGGCGCTGGCCTTGGAGGCGGCGGCCGATCCGGATCAGACCCTCGCCGCCCGCCTGGCGGAGGCGGCGGTCGCCGGCCGGCCCATGCGCATCAAGCTCGGCATCGATCCCACCGGCACCGACATTCACCTGGGCCACAGCCTCCTGTTCCGCAAGCTGCGCGCCTTCCAGGACGCCGGCCACACGGCGGTGCTGATCATCGGAGACTTCACTGCCCGCATCGGCGATCCCACCGGCAAGAGCGCCACCCGTGTCCAGCTCAGTGCCGCCGACGTGGAGGCCAACGCCGAGACCTACCTGGTGCAGCTGGGGCTCGGCCAGCCCCCCGAGCGGGCACTGCTCGACTTCACCACGCCCGGACGCTTGGAAGTGCGTCGCAACAGCGAGTGGCTGGCGGGTATGGACCTGCCTGCGGTGATCGACCTGCTCGGTCTCAGTACCGTGGGTCAGATGCTGGCCAAGGAGGACTTCGCCCGTCGCTACGGCGCGGGCACGCCGATCAGCCTGCACGAATTTCTCTATCCCCTGCTGCAGGGGTATGACTCGGTGGCGGTGCGCTCGGATGTGGAGCTGGGTGGCACCGATCAGAAGTTCAACGTGGCCATGGGCCGCGACCTGCAGCGCCAACATGGCCAGCGGCCCCAGTTCGGCCTGCTGCTGCCGATCCTGCCGGGGCTCGACGGCGTGCAAAAAATGAGCAAGAGCCTGGGCAACACCGTGGGCCTGCGCGAGGACCCGCTATCGATGTACTCCAAGCTTGAGAAGGTGCCCGACGCCCTCGTCGACGACTACCTCACCCTGCTCACCGACCTGGAGCTGGCGGCGCTGCCCGCCAACCCCCGCGAGCGGCAGAAGGCGATGGCGCTGCAGGTGACGGCCGATCGCCACGGCCTGGAGGCGGCCCGCCGGGCCCAGCGCGACGCGGCGATGCTGGTGGGCGGAGCCACGGCCATCGCCGAAGACGTGCCCGAGGTCTCCCTGGCGGCGGTGAACTTCCCGGCCAAGGCCTTTTATCTGTTGGCAGCAGTGGGGCTGTGCGCCAGCAGTTCCGAGGCGCGGCGGGCGATCAAGGGCGGCGGCGTCAAGCTCGACGGCGCGAAGCTCAGCGATCCCAATCAAGAGTTCGCTCAGGCGGCGGCGCTGGAGGGCCGGGTGCTGCAGCTGGGCAAGAAGACCTTCCGGCGGCTGGTGGCGGGATGAGGCCCCCCGCCGACCTCTCTGATTCAGCCGAGCGGCTGATCCTGGCCCTGGATCGCCCCGATGCCGCCGCGGCCCTGGCCCTGGCGGCGGCGATTCCTGATCTGCGCTGGGTGAAGGTGGGCCTGGAACTTTTCACCGCCGCCGGCCCGTCTGTGGTGCAGCGGCTGCGCGATCAGGGCCAGCGGGTGTTTCTCGACCTGAAGTTCCACGACATCCCCGCCACCATGGCCGGCGCCTGCCGCAGTGCGGCGCGGCTCGGGGCGGAGCTGATCACGGTGCATGCCTGGGCCGGTCGCGAGGCCCTTGCGGCTGCTCAGGCGGCGGCCGCGGAGGGGGCGGCTGCCGCCGGTCTGCCCGCGCCGACCCTGCTGGCGGTTACGGTGCTGACCAGCTGGGATCCCGGCCGTTTCGCCGCCGAGCTGGCGATCGACGAGCCCGTGGCCGACTACGTGCCGCGCCTGGCGGCGCTGGCCGCGGCGGCGGGCATTGCCGGGGCTGTGTGCTCGCCCGTGGAGGTGGCGCGCCTGCGCGCGGACCATCCGGCTCCGTTTCGCCTGATCACCCCCGGCATCCGGCCGAGCGGGGCCGCCCGCGGCGACCAGCAGCGGGTGATGACGCCCGCCCAGGCGATCGCTGCCGGCGCAAGCCAGCTGGTGATCGGCCGGCCGATCAGTGCAGCCCCCGACCCGGCGGCCGCCTTCGCGGCCTGCTGCCGCGAGCTGGGCTGAAGGCCTCGTCTGGGTCACGTCTGCCGTTTCCAGCTGAGAGAGTGGCAAAGAGCTCGTCGCAGGCGCGCTGGGAGCGTGAGAAATTAATTAAGCGTTGCCTTGCGGCCCGTGATCGAGACCAGCGTCGGTTCGCGCCAGCGTCTCGAGGCGGTCGCCTCCCGCTTTGCTCTGCCGGGGCCGGTGGTCGCAATCCGAGAGCTAGGCAACGGAAATGTTAACGACACCTATCTGGTGACGGTGCGACCTGCGGGAAAGGCTGAGAAGCACCTTGTGCTTCAGCGCATCAACACGCGCGTTTTCTCCCGTCCCGACCTGGTGATGGGCAACATCCTGCGGCTCGGCGACCACGTCGAGGCCCTGCGGCGCCGGGGGGCGCGCCGAGCCGCCCGGCGTTGGGAGGTCCCCCGGGCGCTGCCAGCCCTCGATGGCGTTCACCACTGGGTGGAGGAGGGGGGCGATGTCTGGCGCACGATCACCTTCGTGGAGGGCTCCCGCTCCTTCGACACCATCGGCGATCCGGCCCAGGCCCGCGAAGTGGGGCTGGGACTGGGGCAGTTCCACGCCCTGATCAGTGATCTGCCGGTCGCCGAGCTGGCGGACACCCTGGAGGGTTTCCACGTCACCCCTGGCTACTTGGCCCAGTTCCAGAGGGTGTTGCGCCGCACCGCCGTGCCGCTGACGCCCCAGGCGCAGCACTGCATCGCCTTTATCCGAGCGCGGGAGGCCTTCGTCTCGGTGCTCGAGGACGCCAAGGCCGCGGGGCGGCTGCCGTTGCGGCCGATCCACGGCGACCCGAAGATCAACAACGTGATGATGGATGTCGACAGCGGGGCGGCGATCGCCCTAGTCGATCTCGATACCGTCAAGCCCGGTCTGGTCCATTACGACATCGGCGACTGCCTGCGCTCCGGCTGTAACCGCCTCGGAGAGGAGACGGACGACTGGCGCTCCGTGCAGTTCGACCTGACGCTGTGCGAGGCGCTGCTGGAGGGCTACGGCGCGGTCGCCCATCAGTTCCTCACCCCCGCTGACTATGACCACCTCTTCGATGCGATCCGGCTGATCGCCTTCGAGCTCGGTCTGCGCTTCTTTACCGACCACCTCGCCGGTGACGTCTACTTCAAGATCAGCCGTCCCGGTCACAACTTGCAGCGCGCCCTCGTGCAGTTCCGCCTCACCGAGAGCATCGAGGCCCAGGCGCCGCAGATCCGCGCCATCGTCGAGCGGCTGCGGCTGGCCGCTCACGCCGTCCCGCCTGCCGCGGCATGAGCGGCCAGCCGTTCACGCTGATGCCCTTCGCCTGGTCGGGGCCGCCGCTCGCCCTGGGCGGTACCGTGGTGCGGTCCGGGTCCCGGCTGCTGTTCGAGTACATGCTGCAGGGCCCTCTGGAGCAGCTGTGCCTGGCGCCCCCGGCCGCCACCCCCGAGCGCCGCGATGGCCTCTGGCAGACCACCTGCCTGGAGGCCTTCCTGGCGCTGCCGGCCAGCTCCGCCTACTGGGAGATCAACCTCTCGCCGGCGGGGCACTGGAACATCTACCGCCTGGAGGCCTACCGCCAGGGACTGACGCCCGACCCCGCCATGACCGCCCTGCCCTTTGCCGTGACCCGCGAGGATGATGGTCTTCGCCTGGTCGTGAAGCTCGAACTGCCGCCTGCTCTGGCGGCGGATCAGCCCCTGGCTCTGGGCCTGGCGGCCGTGATCGAGCCGCATCAGGGCGCGCTGGGCTACTGGGCCCTGGCCCACCCTGGCCCCGAGCCGGATTTCCATCACCGCGACGGCTTTCTGCTGCGTCTCTGATCCGCCCTCGCGAGGCGCCCTCAGGGGGTGCCGTAGGCGATCTGGCAGACCGCATTGAGCAGCTGCGCCTGGGCGCCGATCGGCTGCGCCGTTGCGCCGAGCCGGGACCCGCCCAGCAGCAGCAGGGCCAGCCAGGCCTCCAGGAGTGACGTTCCAGGCTGGACTGGGGGGCGGTTGGTCAGGGGGCGGTGCATCGGTTCAAAGGAGGCTCCCCCATGGCTAGCGGCATGGGGCCACCTCTCCCCAGCGTCGCCGACTTTGCCGGCCTGGGTGGGACATGGCCGGCGGGGCTGACCTTCAGGGATGGGCCCCTACGGAGTCAGCCCCTGAAAGGGGTGCTCCCTGGGGGCCGTCGCCGGTGCCGGGCCGTGGGCTCTGGGCGGCGAGGGTTTCGCGGCGGCAGAAGCTGCAGTGCCCCCAGTGGCCCATTTCGCCTGCGGGGGCCGGTCGGCCGCAGGAGGGACAGTCGGCCATGCCGTGCACGTCGCTCCGGCTGGGGTGGGCGGCCCAGACCTCGGCCTCGTTGGCGCTACCGGCGCTGGGGGGCGGGACGAGGTGGTGCTGCTGCACACGGATGTCCCGCACCGGGAAGCCGGCGCCGCGCAGGGCGCCCAGCAGTTGGTGGCGGTTGTACTGCAGGGCCTGGAGCCAGGGGCCCGGCGCCGCGCCGACGCTGAGCAGGCCGGCCTGCAGCTGCAGCGGCCGGCAGTGGGCGGCCAGCTGGGGGCCGGCGATGCGCGGCCAGGCCTGCCAGAGGGCGGCGAGGTGGCCGTCGCGCTGCCAGTCGCGCTGCAGGATCGCCAGGCAGGTGGCCACGGCACTGGCTGGGGGGCGGGGGGCCGGCACCAGTAGGGAGAGGTTGCCGATCGTGCGGGTCTGCTGCCGGGGTGCCTGGGGCATGCGATCAGGTTAGGGGGACCCGGCGGCTGCGGGTGCGGCAATCCGGTGCTCGTTGCCGCGGCCCGCTCACGTCCTGGTGGCTACTGTCTGGGCTTGCCCCACCCCCCTGATCCATGGGCTTTTTTGATCGGCTCAGCCGTCTGCTGCGCGCCAACCTCAACGACCTGGTGAGCAAGGCGGAGGATCCGGCCAAGATTCTCGATCAGTCGGTGGCCGACATGCAGGCCGACCTGGTCAAGCTGCGCCAGGCCGTCGCTACGGCGATCGCCAGCCAGAAGCGCCTGCAGAACCAGGCCGATCAGGCCAGCTCCCAGGATCGCTTCTGGATGGGCAAGGCCGAGCTGGCCCTCAAGGAAAGCCGCGAGGATCTGGCCCGCGAGGCCCTCACCCGCCGCAAGACCTACTCCGAGACCGCCACGGCCCTAAACGCCCAGATCGCCAGCCAGGCCAGCCAGGTCGAGACCCTCAAGAAGAGTCTTACCGCGCTAGAGGGCAAGATCGCTGAAGCCAAGACCAAAAAAGACATGCTTAAGGCCCGCCACCAGGCGGCCCAGGCTCAGGAGCAACTGCAGAGCGCCGTCAGTGGCCTCGGCACCAACACCTCGATGGCTGCCTTTGAGCAGATGGAGGAGAAGGTGCTGGCGATGGAGGCCCGCAGCCAGGCGGCCGCCGAGCTGGCCGGTGCCGATCTGGAGAGCCAGTTCGCCGCCCTGGAGGGCAGCACGGTCGATGAGGAGCTGGCGGCGCTCAAGACCCGCATGGAGGGGGGCTCCAACCCGATCGCCCTGCCGGCGGACAACGGCCCCGTGCCCCAGCTGGAGCCCGTGCAGGTGGCGGAGGTCGATGCGGAGCTGGAGCAACTGCGTAAGTCGATCGACAAGCTCTGAACCGCTCCGATCGGTTGATCGGCGCAACGCCCTCCGCAACACCGCAACTCCATACAATCGGCCCAGCCGAGAGCAGGATTTTGTCGAGCGACGTCAACAGCGCCGTACGTGAACTCACCGACTCCAACTTCGGCCACGAGGTGCTCGAGTCTCCGGGCGCCGTGCTGGTGGATGTCTGGGCGGCCTGGTGCGGTCCATGCCGCCTGATGGCACCCTTGATGGACTGGGCGGCGACGGAGTACACCGGCCGCCTCACCGTCGGCAAGCTGGAGGCCGACGGCAATCCCATCAGCCGTGATGCCCAGCGGGTGCAGGGGCTGCCGGCCCTGATCCTGTTCCGGGGCGGCATCGAGGTGGCGCGTCATGAAGGCGCAATGGCCAGGTCCCAGCTGCAGGCCTTCCTGGATGCCCATCTCTGAACGTCTGTCGCACCTGGGCAGCGGCGTGTTCGCCCGCAACGACCAGCGCAAGGTGGCCTACGTCGGCCGCCGGGCTTCCCGGGTCATCGATGCCGAGCTGACGGGCCGGGTTGACCTGTTGCCGCCCTTGCTCGACCTCTCCCTGGGCTCCACCGATCTGCAGCCCCCCACCGCGGCGATTGAGGCGATCGCAGCGGCTCTGGGCCGGCCCGAGAGTGCGGGCTACTGCTTGCATGCCGCCACCCTGCCTTTCCGGGAGGCGGTGGCCGCCTGGGCCGCTCGCCGTTTCGGTGCCGCGGTGGATCCGCAGACGGAGGTGCTGCTACTCGTCGGTTCTCAGGAGGGCACGGCGCACCTGCCGCTGGCGGTGCTGAATCCCGGCGATGCCGCCCTGCTGCTTGATCCCTACTATCCCTCCCACATGGGGGGTCTGCGCTTGGCCTCGGCCCGGCCGGTGCTGCTGCCGCTTGAGGCTGAGGCCGGCTGGCGGCCCGATTTCGAGCGCCTCTCCCCCTCGCAGTGGGAGACGCTCAAGCTGATGGTGCTGGGTTTTCCTCACAATCCCACCGCCACTACGGGAGAACAGGCCTGGCTGGATGCCGCTGTGGCCAAGGCCTGCCAGCACGGGGTGGTGCTTGCCCATGACAATCCCTACGTGGATCTGGCCCTGGAGGGGGAGGCGCCGGCCCTGTTGCGCCATCCCGACTGGCGCCGCTGCGGCATCGAGTTCTTCTCCTTTTCCAAGAGCTGGTGCCTCGGCGGCTACCGGCTGGCCTTCGCGATCGGTGCCGAGTGGCTGATTACCGCCCTGCGCCAGCTCAAGGGAGTGGTGGATTTCAACCAGTCCCTGGCCCTTCAGGCCGGTGCCATCGCGGCGTTGGAGCAGGCGCCGGAATGGCCGCAGCGGCTGCGGCACGTGTACCGCGAGCGTCGCGACCGCATGGCAGCCGCCCTGGAGGCGGAGGGATGGCCGCTACGCCGTCCCTCGATGGCGCTCTATCTCTGGCTGCAGCTGCCGCAGGTGGCTCGGCAGAGGGGCATGGATTCGGAGTCCTTTTGCGCCGCCCTGCTGGAGGGCACGGGGGTCTGCCTCACCCCAGGCCATGGCTTCGGCCCGGGGGGGGAGGGCTGGCAGCGGCTGGCGCTGGTCCATCCGGTCGAGGATCTGGAGGCGGGGGCGCGCCGCATCGGCGCCTGGTTGCAGCGGCTGTGACCAGGCCGCTCTCGGCGGGGGCTCTCGCCGCCGGGCGACGGCGCCTGGGTCCCACCGGTCACGGCCCGGTTGCTCCGCTGGCCTGGCAGTTGCGGGTCCTGCCGGTGTGCGCCAGCACCGAGCGGCAGCTTGATGCCTGGCTGGATCGTCGCCTGCCCGGCAGGGACAGTCCGGCGCTGCAGGCTCCGATGGCCGTGCTGGCGGAGCATCAGCGTTTCGCTCAGGGCCAGCAGGGCCGCACCTGGCTGTCGCCGCCCGGGGGGGTGTGGCTGAGTGCAGCCCTGCCCTGGCCCGCCGATCCGGTGCAGGCGGCCGTCCCCGGCCTGGCGGCGGCCGTGGGGGTGGCACTGCAGCTGGAGGCCCTCGGCCTGCCGGTGCGGATCAAGTGGCCCAACGACCTGCTGCTGGAACGTCCTGGCCGGCCGCCCGCCAAGCTGGCTGGCCTGCTGCCGCGGCTGCGGCTGCGGGGCGGCCGGATCCGCTGGGCCCGGGTGGGGCTCGGACTCAACGGCTGCAATCCGGTGCCACCGGTGGGGGTGAATCTGGTGGCGGCCCTAGGCCGGGCCGGGGCCGCGCCCCGCCGCCTGGCGCCCCGGGTGCTGGCGGGGCTGGAGTGGGCGATGGCGGCCGCCGGCCAGCCCGAGCGGGTGTGGCGTCTGGCGGACCAGCGGCTGTGGCTGCCGCCGCAGCCGCTGCGGATCCACGGCGAGGACTGGCAGCCCCTGGCCCTGGCCCGCGATGGCGGGCTGCTGCTGGCCAGCGGCGCCCGGCGCCGGGTTCTGCAGCGCAGCTTCGAGGGGATCTGAGCCGGACGCCGGACGCCGGTTGCCGGGCCGGCGCCGGGCGGTGGGGCGTTCGGGCCTCAGGTCCTTAAATTGCTACACAATTCCAAGGGTTGGATTCCACTCACTACACCCAGCCGCCCGCGACACCTCCAGTCCGCGACACCTCCACACGGCGACACCGTCGCTCCTTATTCCCTGGTTTTCTCCGTCCATGGCCGCCAAGACTCTGCACGTTCTTCTGGCCCTGAGCGCCCTTTCGGCGGCTCCTCTTCTCGGCGTGCCGCTGGGACTGGCCCAGAGCGTCGAGGTCGCCGCCCCAGCCGCACCGGCGTCGGCCGCAGCTCCGGAACCTGCGGCGGTGGTCCCTCCCGAGCCGGGGCCCTCCGCCAGCGAGTCGGTGGCGCCGCCACCCAGCACTCCGATCGCCGCCCCCCTCACCCCGGCGCCTGCGGCGGCTGAGGCCCCCTGGCGGCCCGGTCCGGAGCAGCGTCAGAACCTGCCCCCCCGCCGTTTCGATGCCTCGATCGATGCTCTGGTGCGCGATGGGGTGGTTACCCCGGCCGAGCGGGTGAGGGTGCGTGGCGGCATGGTCGCCCCCGGTAGCGCCCTGCAGCGTCAGGCCTGCACCAGCGGCGCCCTCTCAGCGCAGGAGTGCAGCAGCGGCGTGGTGCTGCGCGGCCGGGGCCGCTCCCCGGAGCTGCTCGCCTATCCGGGCGGATCGGCCGCCCCCGGTGCCGATGCTGGCGGCTCGGCCGGGAACTTCGTTGGCGGTTTCAGCACCGATGCCGCCCCGCTGCCGCCGATCTCGGTGCCGGTCACGGCTCTGCTCTCCGGCGCAGGCGGCAGCTTCCGCCTCACTGATGTCTTCGGCCGCACCCCCCGTCCCGCGGCGATCGGCGGCAATGGCAACGTCCGGCTGCTCTTTCCGCTGATCGGTTCGGCGATCACCACCAGTGAGTTCGGCTGGCGTCTGCACCCGGTGATGGGCAGCTGGCTGATGCACGCCGGCAAGGATCTGGCCGCCCCTGAGGGCACCCCTGTGGTCGCTGCTCTCACCGGCCGGGTGGTGATGAGCGGTCTGGCCGGTGGCTACGGCCTGGCGATCGAGGTTGAACACGACCGACCCCGCCGCCGCACCCTCTACGGCCACCTGTCCGAGCTCTATGTGAAGGAGGGCCAGATGGTGAAGCAGGGCGAGGTGATCGGCCGGGTTGGCAGCACCGGCCTGAGCACCGGACCGCACCTGCACTTTGAACTGCGCGTCGCCGAAGACGGCGGCTGGGTGGCGGTCGATCCGGGCGACCTGGATCCGGGCGGTTCGATGATCGCTGGCCTCCCCGGCCTGGCGGGGGGTGCGGGCTGGAACGGCCAGAACAGCGGCGTGCCCACCGATGCGGTGGCGCTGCTGATGGGTCAGCTGATCCAGACCCTGGAGCGCCCCCGCTCTCCCCTGCCCCTGCCCACTGCTGGGCAGCTGCCGGCTCGCTTGCCTGCCTCCGGCGCCCTGCCCGCCCCGGCGCCTTTGCGGGCTGGTACGGCAGCACCGCTCACCCCTACCGAGCGACTCGAGCGCGAGCGTGGCTGAGGCTAGTCCTTGGGGCTGAGCCTTGACCACGGGGCTCAGACGCCGTCCTGAGGCTTAGATGTGGCGAATCAAGTCGCCGAGGCCGTCGATGATGTGGCCGTCCTTGAACTGCAGCACGCGCTGGGCGCGATCGGCCACATCGTGCTCGTGGGTGACCATCAGGATCGTCATGCCCTGGCGATGCAGGTCGTCGAAGAGATCCAGCACCTCCCGGGTCGTGCTTGAGTCAAGGGCACCGGTGGGTTCGTCGGCCAGCAGCAGGGCGGGCTGGTTGATGATCGCTCGGGCCACAGCCACCCGCTGTTGCTGGCCGCCTGAGAGCTGGTTCGGGCGGTTGTCGAGTCGTTGGCCCAGGCCCACCCGCTGCAGGGCGGCCACCGCCCGCTCGCGCCTCTGGTGGGCCTGCACGCCGGCATAGATCATCGGCAGCATGACGTTCTCGAGGGCGCTGAGCTGGGGCAGCAGGTGGAACTGCTGGAATACGAAGCCCAGGTCGCGGTTGCGCAGGTCGGCCAGCTGGTCGTCGTCGAGGTGCTCCACCGGGGTGCCATTGAGCCGGTAGGTGCCGGCGCTGGGACGGTCGAGGCAGCCGAGGATGTTCATCGCCGTGCTCTTGCCCGAGCCCGACGAACCCATCATCGCCAGGTACTCGCCCCGGTTGACGCTGAGGCAGAGGTTGTCGAGGGCCCGCACCTCCGTATCGCCGCTGCCGTAGATCTTGGTGATGTGATCGAGGGTGGCGACAGGGCTGCCCGGGGGGCTGCTCGGGGCGCTTCGGTGGTTGTCAGCCACGCCGAAGGGGGACGTCATCGGGACTTGGTGCGATCAGCCCAGCGGCAGTCCGCTGGTGCTGGCGATGGCCTGCTGCAGGATCGGTGTGCCGGCCACGGTGGAACTGGCCAACTCAAATAGGGGGCTGGAGAGGATGCCGCCCACGGCGGTGACGATGACGCAGCCCACCAGGGCGGCGCGCAACGGCTTCATGCCGGCCAGAGACCAGCTGATCTCGGGGTAGCTCTTGACCGCATCGGAAGCCTCCTGCGGTTCCTTCACCACCATCATCTTGATGACCGAGATGTAGTAGTAGATCGAGACCACCGAGGTGACGAGGCCCACCACCACCAGCAGGTACTGGTGATCGGCCCAACCGGCAAAAAAAAGATAGATCTTGCCGAAGAAACCCAGCATCGGTGGGATGCCACCCAGCGATAGCAAGCAGAGGCTCAGCCCCAGGGTAATCAAAGGATCCTTCTGGTAGAGGCCGGCGTAGTCGGCGATCCGGTCACTGCCGGTGCGCAGCGAGAAGAGAATGATGCAGGCGAAGGCTCCGAGATTCATGAACAGATAGGTGGCCATGTAGAGCACCATCGCCGCGAAGCCGTCTTCGGTGCCACAGACCAGGCCGATCATCACGAAGCCGGCCTGACCGATCGAGCTGTAAGCCAGCATCCGTTTCATGGAGGTCTGGGCCAGCGCCACCACATTGCCCAGCACCATGCTCAGCACCGCCAGCACCGTGAACAGGAACTTCCACTGGGTGTCGAAGCTGTCGAAGCAGCCCACCAGGATGCGTAGGGCGAGGGCGAAACCGGCGGCCTTGGAGCCCACCGAGAGGAAGGCCACCACGGGGGTTGGGGAGCCCTCATAGACGTCTGGGGTCCACTGGTGGAAGGGAACGGCGGCGATCTTGAAGGCAACGGTGGCCAGCACGAACACCAGGGACAGGGCGGCAATGGGAGCGTCGGCGGTGCGCAGGGCCAGTCCCACCGACTCCAGGCTGGTAGCGCCGCCGCTGAGGCCATAGAGCAGCGAGGCTCCATAGAGGAACACGGCGGCGGCGGCGGACCCCACCAGCAGGTACTTGAGCGCCGCCTCGGAGCTGCGGGCATCCCGCTTCATGTACCCCGAGAGCAGATAACTGGAGACCGAGAGGGTCTCCAGTGAAATGAAGATGCTGACCAGGTCGGTGGCGCCGCACAGGACCATGGCGCCCAGAGTGGCGGCCAGCAGGATCGCGGCGTATTCCCCCACCGGCGTGCCGCTGCGCTCGACATAGCGCCAACTGAGCAGCAGGGAGATCAGGGTGGAGGCGGCCACCACAGCCCGGAAGGCGATGGCCAGGTTGTCGGCGAGGAAAGCGCCAAGGAAGGAGGGCTCGAGCGATCCGTTCCACTGCAGGGCCAGGAGCAGCAGAGAACTGCCCAGGCCGGCATAACAGATCGGCGGTACCCAGCGACTGGCGGCTTTTTCGCCGGCCAGGTCGACCACCAGGCAGGCGAGCAGTGCAATCAGCACCGCGGCTTCGGGGGCGATGGCGGCGGCGTTGAGCTGCAGGTTGAGGCTGCCGGTGCTCAGACCGGAGCCGATCGCGGCCGTGGCGTCGGCGGCTCTGCTGGCGACCAGGGACACGTCAGCCACGGCTGAAAAGGCTTCTGTGCAGCGGACTGTAGCGGTCGCCGCCATGGGGCGCCTGACCGCTGCGAGGCCCGTCTCGGGGCCTCATCTCGGCACCATCCTCGTCGCTCCGGCCGCCGATGCGATAAAGAAGGAAGCGGTTCACCGCCTTCCCGTGGCCCACACCCTGGTCATCGTCGAGAGCCCCACCAAGGCCCGGACCATCCGGGGCTTCCTGCCCAGGGACTTCAAGGTGGAGGCCTCGATGGGGCACGTGCGCGACCTGCCCAACAACGCCAGCGAGATTCCGGCAGCCCACAAGGGCGAGAAGTGGGCCAATCTCGGCGTCAACACCGCCAACGACTTCGAGCCCCTCTACGTGGTGCCGAAGGACAAGAAGAAGGTGGTCAAGGAACTCAAAGACGCCCTCAAGGGCGCCGATCAGCTGCTGCTGGCGACGGACGAGGACCGGGAGGGGGAAAGCATCAGCTGGCACCTGCTGCAGCTGCTGCAGCCGAAGGTGCCGGTGAAGCGGATGGTGTTCCACGAGATCACCAAGGAGGCGATAGGCCGCGCCCTAGAGCAGACCCGTGATCTCGACATGGAGCTGGTTCAAGCCCAGGAGACGCGACGCATCCTGGATCGCCTGGTGGGCTACACGCTCTCGCCGCTGCTGTGGAAGAAGGTGGCGTGGGGTCTGAGCGCCGGCCGCGTGCAGTCGGTGGCGGTGCGCCTGCTGGTGCAGCGCGAGCGGGCCCGCCGGGCCTTCCGCAGCGGCAGCTACTGGGATCTCAAGGCCCGGCTGGAACAGGGCGGCACCGGCTTTGAGGCCAAGCTCAGCCATCTGGGCGGCGTGAAGGTCGCCGGTGGCTCCGATTTCGACGAAAATACCGGCGGCCTCAAGGCCGGCAGCAAGGTGCGCCTACTGGAGGAGTCTGAGGCGTGCCAGCTGCGCGATGCGGTGCTGGCGGCCCCCTGGCGCGTGGCGGCGGTGGAGGCGAAGCCCACGGTTCGCAAGCCGGTGGCCCCCTTCACCACGAGCACCCTGCAGCAGGAGGCCAACCGCAAGCTGCGGCTCTCGGCCCGCGAGACGATGCGCACGGCCCAGGGGCTCTACGAGCGGGGCTTCATCACGTACATGCGCACCGACTCGGTGCACCTCAGCGACCAGGCGATCAGTGCCGCTCGCAGCTGCGTGCAGTCCAAGTACGGCATGGACTACCTCAGCCCGGGTCCGCGCCAGTTCTCCACCAAGGCCCGCAACGCCCAGGAGGCCCACGAGGCGATCCGGCCAGCCGGGGAGAGCTTCCGCGACCCCGGCAGCACCGGCCTCGATGGCCGCGATCTGGCGCTCTATGAATTGATCTGGAAGCGCACGGTGGCCTCCCAGATGGCCGACGCCCGGCTCACCATGTTGAGCGTGGATCTGGAGGTGGATGGCGGCGCGCTGGGGCTGGCCGGTTTCCGGGCCAACGGCAAGCGCATCGACTTCGCCGGCTTCTTCCGCGCCTACGTGGAGGGCAGTGACGACCCCGACGCGGCGCTGGAGGGGCAGGAGGTGCTGCTACCGGCGCTGGCGGTGGGCGATGCGCCCTCCTGCCGGGCGGTGGAGGCCCTCGGTCACCAGACCCAGCCCCCCGCCCGCTATAGCGAAGCGGCGCTGGTGAAGATGCTGGAGAAGGAGGGCATCGGCCGACCCTCCACCTACGCCTCGATCATCGGCACCATCGTGGATCGCGGCTACGCCACGCTCCAGAACAACGCCCTTACCCCGAGCTTCACCGCCTTTGCGGTCACGGCGCTGCTGGAGGAGCACTTCCCCGATCTGGTCGACACCGGCTTCACGGCCCGGATGGAGAACACCCTTGATGAGATCTCCCACGGTCAGGTGCGCTGGCTCCCCTACCTGGAGGGTTTTTACAAGGGCGATCAGGGACTTGAGACCCAGGTTCAGCAGCGCGAGGGCGATATCGATCCCGGAGCCTCGCGCACGGTGGAGCTTGAGGGGCTCCCCTGCGTGGTGCGCATCGGCCGCTTCGGCGCCTATCTGGAGACAAAGCGCGTCGCTGACGACGGCAGTGAGGAACTGCTCAAGGCCACCCTCCCCGCCGAGATCACCCCGGGCGACCTCGATGCCGAGAAGGCCGAGTTGATCCTTCGCCAGAAGGCGGAGGGTCCCGAATCGTTGGGTGAGGATCCGGAGACAGGAGATGCCATCTATTTGCTGTTCGGCCAGTACGGGCCCTACCTGCAGCGCGGTCAGGTGAGCGAGGAGACCCCCAAGCCCAAGCGCGCCTCGCTGCCCAAGGGGGTCAAGCCGGAAGAGATGAGCCTGGAGGATGCCCTCGGCCTGCTGCGGCTGCCGCGCCTGCTCGGCGAGCACCCCGACGGCGGCAAGGTGCAGGCGGGTCTGGGCCGCTTCGGCCCCTATGTGGTGCACGACAAGGGCAAGGGGGAGAAGGACTACCGCTCGCTCAAGGCCGAGGACGACGTGCTGGCGATCGGCCTGAGCCGGGCGCTGGAGCTGCTGGCGATGCCGAAGAAGGGCCGCGGCGGCCGCACGGCGCTCAAGGATCTGGGCATCCCCGCTGGAGGCGATGAAACCATCCAGTTGTTTGATGGTCCCTACGGTCTCTATGTGAAGCAGGGCAAGGTCAACGCCTCGCTGTCGGAGGGCACCACGGCCGACACCATCACCCTGGAGCAGGCGGTGGAACTCCTGGTCGCCAAGGCCAGCAGCGGCAAGGCCAGCAGCGCCAAGGCCAAGGCTCGCAAGCCCGCCGCCACCAAGGCCACGGGCACCCGCAAGGCCACCGGCACAGCCAAGGCGACGACCCAACCCTCCACCAAATCCCCCGCCAAACCTGCCGCTGCTCGCAAGTCTCCCGCCACCACCAAGACAGGACGGCTGCGCGCCAGTGCCGTGCGGGTGATCAAGCCGGCGGGCGGTTGATGGAGTTGCCGCCGTCCCGCCTTTCCGGCGGAGGTCTGCTGATCTCGCTGCTCACGCTGCTGCTGGCGGGCTGCAGTGGTACTCCCTACGGCGAGGCTCTCTCGGGCAGCTTCTCCGCTGCTCCGGCCTCCCCGGCAGCCCCTTCCGGTTCAGCAGCCTCTCTGAGCACGGCGACGTCTGCGGCCAAGTCCCTCCGGCCTGCACCGAGCTCCCCAGGCAGCGGCGGCGCGAGGCCGGGGGCCGCCGGCAGCCCGGGCGGCACAAGTCCGGCTTCCCCCACGGCGGCAACGCGCTCCCCTATCTCCGCCCCGGTCACCGCCTCCGGTCCAGCCGCTGGTACGGCGGCTGCCGCAGGTCGGTCCGTGCCCTCTCGTCCCGCTTCGTATCGCGTCACGATCCTGTTGCCCCAGGCCGATGCCTCGGCCCCGGCGGAGGGGCTCACCAAGGCTCTGCGTGCGGCCGGGGTGCCCTTTGAGGTGGAGGCGATCGAGCGCACCGGCGCCGGTGCCGCAAGCGGCAACTCCTCCTCGGCCGCCCCCACTGCCCCCGCCCCAGCGGCGCCCACGGTGCGTCCGGCGCCCCTGCCGCGCTGATGGCCGCTCCGTCACCCCGCCGTCTCAGTGACCGCCAGGCGCGTCAGTTGGTCGACACTGCCTATCTCGCGGCGGCCACAGCCCTGCTCTGGGTGGCGCTTTACTACCTGCCGGTGGGTAGTCCCCTGTTCCGCCTAGCGCTGCCGCTGCCGCTGGCGCTGCTGCAGCTGCGTCACGGCTGGCGCTGTGCCGTCGAGGGCGTGGCCGTCACGGCACTGCTGCTGGTGGCGCTGATGGGGCCGATTCGTGGCCCGCTAGTGCTGTTCCCCTATGGTTTTTTGGCCCTGTGGCTGGGCTGGGGCTGGCGGCGGCGGCTGAGCTGGTGGCTCACCCTGTCGCTCGGGGGCCTGATCGGGGCCGTCGGCTTCCTGGTACGGGTGGCGGTGCTCTCGGTGCTGGTGGGCGAGAACCTCTGGGTACTGATCACCTCCGCGGCGGCCGGCCTGCTGGAGCGTCTGTCCGGGGTGCTGGGGCTGGGGCCCGGCTTCGACCTGGTTCAGGTGCAGCTGGCCGCCCTGCTGCTGGTGTTGATCCAGAACCTGTTGGTGGTGTTCTGCCTCCATGCCGTTGCCTACTGGATCTTTCCGCGTCTGCAGGCCCCGATCAGCGAGCCGCCGCCGGCATTGCGCGCCCTGGTGGCCCTCGATCCCCTGTGACGGCCCTGCGTCGCCTGGCGGGGAGCGAGGCGACGGCCGAGGGCTGGAGCGAGGCCTGGCGGCAGCGTTGGAGTGCGAGTGAGGTGCTGCTGCTGCTGGCCGCCACCGATACGGCGGCGGTGGAGGGCATTTCGGCGGCTGGGGCCACCCCCGTCTCCCGCCGCCAGACTGCCGCCGCCGATGCCGAGCTGCTGGCTCTGGGGCCGGCGGCGGCGCGGCCCCACGCCCTGCCCCCTCTGCCGGCCGGGGTGACCCCTGCGCTGATCAGCCAGGTGGCGCTGGAGGGCCTGGGCCTGCAGCCCCTGCTGCTCGACCTCGGCTGTCCCGTGGCCCCGGCCGTGCCCCATCTGCGGCTGCCGTACCCCGCTGGTGTCGGCGCTGCCCGCTGCCTGAGCAGCGGTGCCGCCATGACACGCCAGCGGGTGGAGGCCCTGCTGGCCCTCGGCCGCCGCTGGGGCGAACGGCTGGCGGCCGCGGGTCGCCCTCTGGTGCTGGCCGAGTGCGTGCCGGGCGGCACCACTACGGCCCAGGGGGTGCTCACCGGGCTGGGGCTGGAGGTGGGAGGCCTGGTCAGTGGCAGTCTGCGGCGCGCTGCCCATGCCCTCAAGGCCGATCTGGTGGCCCGTGGCCTGGCGGCGGCCCAGCTGGATCGTCTGGCCGCTGCCGACCATCGGGGCGGCCAGGCGGACGGACCGAGCCCGGAGGTGGCCTGTCGGGCGATGGCGGCCTTCGGCGATCCGATGCAGCCCCTGGCGGCGGCGCTGGTGCTGGCCGCCACGGCGGCCGAGCCGCCCTTGCCGGTGCTGTTGGCCGGCGGCAGCCAGATGGCGGCGGTGCTGGCCCTGGCCCTGGCCCTGGCCCCCCCGGAGCAGCGGCCGCCCCTGACGGCGGCCACGGCGGTGGCCACCACCGCCTGGGTGGCGGGTGAGGCCGACAGCGACCTGGTGCTGCTGCTGCAGCGCATCGGCGAGCGCTGGGGGGTAGCACCGTTGGCCTTCGCCGCTGATCTGCGTTTCGTCGAGGGCTGCCACCCGGCCCTGCTTGACTACGAGCGGGGCTATGTCAAGGAGGGGGTGGGGGCCGGCGGCCTGGCCCTCCTCTGGCAGCTCAGCGGCCGTTCGCCCGAGGCTCTGGCGGCGGCCTGCGACCGGGCCTGTCGCAGCTTGCTCGGCTCGCCTGGCCAGACCGGGGTCTGAGTCCTGACCCGCCAGCGCCTACGGTCGCTGCATGGTCCTACCTTCCCTTCGCCGCCGCCAGGTGCTGCAGCTGGGAGCCCTGGCCGGGCTCGGACTGCTGGGGGGCTGCCGGCGGCAGGATCCCCAGCTGCTGGCCAGCCGTGGCGATCTTTCCACGGCCTGGGGCGCGGCCCTGCCCAGGCCCTGGTCCCTGCGCCTCCTCGACGACCCCGCTGCGGTGGTCGCTGCCCTGCGTCCAAAGCCGGGGCAGCCCGCCGATCCCCGGGCGGCTCTGCTGCAGCTCTCCGATGGCTGGGCCACCGCTCTGCCGGCCTCCCTGCTGCAGCCGATCGGCAGTGCCGCCCTGCAGGACCGTCTGACGTCCTGGTCTGCGCCGCTCAGTCGTCTGTTCGCGCCGCCCGGGTCGCCCCGGCTTGCCTTCCCCTGGTCGTTTTCGCCCTGGGTGCTGCTGCTTCGCAACCGTCCCGACCTGGCCCGCCGCCGCGCCGAGGGCTGGGATCTGCTGCTCGATCCCAGCCTCGCCGGTCAGCTGGTGCTGCCGTCGAGCCCGCGCGTCACGATCGCTTTGGTGGATGGGGATGCGGAGCGGCTGGCGCGCCTTCGGCGCTCAGCCCTCGCCTACGATGACCGCGGCGCGCTGAACCTGCTGCTGGCCAGCGATGCTCAGGCGGCGGTGCTACCGTTGCAGCGTGTGATTCCGCTGCTGCGCCGCGATCCCAGGCTTGCGGCAATCCTGCCTGCGAGTGGCTCGCCCCTGAGCTGGAGCCTGTTGCTGCGGCCGGCGGGATCTGATCAGGTACCACCGCTCGAGTGGCTGGCGGAGGTGCTGCAGCCGCCGCTGTTGCCCAAGTTGCTCGCTGCGGGCTGGGTGCCGCCCCTGCCCCCGGCCACCCTGCAGCAGGCGGCCCGGGCCTTCCCGCCGCCTCTGGCGGAGCTGCTGGCGCCGCCGGCGGAGTTGCTGGCCCGCTGCCACAGCCTGCCGCCACTGGTGCCCGGTGAACGGCAGGCTCTGCAGGCGCTCTGGGATGGAGCCGCTCCCCAGGGCATGGCCGCGGCTGGCCGTTAGCCCCAGAGTCGCCGCCGTGGCCCCGCCGCCAGGCGGCGGTGCGTGTCGCTCAGGAGGTCGGGGATCGCCAGCTCGTGCGGGCAGCGCGGCATGCAGCTACCGCAGCGCTGGCAGGCGGAGGCATCGAGCGCCTCCCACCAGTGGCCCGCGCGGCCGATGAGGTTGTAGCGTTCGCTGGCGAAGGCCTCCATGCCGTGGCCGACCGCCAGGTTGCGCAGGCGCAGCAGCGCCGGGATCGGCACTTCGATGGGGCAGGGCAGGCAGGCGCGGCACTGGCCGCACTGCTCGGCTCCCAGGCGCTGTTGTCCCGCCGCCGCCAGACGGGCCAGGGCCTCCTCTTCTGCGCTCGTGAGGGGGCCGGCGGCGGCCGCCAGGCGGTGGGCCCAGACCAGATCGCCCGGCTCCGCCGCCCCCAGGGAGAGGGTGCTGATTCCCTCGGCCAGCAGAAAGCGGTAAGCAAGCTCCAGCGGGGCGAACGGGGCGCAGTCGGCCTGCAGTTCCGGCGGCGGGGCGTAGAGGCGTCCGCCCTTGTCGGCCGGGGAGATCGCCATCACGCCGATCCCCTCGGTCAGGGCGGCCCGGGCCAGGGGCAGGCGCTCGCGGTCGAACAGGTGCAGGTGGAGGCTGCAAAAGCCGAAGCGGCCCGAGGCCAGGGCGGCGGCGATCAGGTCGGTGCCGCCATGGCTGGAGAAGCCCACCTGGGCTACCAGGCCCTCGCCGCGGGCCCAGTCCAGCAAAGCGGCGCCGGGGCCGTCCAGGGCCCAGCTCAGGTGCTCGGCGGTGTTGAGGCCATGCACCGCCAGGTTGTCGAGCGGCGGCCGCCCAGGCGGCGGCGGACCGAGCCGTTCCAGGCTGGCGAGCAGCTGCCGGCGTCCCTCGGCCAGATCGGGGCCCGGCAGCAGCTTGCTGGTGATGACCAGTTGCGCCCTGGCCTGCGAATCCTGCTCCTGCAGCTGGCGCAGCACTTGGCCGAGGAAAGTCTCGGCTGGTCCGTAGGCCGGGGCCGTCTCGATGTGGTTGATGCCGGCCTGCAGGGCTGCCGTCAGCACGTCCGCCAGGGGCCGGGGCCCGGCCAGGGCCCGCATCGTGCCGAGGGTGAACAGGGAGACGGCCCGACCCCGGCCGAAGGGCCGGCGCTCCGGCTCAGTCGCCACTCTCACTCCCACTGCCACCCCCCGTGTCTGGCTCCTCGGCGTCCGGGGCCTCCCCGGGGCTGTCATCGGAGGGCGGCGGCTCGTCGGCTTCCGGGCGGGCCTTGCCGAGATGGCGGATCAGTTCGGCGGGACTGGTGCGATCGAGGAAGCGGCGGAAATCCTCCTTCTCCTCCTCGTCGGCTTCGGCGTCGACGGGAATCGAGGCGTCCGCGACCACCTCCTCCAGCATCCAGATGCTGCTGTCGGTGCGCAGGGCCAGGGCGATGGCATCGCTGGGGCGAGCGTCGAGCTCGTTGGCTTCGCCAGCCGCGTTCTGCAGCTTGAGCACGGCGCGGAAGGTGTTGTCCTCGATCGTATGGATGATCACCCGCTCCAGCGTCAGGCCGCCGGCCGCCATCAGGTTCACCATCAGGTCGTGGCTGAGGGGCCGCGGCGGACGCTCCCCGTTAAGGGCGGCCAGGATGTTCTGGGCCTGGGCCTGGTCGATCCAGATCGGCACCTGGCGGCGGCCCGACGGATCGCGCAGCAGCACGATCGGACTGCGGCTGGCCGCATCCAGGGCGATCCCCGCAACGCGCATCTCGACCATGGCAGGGTCCGCTCCTGGCTCTCGCACCTTCCCCTTATCCGATTATGGCTAGAGGATGAGGGGTAAGCGATGTTCACCGGACTGGTGCAGGCCATCGGCCGCCTGGAGGGTTGCTCCGAGGGCGTCCAGGTGCGCCTGGAGCAGCCGGGCGGCCTCGGAGCCCTGGTCCTCGGTGACAGCGTTGCCGTCGACGGTGTCTGTCTCACGGTGGCGCAGCTGCTCGGGGCCGGCGGCTGCGACGGCTTTCGCGCCGATGTCAGCCGCGAGACCCTGCAGCGCAGTGCCCTGGCCGCCCGTACCTCGGCCGGCGCCCGGGTCAACCTGGAGCCGGCCCTGCGGGTGGGAGACCGGCTTGGCGGCCATCTGGTCAGCGGTCATGTCGACGGTCTGGGCACGGTGCGTGCCATCCAGCGCGACGGCAGCGCCTGGCGCCTGGAACTGGCCTGGAACGACCCGACCTACGGGCGCTATGTCTGCGAGAAGGCCTCGGTGGCCGTGGATGGCATCAGTCTCACCGTGGCCGGCTGCGACGCTGACGGGGCCGGCTTCTGGCTGGCCGTGATCCCCCACACCTGGTGCCAGACCACCCTCACGGACCGCCGCCCCGGCGATGCGGTCAATCTCGAGGCCGATCTGCTCGCCAAGTACACCGAACGCCTGCTCAAGGCTGGGGCGGTGAGCGTCCATGGCCACCCGGGCAGTGGCGGGGGAAAGAGCGGCGGGGGGAGCCATTCAGGGGAGATCAGTGCGGCCTGGCTGGTGGAGCAGGGCTGGGGCTAAGCCGACCCAGGCCCTGAGCCGGAGCCGGCCTATCAACCCGTCACAGTTCCGGGTCGAAGCCGTTGTCAAACCGCCGTGGCGTGGTCACGCTGCCGGCACACTCTGTTGCCCTGCCATGGCCCCGGAATCCCCCCACCCCGCCTCGGAGTTCAGTCCGGTTCGGACGGGTGAGGCCCTGCGCGGCCTCACCATTGCCGAGGGCATCCTGCTGCTGGTGCTGGGCGTGATGGCCCTGATCTTTCCACTTGTCGCCTCGTTCTGGGTGACGGCAGTGGTGGCGATCGCTTTCGTGGTCGGCGGCCTGGTGGGTTGGGTGAACACCCTCACCCGCGCCGGCCGGCTGTGGGGGGTGATCGCCTTCTGGCGGCTGGTGGTGTCCACCCTCTTCCTGGTGGCGGGCTTCTGGATGATTTCCCAGATGCGCACCGGTCCCCTGGCGGCGGCGGCCCAGGTGGCCAGCCTGGCGCTGGCGATCGGGATCGTCTTTCTGTTTGAGGGGGTGGTCGCGACCTTCGTGGCGCTGAGCCACCGTCAGGTGAAGGGATGGGGCTGGGGTCTGGCCAACGGGATCGTCACTCTGGTCCTCGGTGTGCTGATCCTGACCATGAACCCGGCCAGCCTGCTGGGGGTCATCGGCATGCTGGTGGGGATCAGCTTCATCTTCAGCGGCATCGACCTGCTCACCTTCAGCGCCAGCTTTCACCCCGAGCGCCTGGAGGGACGCGACACGGTCTGAGACCAAATCAGGAGGCTGGCTCCTCTCCCTCGAGCGGCAGCAGCCAGATCGATCCGGTTTCCCGGTGCAGCTCGATGCGGAATTCCTGCCCGGGCTCCAGGCCCATGCGCCGGGTGTAGGACTGGCCGATCAGCAGGTTGCCGTTGCCGTGGACCCGGGTGCGAAATTCCGCCTGGCGTCCCTTGCTGAGCCCACCGCCAGCGGTGCCGCCCGGCACCTTGTAGCCCTTCGCCGCCACCAGGGCGCGGTAAAAGCTCTTCTTGAGCACCCGACCGCTGGGCCCCACGTAGCCGCAGGCCCGGGCGATCTGGTCCTCGGGGCGATTGCTGAGCGAACGCGCTTTGTCCAGGAGGGCCTTGCCCTCCAGCATCAGACCGGATCCGCTGAGGGGAGCGGGATCGGCATCATCTCCGGTTTTGAAGGCAGCCATCGGCTGAGCCGTCATCACATCATGGACTCAATTGTGGCGATGTCTTTGCCGATTCGACAAGAAAGACGTTTCTCCCCGGCAGACGGTGTTGCCGGATGTCTCCAGGGCTGAAAACGGCCAGGGTCCCTAGAGCAGATAGAGGATGCCGTAGAGCACCACCCAGATCCCGTCGACGAAGTGCCAGTAGAGCTCGGCAGCTTCGAGGCCGAAGTGATCCTGCTGGTTGATGCGACCACCCGGTCGAGCCTGGGCCCAGACGATCAGGATGCAGATCACTCCCAGGGTGACGTGCAGTCCGTGGAAGCCTGTCAGCGCATAAAACGTGCTGGCGAAGAGGTTGTCGGTGAGTCCGAAAGGAAGGTTGAAATATTCCACCATTTGGCCGGCTAGGAAGGCGGCACCGAGCACGCCGGTGCCGAGCAGCCAGGAGCGGCAGCCGCTGCCGTTGCCGTCGCGCAGGTTGCTGCCGGCCCGGTGGAAGGTGACGCTGCTCAGCACCAGCAGCACGGTGTTGATCGTGGGCAGCAGCAGTTCGAGTTCGTAGCTGGATCCCTCCGGCAGGGGATTCACGGCTCGGAAGGTGAGATAAGCGGCGAAGAAGCCAGCGAAGGTCATGCCATCGGCCACCAGGAAGGTGGCCAGGCCGAAAAGGCGCAGATCGGGATGGGCCGCGTGCCCGTCGGCGTGGGTCTCGCCACGCTGAGCCTCGTCAAGGACGGTCTCGGGAAGAGAAGGGGGAGCCGACTCGGCTTGGAGATCGGTGGGGCCGCTGCCCGGTGCGAGGCTGGTCATCGTCGGCCTCCTGTCCAGAGCTCACGGCCGGTGGTGACCTTCAGGTCGAGCTGCCCTTCCGGAATGCCATAGCCGTAGGGGTGGGTCACTAGGGGGGCTTCCCCTGGCCAGTTCTCCACCGGTGGAGGCGATGTGGTGAGCCACTCAGGCGTGAGGGCGTTCCAGGGGTTGTCGCCGGCCACTTCGCCGCGGAAGGCGCTCCACACAACGTTGATCAAGAAAGGCAGGGTGCTGATGGCCATCAACAGAGCCCCGATACTGCTCACCTGGTTGAGGGTGGTGAAGGCCGGGTCGTACTCGGCCACCCGCCGCGGCATGCCATTGAGGCCGAGCCAGTGCTGGGGGGCGAAGCAGAGGTTGAAGCCGATGAAGGTAAGCAGGAAGTGCAGGCGTCCCAGATCTTCATTGAGCATGCGGCCGGTAAATTTTGGATACCAGTGATAAACGGAGGCAAAAATGATGAACACGGTGCCGCCGTAAACTATGTAGTGAAAATGGCCGACAACAAAATAGGTATCGTGAACGTGAATGTCGAATGGGACCTGAGCCAGGGCAACACCGGTGATACCCCCGAACACGAAATTGACAATGAAAGCGCAGGAAAACAACATGGCACTGTTGAGAGCGAGCTTCCCTCCCCATAGGGTGGCGAGCCAGTTGAAAAACTTGATGCCGGTGGGTACGGCGATGAAGGACGTGGCGATCGTGAAGAAAAGGCGCATCCAGGGGGGAGTACCGCTGGTGAACATGTGGTGGGCCCAGACAATCAGTCCAAGAACAACGATGCCCAGGATGGAATACACCATAGTGGTGTAGCCGAACAGGGGTTTGCGGGCGTGGATCGGCAAAATTTCGCTGACCAGCCCGAATGCCGGCAGCACCATGATGTACACCGCCGGATGGGAATAGAACCAGAACAGGTGCTGGTACACCACCACGTTGCCGCCCAGGGCGGGGTTGAAAAAGCCAGTGTGGGCAATGATGTCGAAACTCAGCAGGATAAGGGTCCCGGCCAGCACCGGCGTTGAGAGCACCACCAGGATGCTGGTGCCAAGCATGGCCCAGCAGTACATTGGCAATTGCATCATCTTCAGGCCGGGCCTGCGCAGCTTCCAGATGGTGGCGATGAAGTTGATGCCGCCGAAGATTGAGCTGCCGCCGAGCAGCAGCACACTTAGGATCCAGATCACCTGGCCGAGCGCTGGGGTGGTCAGGCTCAGAGGCGGATAGGCGGTCCAGCCCGACTGGGCGGCGCCGCCGGCAATGAAGTAGCTGCTGATCAGCAGGATGCCGGCGGGGGGAATCAGCCAGAAAGCCACGGCATTCAAACGTGGGAAGGCCATGTCGCGGGCACCGACATAAAAGGGGATGAGGTAGTTCCCGAAGGCACCGTTCACCACCGGCACGATCCAGAGAAAAATCATCACCGTGCCGTGAAGGGTGAGGACTTCGTTATAGGTTTCGCGGCTGACGAAATCACTGATCGGGCTGGCCAGTTCGGTGCGGATCACGCCGGCCAGGGCGCCGCCGATCAGGTAAAAGACGAAGCCCGTGACCAGATACTGAAGCCCGATCACCTTGTGATCAAGGCTGAAACTCAGGTATTTCAGCCAGCCCTGGGGCTGCAGTCCCTGGGGCTCGAAATCTGATGGGGAAGCGAGCGTCATCGGATCAGGCGGTAGGGTGGAGCGGCGCGCTGGCCACGGTGGCAGGAGCAGGGGTGTTCTTGGTCAGCCAGGCATCAAAGGCATCGCTCTCATGCACCACAACGGTGGAGCGCATGCCTCCGTGGTACGGGCCACAGAGTTCGGCGCAGACGATCGGATAGCTGCCCGGCTTGGTAGCGGTGAAGGTGAGTACCGTCTGCTGGCCGGGAATCACGTCCTGCTTGAGCCGGAACTGGGGCACCCAAAAAGCGTGGATCACGTCGTTGGCCTTCATGCGCAGTTCCACGGGGCGATTGGCGGGGATGTGCAGTTCGCCACTGGTGATGTCGCCCTCTGGATAGTGAAAAATGAAGGCAAACTGCATGGCGGTGAGCTCCACCGGCAGGGCGCCGGCGCTGCCGGCCTGGCCGATGCCGGCCCAGACGCGGGCCTGCTGGGTGCCGCCGTCAGCAGCGGCGCTGGAGTCGCTGGCCATGGCCATGCCATGCATCGCACCGTGGTCGTTGAGCGGTGTCATGCCGCCCATGCGTTCATAGATGTCGTAGCTGTAGATGCCGACGAACAGCACCACGATGGCTGGAATCGCCGTCCAGACGATCTCCATCGGCAGATTTCCCTCGATCGCAACGCCATCGGAGCGATCGCCGCGGCGGCGGCGGAAGCGCACCAGGCTGAACACCAACAGCCCGGCGATCCCCAGGAACAGGATTGTGCCAATGCTGAACAAAACCTGAAACAGGGAGTCATAAACAGGGGCATTGGCACTGGCGTCCAGCGGCAGTAGCTGGACGTTCTGACCCACCCAGAGGCCAGTGAGGACAAGGACCATGCCCACCAGGAGGGTGATCAGGGTCGGAGGAATCGCCACGGTTCGAAAGCCTTCGACGACCACCCTATGAAAATCGGACGGGCCTAGAGAGCAATTCTGTAGTGAAGGCGTCGATTGCGAGTAAAATTCACATCCTGTCGATGAGATGTGCGGGATCGCTCATCTGCGCAAACTCGCTAAGTTAAGCCACCTCTCTTCATTGCGGCGATGCCTCTGCGCTCACTGCCGCCGCCTTCCTTGCTCGCTCCAGTCGTCTCCTCCTCCGTGCCTGCGGCCTCCGCCCCTGGGGATAGCGATGCCGTGCTTCGGCCGCCAGCCCCCCTGGCGCGGACCTTGGAGCTTCTGACTTCCCATTTGGTCGTGGCTCTGGTGGCCCTGGTGGCCATCGGTGGTGCCACTCGGGTGATGGAGGCCGGCCTGGCCTGCCCCGACTGGCCCCTCTGCTACGGCGTGCTGCTGCCCAGCCGTCAGATGAATCTCCAGGTTTTCTTGGAATGGTTTCACCGGCTGGATGCCTTTCTTGTCGGGATGGCTCTGCTGGTGCTCTCCGCTCTGAGCTTGCGCTTCCGAGCCTGGCTGCCCCACTGGCTCCCCTGGGCGAGCGGCGGCGCCCTAGCCCTCGTGGCCGTGCAGGGCGGGCTCGGGGCGCTGACGGTGCTGAGGTTGTTGGAGTCCTCCACGGTCACGGCCCACCTCGCCACGGCTCTGCTGCTGGTGCTGCTGCTCAGCGCTGTCCATCAGAAGCTGTCCGTCGCCCTCGCCAAGCGCGACCCCGGCTCCGTGCAGCCGCTTCCCCCCCTGCCCCTGTGGTGGAGCGGCCTGGCTCTCGTGGCCGGAGGCCTGGTGCTCGCTCAATGCGTTCTCGGCGGGGCCATGGCCAGCCAGTGGGCAGCTGATCGCTGTTTCAGCGCCGGCGACGGCTGCCGCTGGCTCCTGGCCCATAGGCTCGGGGCCTATCCCGCTGCCCTCACCGTGTTCGGGCTGGCTCTGGGCTCCTTTGCCCTGCCGCGCCAGCGCCGCGGCCTAAGGGGGTTTGCGGCGGCGGCGGCGGTTCTGGTGCTCGCTCAGGTGCTCCTCGGGGTGCTCGCCCTTCGTCTCCAGCTGGCCGTGCCCGCCGTCACCGTCTCGCACCAGCTGGTCGCCGCCCTGCTAGTGGCCGTGATCGGCGCCATTGGCGGCCGCACCCTCTCTGGTTCCGCCCGTACCACCGGAGCCCTCCAGTCCCCAACGTCCCCGTCTCCCCTCGAGGTGGCCCATGGTTAGCGCCACGGCCCTGATTCCCCCGGCCCAGGCCGCCGTCAACACCAGTCCGGATGTGCCCCGTTCGGTGCGGCTGCCTGCCTGGCTAGAGGTGGCCAAGCCCCGCCTGATCCCCCTGCTGCTTGCCACCACGATCGGCGGGATGGTTCTCAGCACGGCCTGGCCGCTGGAGCCGCTGCGCATTCTCTTGACCCTGCTGGGCGGGGCCATGGCCTCTGCGGCGGCCGGAGTTCTCAATTGCCTTTGGGAGCAGGAACTCGATGGGCGCATGCAGCGCACCAGTCGTCGTGCCCTGCCGTCGGGACGGTTGGCCCAGCGCCAGGCCTTCGCCCTGGCGATCGCCCTGACGTTGGTCTCCACGGCCGTGCTGGTGATCGGTGTGAATCCCTTGGCGGCTTCGCTCGCCCTGCTGGGGCTCTGCAGCTACGTTCTGCTCTACACCGCCCTGCTGAAGCCCCGAACCGCTCAGAACATCGTGATCGGCGGCGTCGCCGGCGCCATTCCGCCGTTGGTGGGAGCGGCGGCGGCAACGGGTCATCTCAACTGGGGCGGCTGGTGGCTGTTTGCCCTGGTGATGGTCTGGACCCCGGCCCACTTCTGGGCCCTCGCTCTGCTGCTGCGTGACGACTACCGCTCGGTCGGAATCCCGATGCTGCCGGTGGTAAAGGGGGTGGCCGTCACCGCCCGGGCGATCAGCCACTACAGCTGGATCACCGTGGCGATGAGCGCCCTTGGGGTGTTGGTTCTGCCCAGCGGCGGCTGGCTCTATGGCCTGCTGGTGATTCCGTTCAACGCCCGTCTGCTGCAACTGAGCAACGATCTCTCCCGGGCTCCGGAGGATCCCCAGCGGGCCCGCAACCTGTTCCGCTGGTCGATCCTTTACCTCTTCGGCATCTGTTTGTTGCTGGTGCTGGCCCGCACCCCCGAGGCCTCCTTGGCTGATCTGCCCGGGCTGCTGGCCGCCCTGCCTCTTTCGGTGGCGGGGGCTGCCTAGATTGCCTAGTCCAGGCGTCGTGGAGTGAATCGGGCTTGATTGAGCTGCAGCACCTCAGCAAGAGTTTCGGCGGTGGCCGCAAGAGTGCATCGATCCAGGCGCTCGACGATCTCTGTCTGAGTGTCTCGAGCGGCAGTCTCTACGGGCTTCTTGGGCCCAATGGGGCCGGCAAGACCACCTGCTTGCGCATCCTTTGCACTCTGCTGTCTCCCGACGCCGGCAGCGTCCAGGTGGCCGGGCTGGATGCCCTGGCCCAGCCCCGGGCCGTACGCCGCTTGCTCGGCTATGTGGCCCAGGACGTGGCCATCGACAAGATCCTCAGCGGACGTGAACTGCTCCAGCTGCAGGGCGATCTCTATCACCTGCCAAGCGCGGAGCGGAACAGCCGCATCGGCGAGCTGATTGAGCTGCTGGGGATGCGGGAGTGGATCGAGCGGCGCTGCGGCACCTATTCGGGCGGCATGCGCCGCCGACTCGATCTCGCCGCCGGCCTGCTGCACCGTCCCCGGGTGCTGGTGCTCGATGAGCCCACGGTGGGCCTCGACATCGAGAGCCGCGCCGCCATCTGGCAGGTGTTGCAGCAGCTGCGCGCCGAGGGCACCACCGTGCTGCTCAGCAGCCACTATCTTGAGGAGGTGGATGCCTTGGCCGATCGCCTTGCGATCCTCGAAGGCGGCCGCGTGATCGCGGAAGGCTCGCCCAGCGAGCTGAAGAGCGCTCTCGGTGGCGATCGCGTCACCCTGCGGGTGCGGGAGTTCAGCGATGCAGGTGAGGCGGCCCGGGTGCAGGACCTGCTGCGCGGCTGCCCCGGAGTGCGCCAGGTGGTGGTCAACCGCTCCCAGGGCTATTCCCTCAACCTGGTGGTGGAGCGCAGTGATGTAATCGAGCTGCTGCGTCGTCAGCTCGCCGAGGCCGATCTGCCGGTCTTTGCTCTCGCGCAGAGTCGCCCCAGTCTTGACGATGTCTACTTGCAGGCCACCGGCCGCACCCTCATGGATGCCGAGCTCTCCGTGGCCGGCCTGCGCGACCCCAAGGCCGAGCGCAAGCAGAGCATGCGCTGAGCATTTCCCCCTGTCGAGACCGTCCTCTTTCGAGACCGCCCAGTTCCGAGACCATTCCCCCCAGACCATGACCAGCGCCACCCCCGCCCTGAGCTCCCTGGCCGCCCCGGAGCCGGAAACCTCCGCCTTCGCTGAGATCAGCCAGGAAACCCTGGCCCTCACCCGTCGCCTGTTCGTTCAGCTGGCCCGCCGCCCCTCGACGCTGGTCGCCGGTGTGCTGCAGCCGCTGATCTGGCTGGTGCTCTTCGGGGCCCTGTTCGCCAACGCTCCCGCCGGCATGCTCCCGGGGGGCATGAGCTACGGACGCTTCCTCGGTGCCGGCGTGATCGTGTTCACCGCTTTCAGTGCCGCTCTCAATGCCGGCCTGCCGGTGATGTTCGATCGGGAGTTCGGCTTTCTCAACCGCCTGCTGGTGGCACCGCTGCGCTCGCGCAGTTCGATCGTGCTGGCCTCGGTGCTCTACATCACCAGCCTCAGCCTGGTTCAGAGCCTGGCGATCATGGTCACCGCTGCGGCACTGGGCTACGGCTGGCCGGGCGCCGCCGGGCTGGTGCTGGTGTTGGCCACGCTGCTGCTGCTCACCGTCGCGGTGACGGCCTTGAGCCTGGGGCTGGCCTTCGCCCTGCCGGGCCACATCGAACTGATCGCGGTGATCTTCGTGGCCAACCTGCCGCTGCTGTTCGCCAGCACGGCACTCGCACCGATTTCGTTCATGCCGGCCTGGTTGGGCTGGCTAGCGGCCCTGAATCCCCTTACCTTCGCGATTGAACCGATCCGCGCCGCCTACAACGGGTCCTTCCGCCTCACCGACGTGGTGCTGACGGCCCCCTACGGCTCCCTCTCCGCCGCCACCTGCCTCGGCATCCTGGCGGCCCTGGCGCTGCTTCTGTTCCTGGCGATCCGCCCGCTGCTGGATCGCAAACTCACCTAGAGCCTCCCGCCGTGTCTCTGTCTCCGAACGCTCCTGCTCCCCGACCCGCGGCCCCGGCTCCCCGTCCCGATCTCGAAGCCCTGTTGCTGTCGGCGGTACGCCAACGCGACCACCAAGCTGCAGCCTGGCTGGTGCAGCAGTGGGTGCATCGCCGTAGCGTCGGCTCCCTGGAGCACTTCCAGTTGGAGATCTTGGCCCCCGGTGAGGGCACCGAGGCCTTCGACTGGCTCTGCCAGCTGATTGACGAGGGGCCCTTGGCAGTAGCAGCGCCAGCGGCATTAGCAGCACCACTGGCGGTGGCAGAGACTTCCTCAGCAGCGGTGGCGATCCCGGCCCCCCCGCCTGGAGATGTGGAGGCCCGGGCGATTGCGGCGGTGGACGCGGCCTTCGACGCTCTGGCCGCCGAATTTCCCCAGTTCCGGCTGCCCGACCCCGCGGATCAGTTCGTTGTGGTAGGGGCACCTGATGGCGCCACCTCGGTGAATGTGCAGTTGGAGCCGTCTGTTGCGCCAGAGCGCCCGATTGCGTCAGAGCAGCCGATGACCGCGTCGGCTCAGATCTCCCAGACGCTCAGCCCGGAGCTCCTGAGCGCCGACATCGATCTCGACGAGCCTCCGGCGGTGTTGGAGGAACCGCCTGCCGAACTCTTCGAGGATCCGATCCTGTTCCCACTCGCCGCCAGCGATCCGCTGGCCGGACGGCGCTTCTCCTTCGAGATTCCCCAGGCTCCCGTCGAGTCGGCCATCGCCGAGCCCCCATCGGGACCCCCCCACCACTCGGCGCCCGAGGTCACCTCAGAGGACACATCAGAGCCCGTGGCGGGGGATGGGCCTGCAGCTCTGGCTGAGGCCGCTCAACAGGATGCCCCGCTGGCCCGCCTGCGCCATCGCCTGCGGCGGGGACTCTCGCTGACGCGGGTCCGGACGCTGATGCGCGATTGCCTCGACGAGGCGGTGGCCAGTCTCAACCCGCCCCAGGCCGAGCCTCTTGATGCAGTGATGGATACGGGTGCGGCTGAAGATTTCGCCTGCCAGGACGAGGGGGTCGCGACCCCCTCGCCATCGGCAGCGGCCTCGGCCTTGGCATCGCCCCTGGTGACTGCCATCGCCAGCGTGGAGCCCTCGGCACCAGCACCAGCTTTCGCGCCGCTGGCGCTGGCGATGGCTGCGGTGCAGGACGTGGCGGCGCATGATGTGGCCGCACCCCTCTCACCGGCCGCCCAGCTGCGCCAGCGCCTGAGATCTCGTCGGGTCGACACCCGGCCGGCGCCGGCTCCGGCCTCGTTGTCCGATCTGCGCGCGTGGTTGCCCAGTGTCGACGACGTTTCCCGCGCCTCCTGAATCCCCATGCGTCACTCCGATCAGGGCCGGCTTTTGAGGGCTGCGCTGTCCGGAGGCCTGATCGTCTCCGTGCAGGCCCCCGAAGGATCGCCGATGCGCGATCCCCAGGTCATTGCGGCCATGGCCGAAGCCAGCTTGAGCAACGGGGCCATCGGTGTGCGGTTGGAGAGTCCGGAACATATCGGCGCGGTGCGACGCCGCTGCCCGCAGGCCCTGATCGTGGGGCTCTGGAAGCGCACGTTCGCCGGCAGTGCCGTCTACATCACGCCAGGCTGGGAGGAGATCCGCTCTGTCTGGGCGGCGGGAGCGGATGTGGTTGCCATTGACGCCACCGAGCGCCCTCGCCCGAACGGCCAGCGTCTGGAGGAGCTGATCAGCCGCAGCCGCGAGGAGCTGGGGGCGCCGCTGATGGCTGACGTGGACAGCGTGGCCAACGGGCTGAGAGCGGCGGAGCTGGGCTGCGCCTGGGTGGGCACCACCCTGTACGGCTACACCAAAGCCACCGGCCCTTGCCAGCCACCGGCCTGGGATCTGTTGGCGCCGTTGCGCCGGCAGCTGCCGGACGCGGTGGCGCTGATTTGCGAGGGCGGCATTGCCAGTGCCCAGCAGGCTGTCCGCGCCCAGGGGGAGGGGGCCGACGCGGTGGTGGTTGGCACGGCGATCACCGGCGTGGACCTGCAGGTAAGCGCCTACGTGCGGGCGATGAGCTGATCGTGCAGTCCGGGTTCGCTTCTCCGAACTGAGAGGAAGCTGAAACGCAAAGGTTTTGTGCTGTCAGGTACATCGGCACCGTTGCCTGTGCACCATGGAAAAGCGTTCGTCGCCAGCTGCTGCGGCCAGTTCGGCGGCTGTCCAAGTTCCAGGAGGTGCCCATGTCGCCTGTCCACACGTTCCGTTGTCTGCGGTCCGGCTTTCTGCTCCCCCTGGCCTGTGGTGGTTTGACCCTGTTTGGGTCGGTGTTCTTCGGCATGCCGATGACCTCGACTCATCTGGCCCAGATGCAGGCGCTCAACCGCGAACTGGGCAAGCTCTGCAGCGATCCTCCCCAGAAGGCGATCACCGTGTGCCGCATTCATGCGCGACTGGTGAGCGCCCTCTGAGAGGGGCTCACATCATGCCGGGCATGCCCATTCCTCCCATACCACCCATTCCTCCCATACCACCCATCCCTCCCATGCCGCCATCGCCGGCGGGCGGGGCGGGTGGCTCGGGCTTGTCGGCGATCACGCATTCCGTCGTGAGCAGCAGGGAGGCGATCGAGACCGCATCCTGGAGGCCGAGGCGTACCACCTTGGCCGCATCGATGATGCCAGCGGCGAGGAGATCTTCGCAGCGGCCGCTCAGGGCGTTGTAGCCATGGCCGGAGCGCAGGATCTCCTCGATGACCACGTCGCCGTTGGCCCCGGCATTTGCGGCGATCTGACACACGGGGGCTCGCAGGGCCCGCTGCACGATCTCGACGCCGGTGCGCTCATCGCCACTCAGGGTGGCGGCGAGGCTGCCTAGCGGCTCTGCCAGCAGCAGCAGGGTGCTTCCCCCACCGGCGACGATGCCCTCCTCCACCGCGGCGCGAGTGGCATTGAGAGCATCCTCGATGCGCAGCTTGCGGTTGCGGAGTTCGGTTTCGGTGGGAGCACCCACCTTGATCACGGCCACGCCCCCGGCCAACTTGGCGATCCGCTCGCTGAGCTTCTCGCGGTCATAGTCGGAATCGGTGGCGTCGAGCTCGCGCTTGATCGACGCCACCCGGTCGGCGACGGCGCTCCGGCGGGCCTCGTCGGCCACGATCGTGGTGTCGTCCTTGGTGATCGTGATGCGGTGGGCGCTGCCCAGGTCGTCGAGTCCGGCCTTCTCCAGGGTCATCGCCCGGTCTTCGGAAATCACCTGGGCGCCGGTGAGCACGGCGATGTCCTGCAGCATGGCCTTGCGGCGGTCGCCGAAGCCGGGGGCCCGCACGGCCGCCACCTGCAGCACGCCGCGGGTCTTATTGACGACCAGGGTGGCCAGGGCCTCGCCCTCCACCTCCTCGGCCAGGATCACCAGGGGTCGGCCGCTGCGGGAGACGGCTTCCAGCACTGGCACCAGATCGGCCACGGCACTGATCTTGCGGTCGGTGATCAGCAGCAGCGGGTTGTCGAAGACCACCTCGCGCCGCTCCTGGTCGGTGACGAAGTAAGGGGAGGAGTAGCCGCGGTCGAAGGCCATGCCCTCGGTGACTTCCAGCTCGGTGGCCAGGGACTTCGACTCCTCCACCGTGATCACCCCGTCGGCGCTGACCCGCTCCACCGCCTCGGCGATCATGCGACCGATCTCCTCATCGTTGCCGGAGCTCACCGTCGCCACCTGGCGGATGGCCTCTCCTTCCACCGAGCGGGAGCGTTGAGCGATGCCCAGGACCAGCTCGGCCACGGCCTTCTCCATGCCGCGACGCAGCGCCACCGGGTTGGCACCGGCGGCCACGTTGCGCAGGCCTTCATGAACCATCGCCTGGGCCAGCACGGTGGCGGTAGTGGTGCCGTCGCCGGCGGTGTCTTTGGTTTTGGAGGCCACTTGCTGAATCAGCTTGGCGCCGATGTTCTCGAAGGGATCCTCGAGTTCGATCTCCTTGGCGATCGTCACGCCGTCGTTGACGATGTCTGGAGCGCCAAACTTCTTCTCCAGCACCACGTTGCGGCCCTTCGGACCGATCGTGACCCGGACAGCGTCGGCCAAAGCATTCACGCCGCGCTCCAGGGAATCGCGGGAGTCGTCGGAGAACCGGATCAACTTGGCCATGGGACTGCTGTGAATCGGAAGCACACCTTTTTCAGAGTCCCACAGCGGCCAGGGTCCAGTCATCCGCGGGGCGGTGGGGAAAGCCGAATCGCTGCGGTGTCGCCGTGGGCTCGATAAGGTCCGGCCATGGACGATCTGCTGCAACAGACACTCGACAGCGCGGCCGCCACTGCCGCCGCAGAGGCCGGTCTGGGACCAGCCACCACCGCCAACGGAATGGTCTTCCTGCTGATTGCGGCGCTCGGCCTGGTGATGGCCCTGGTGTACGTGCCGATTCGCCTCTTCCTGACGATCACGGCTCGCAGCCGCCGCTTGCAGCTGCTGCTGAAAATCCGGCGTCTGCGCAATGACCTGGGCCAGCCCCTGGAGACCCAGTCTCTCGAGTCCCAGCCGCTGGAGCCCCAGCCCTGAGCTGCGGCCCAGTCGCCCTCCCGCTCAGCGCATCACCATGCCGCCATCCACCTGAAGCACCTGGCCAGTGATGTAGGCGGCGGCCGGATCGGCGGCCAGGAAGCGCACGGCGCCGGCCACCTCCGCCGCAGAGCCCATCCGGCCCAAAGGAATCGCCTTGAGGATCGGCTCCTTGTCGAGCTCGGCGGTCATGTCGCTCTCGATGAAGCCCGGGGCCACCGCATTGACGGTGACGCCGCGGGACGCGAATTCAGCGGCATTGCTGCGGGTCAGGCCAAGCAGGCCTGCCTTGGCGGCGCTGTAGTTGGCCTGGCCGGCGTTGCCCATCAGGGCCACCACCGAGGTGATGTTGATGATGCGGCCCGCGCGGGTCTTGAGCATCCCCTTACTGACGGCCCGGGTGCAGAGGAAGACGCCGGTGAGGTTGAGGTCAATCACGCTCTGCCAGTCGGCCGTCTTCATGCGCATCAGCAGACCATCGCGGGTGATGCCGGCGTTGTTGATGAGTACGTCGATGCGCCCCTCCCGCTCCAGCACCGCCTTGACCATCGCCTCCACCTGGTCCTCGTCGCCCACGTTGGCCTGGTGGCTCCAGGCCCGGCCACCGGCCGCCTCGATGGCCCCCACCACCTCGGCGGCGGCCTCCGGCGAGCTGGCGTAGTTGACCACGACAGTGAAGCCAGCGGCCCCGAGGGTGTGGGCGATGGCCCGGCCGATGCCGCGGCTGGCCCCGGTGACCAGGGCCACCTGGCCGGCGCAGGTGATGGGGCCGGGCAGGTGGTCGGCGCTGGTCATCGGGGGCGGGCGGTTGCGCGGCGATCGTATGGCCGCACGGGGATCGGCAGCCGCGTTCAGCCGGTCATGTGGCTCTGCTCCACCACGGCGTCGCCGAGTAACTCGCGGAAGCGGGCCAGCTGCACCTTGCTGCCCATCACCACCATCAGTTGGCCGGCCACCACCGTGACCTCGCCGCCGGGATTGGCGATCAGCTCCGGCCCGCCCTTGGTGTACAGGCCGCCGCGCGAGGCGTAGGGGTTGCTGACCGCCGGTTCGGGGTTGCGCACCGCCAGCACCAGGGCGCCGGTGCGCTGGCGGATGTGCAGGTCCTGCAGGCTCCGCTCCAGCAGGGGGCCGAGCCGCTGCGGGTCGGTACTGAGCTGAAACTCCTCCACTTCGCAGTCGGAGCCGGCCAGCAGATCCATGAAATCCACCGACAGGGGCCGCAGGGCCGTGGCAGCCATGGTGCGCCCACCGGCCACATAGGGGCTGATCACCCGGTCGGCGCCGGCCTGGCGCAGCTTGCGTTCGGCCTCTTCACTGTCTGAGCGCGCGATCAGCCGCACCTTCGGGGCGATGGCGCGGGCGCTCAGCACCACGTAGACGTTCGCCGCATCGTTGGGCAGGGCGGCCACCAGGCTGCGGCAGCGCAGAATACCCGCCTCAAGCAGGGTTTCGTCGAGGGTGGCGTCGGCAAGCAGCACCGGCAGGCCCTTCTCCTCCGCGGCCTCGCGCCGCTCCGTGTCCATCTCGACGATGAGCAGCGGGATGCCCTCCTGGCCGAGCTGGGCCGCGATTTCGCGCCCGATGCGGCCGTAGCCGCAGAGAATCACGTGGTCTTGCATGGTTTGCACCCAGTCGAGAAATCGGCGTTGCCGTACGCGGCGGAAGTAGCCCGTTTCCGAGAGGCCCAAGAGGCTCTGAATGCCCAGTTGGACCACGACCAAACCGCCGATGATCGAGAAGACCGTCACCACTCGGCCCGCGTGGGTCAGTGGCTCCACTTCGCCGTAGCCGATCGTGGGAATCGTGATCGCCACCATCCAGTAGCAGTCGCCCCAGTCCCAGCCCTCGGTGATCCGGTAGCCCACGGCACTGGCGTTCACTACAAGCACCAGGGCCAGCAGTGGCACCAGCCAGGGCCGGCGGGACCGGCTGGTGGGGGGGCGCCGCCGCCAGCGGGGAAGGGAGAGCCGGAATCGCTCTTCCAGCGGTGCCCGGCCGCGGCTCAGCGCCATGGCGTCTCAGCCCAGCCCGAGGGCTGAGAGCACGTGGTCGCTGGAGAGGGCACGCAGGCCTGAGGGAGCTGTGAGTCCTTTTACGCCGGCCCTCTCCGGCAGGCTGTCGTCGTTGCGGCCAAGGGCCACCAGTGGCACACCACAGAGCAGGGCCAGCTCTTCGGTGAGCGGATCACTGGCCAGCACCACATCGCTGGCGGCCACCAGGGCGGCCCGCTGCAGCGCATGGGCGGCATCGGCAGCAGGCACCTCGAGGGCACGCAGGGTTGGCAGACTGTTACGGATCCTGCCGGGCAGCTCCTGCCAGGACTCGGTAGGCCAGTCGCCTGGAACGCCGGCGGGACTGAGCAGCAACACCGGCCCGTCGCCGCCGGGAAGACGGGCCTCTGCCTCCGCCAGGGAGTCTCTGGGCAGGACGATCCGGAAGGCATCGGCGTCAAGGCTCACCCCGATCGGCCGCAGGTAGGCCGCCAGGGCCTGGCTTGGCCAGCCGCCGCTGGCGGGGGTCACCTTGTCGGTGGCGGAGAAGCCGCTGGCCGCAATCCGGGCCGGAATGTGGCTCATAGACAGCATCAGGTCGACCTGGCGTCCGGCAGCCAGGTTGATGCAGGCCTGGAAGTCGGGTTCGCGCACCGAGCCGAGCAGGTTGGCCCAGTCGGCGAGGGTGGCATCGTTGAAGTTGAACGGAATCAGCTTCTCGACGGCGGGCAGCAGCTTCCAGACCCCGGCCACGGCCGGCGAGCAGGCCACCTGCATGGCGAAGTTCAGCTGCTGGGCCACGGCGGCCACGGCGGGCATGGCCTGCAGCTGGCTGACGGCGTCCCCCGGGATCAGAAACAGTGCGCGCATCGGCTGGAGGCGGAGCCAGGCGGCCTGATTGTATGGACCGAGTCCGGAATCTTCCGCTCGATGGGGAGTTGCCTGTGCATTTGCTGATCGCCGCGGCCGGCAGCGGCCGCCGCATGGGAGCCGCCGGCAACAAGCTGCTGCTGGAGGTGGCTGGCCGGCCGGTGCTCGCCTGGACCCTCGACGCCGCGCTGCAGTGCCCGGCGATCTCCTGGATCGGAATCGTCGGGCAGGCGGTGGATGCCATCACGGTGGCCGCGATCGTGGCCGCGGCCCGACCCGATCGGCCCGTGCTGTGGATTCTGGGCGGGGACACCCGACAGGAGTCGGTGCGGCGGGGGCTGGAGGCCCTGCCGCCTGAAGCGCAAGGGGTGCTGATCCATGACGGGGCCCGCTGTCTGGTGGAGCCGGAGCTGCTCGAGCGCTGTGGGGCGGCGGTGCGTGGCGGCGCCGCGGTGATCGCCGCCACGCCGGTCACCGACACCATCAAGCAGGTCAACGGGGCCGGCATTATCACGGCCACGCCCGAACGCCGCTTTCTCTGGGCGGCCCAGACCCCCCAGGGCTTCCCGGTGCAGCGGCTGCGCCAGGCCCATGCCCAGGCCGAGGCCGAGGGCTGGAGCGTCACCGACGACGCGGCTCTGTTCGAGCGGCTGGGCCTGCCCGTCGCGGTGCTGGAGGCTCCTCCCTCCAACATCAAGCTCACCACTCCCTTTGACCTCACCATCGCCGAGGCGTTGCTGGCGGAGCGGCACCAGCGATGACGGCACCCCAGTGTCGGCCTGGGACGGTTGGGTGACTGTCACAGGCATTGCTCGGACTGGCTGCCCCATGGCGAGCCTTTGCAAGAATGCCTCATAATCCCGTGACACCAGGAACCTTGGAAAGCTCCGCCGCAAGCGCTGGGTCGACACCGCTGTGTTTTGGGGTCCGTTCCTTGATCGGACTACCCGTTCTCGTGGCGGTTGCTCTTCATGGTCTGCCGGTGCGTGCATTGCCCAATGCCTCCGTTCAGCTGTTCCGCATCGACGACGGCGGGGTCAAGGCGATGCCTGCCTTCAGTGCGGCCCTGGAGGCGGCCAGGCCGGCCAGGGGGCCCGCCGCCACAGTGCTGGCCCAGGCCGGTGCAGCCCCGGCCGGCAACGTGACCGTGCTCAAGGAAAGCAGCAACGAATTGACGATTCGCTTTGCGGATGCCCTGCCCAGCAATCTCTCGGCGCCCATGTCCCTGCGTCGCGTCAATGCCGATGGCACGGTGGGCGATGAGCTGGAGCTGATCCCCCTGGAATCCCCTGCCGTCCGGATCTCGCCGGATCGTCGCGTGCTGACGATCACTCCCACCTATTCGATCCGCCAGGGCGAGTCGGTGATTGTCCTGCTGCCCACCGGGCAGGACTACGTGCTGCCGGCCCGCCTGACGCCCTGCATCTTCCAGCAGCCCATCGCGGCCTTGCCGCTCTCCCAGCCCGTCTCTGTAGTGGCCAAGCCCTTCCCCTGGTGGATCATTCCGGTCGCAGCCGGAGTGGGTGTGGGCATCTGTGCTGTCGCCGGTTGCTTCAGCGACAACGGTGGTGGTGGTAATAATCCCAGTTCCCAGTGATCGGGAGTCAAGCCCACTGATCGTTCCGGTCTGTTATTCCGTCTGCCCCATCCTCCAATGATCCCCTCCTTCAATCCCCGGCCCTCGCTGGGCCTACCGGCCGTGGCGATGCTCGCCCTGACCTGCGCCGCCGAAGCCAGTCTGCTGGTGCTTCCCTCCCAGGCCGCAGGACCCGCTGCCTTCCAGCCCGACTGCCTCAAGGCCCGGGGCGTTGCCACCTCCGAGTCCGGGGCCGCCCGCTTCGATGCAGCTGCGTCGTCCAGGTCAGGCGCACCACTTTTGCTGGCGCAAAATGTGGTCGATTTGCCCGCCTGCACCTACACGCCGCTCACCCCGTCCATGGCGCCTGAGCCGGCCCTGCCGATCCGCGGTCTCTGGTGATCGCGCTGCTCAGGAGACCGGGCCATAGGCCTGGCTCCTGAGTCAGACTCCCGACAAGATCCGCACCTGGCCCTCTGTTCCAGGAAGGTGCCCTGAGACTCCGATGAGGTTGCCAGTTTCTTGGCGTCACCGGCCTGGCTGGTCCCTGCTTCTGGCCATGCTTCTGGTGTTCGCCCCAGCCGGCGAGCTTCTGTCGGCGCCCCAGATCGCGGCGCCGACCTATGGCGACCTCTCATCCCGGCCGGCCCCGGCCTGGGTGACCCTTGATGGACGGCCCGTTCTGGAGATCCGTTCCGCCGCCGGCGTCAATACGCCGGCAGTTGCTGCGCGCCTGGCCAGCGCCGCCCTGCGCGATCTGGCTGAGAACAGTGTCATCCCGCCCGAGCGCCTCGTGGTGCGGGAGGACCCTCCCTATTCGATGGTGGGGGTCCTGGCCGCCGATGGCCGCTTTGAGCCGCGCCTGGCGGTCGACGATCGGGCCGCGGCTGCCTTCGGTCTGACGCGGCAGGACGTGGCGGAGCAGTACCGCGACAGTCTGCGCGGAGCGATCCGCCAGTACCGCAGCAGCCACAGCCTGGCGTCCTGGCTGCGGGGCACGGCCCTGGCCCTCCTTGTGCTGGGGGTCTACCTGCTCTGGCTGCGGGGCCAGTCGCGGCTCAACCGGTGGCTGGGCCGCTGGATCGCCCAGCGGGATCCGCCCGTTCTCGGCGGGCTGCGCCTCGGCGGCAGCCGGCTGCTCTCCGCTGAACAGGCCCGCTCCAGCCTGCAGGGGGCGCGGCGGCTTCTGCACTGGCTGCTGCTGGTGCTGATCAGTTATCTGCTGATTCCCTTGCTGCTCGGCCAGTTCCCGCCCACCCAGGCCGTGGCGGAGGGGCTGCGGGCCCACCTGTTGCGGGTTGTGAGCCGCCTGCTGATGGCGGTAGTGAACGCCATTCCCAACCTGCTGGCGATCCTGCTGATCCTGCTGCTGACGCGTCTGGCGATGCAGGCCTGCCAGGCCTGGTTTGCGGCGATCGAGCGGGGGCAGCTGCAGTTTTCCGGCTTCTACCGGGAATGGGCCAGGCCCACGGGCCGCCTGGTGGCTGCGGCGATCCTGGTGGCCGGCCTGGTGATCGCCTATCCCTACGTGCCCGGTTCTGGCAGCAAGGTGTTTCAGGGGGCCGGCCTGTTCGTGGGCGTGCTGGCGGCCCTGGGGTCGAGCGCCGTGGCCAGCAACGTGATCAGCGGCCTGATGCTGATCTACACCCGGGCGTTCCGCGAGGGGGATCGGGTCGACATCAATGGCGTGGTGGGCCTGGTCCAGGATCGCGACCTGCTGGTGACCCGCATCCAGACGCCGCGCAACGAGCTGGTCAGCATTCCCAATGCCACGGTGATCGCCGCCTCGATCACCAACTTCAGCTTCGCCAGGCGCGAAATCCAGCAGCCTGTGGCGATCGCCACCACGATCACGATCGGCTACGACGTCCCGTGGCGCCAGGTGCACGGCCTGCTGCTCGAGGCGGCCCGCCGTTGCACCGGAATCGCCGACGTGCCGGCTCCGGTCGTGCTGCAGACGGCCCTCAACGACTTCCACATCAGCTACGAGCTCAACGCTTGCCTTGCCGATGTGGGCCTCTATCGCGAGACCCTTTCGGAGCTGCTGGGGGCGATTCAGGACAGCTTTGCCGCCGCTGATGTGGAGATCCTCTCCCCCGGGTACCAGGCCCTCCGTGACGGCAAGCCCCGCACCGTGCCTCTCCCTGGGCCCCTCCCCTCTCCTCCCCAGCCCCCATCGGACTTGGGGACGTCCCCCTGAGCTCAGCCACAGAGGCTCAGGTGGCCCCGGCCGCCGTCGAGGCGGGCCCGCGCGCCCAGGGGCAGGGCGCCGTTGCCGGGGCTGTGGCCCACGGGCAGATGGGCCACCACGGGGATGGCGAGATCGAGGGTGCGCTCCCGCAGCACCTGCTCCAGATCGAAGCGCCGCTCAGCGGGTTCATCGGCGCGGCTGTCGGCCTCCGCGCAGCCCTCGAAGCTGCCGAAGCCGATGCCGCCCAGGCGCTGCAGCGCGCCACAGAGCCGCCAATGGGTGAGCATGCGCTCGATCCGGTAGGGGGCCTCACCCACGTCTTCGAGGATCAGGATCGCGCCGTCGAGCGGCGGTAGGTGGGGGGTACCCAGCAGGTGGGTGGCCACGGTCAGATTGCCCACCAGCAGCGACCCTTCCACCATGCCGCCGCGCCAGCCGACGCCTTCGAGATCGGCCACCGGCTCGCCGAACAGCAGGGCCCGCAGGCGTTCGCGGCTCCACTCCGGCTCGCTGGCCAGGGTGGTGAGCATTGGTCCGTGCACGCCGCCGCCAAGGCCCCGCCTCACCCGCTCGAAAAGCAGGGAGGTGACGTCCGAGAAGCCAAGCAGCCAGCCGGGAGGCTGGGGCAGATCACCTTCCAGCAGACGCGCCGAGCCCCAGCCCCCGCGCACACAGGCATGCAGGCTGGCCATGGAGTCGGCGTCCAGATCCTGGCGGCGCTGGGCATCGCTGCCGGCCAGGTAGCCCCAGCGGCGGGCCAGCAGGGCAGCGGGATCGATGGCCACGTCCAGGCCCCACTGCCGCAGCACGGCTAGGCCGGCCTCAAGGCGGCCGCTGTCTTCTAGGGCAGAGCTGGCGGCCACCAGGCGCACCACATCGCCGCGGTGCAGGGGAGTGGGCAGGGCCAGGCAGGGGGCGCTCACAGCTGGGGCAGCATCAGGGCCAGCAGCAGCAGGGCACCGAGACGCACCTGGCGGCTGAAGTGGCGCCCGTAGGCAATGCGGGGTAGATCGGGGCGGCGCAGCAGCGCCGCTTCCCGCAGCATGCCGGCGCTGGCCACGGCCCAGGGCAGCCAGAACAGGGGCAGGGCCACCCCCTGCAGCAGGGCGGCGGCGGCTAGGGCCACGGCCGTGGTCGCATAGCAGAGAGCCACGGCGACTGGCGCCCGATCCCCCAGGCTGAGAGCACTGCTGCGCACGCCCACCAGCCGGTCGTCGTGGCGGTCGCTCATGGCGTAGACGGTGTCGAAGCCGAAGGTCCAGGTCAAGGTGGCGAGCCAGGTGAGCCAGAGGGCTGCACCTTGAAGGGAGCCGCTGGCGGCGGCCCAGGGGATCAGCACGGCGAAGCCCCAGCAGAGGGCCAGCACCAGCTGGGGGTAGGCGAACCAGCGCTTGGCCGAGGGGTAGAGCAGCACTGGCGGGAGGGCCGCCACAGCCAGGACCAGGCAGAGGCCGCGGCTGTCGGCGGGTAGGGCAAGCACCACCGCCAGGGCAGCCAGCAGGCAGAGCAGCAGCAGGGCCAAGGCGATGGCGACGCTCACCCGGCCGTCGGCGAGGGGGCGGTTGCGGGTGCGCTCCACCAGTGGGTCGATGCGACGGTCCCAGAGGTCGTTGGCGATGCAGCCGGCACCGCTCACTGCCAGGCCGCCCAGCACGATCCAGCCCACCAGCTCCGGTGGCGGCGGTGCGAATGGCTGCAGCCACAGGGCCCAGCCAGCGGGGATCAAGAGAATCAACCGGCCACTGGGTTTGTGCCAGCGCAGCAGTTCCAGCCAGGCGCCCAGGGTCCCAC
>CAIRWM010000063.1 GCA_903882285.1 uncultured cyanobacterium
CAGCGGCGGCAGCAGCGCCTCCCCTCCTGCGCAAGGCTGCACTTCGCTCCCCTGCGCCTGCCTTCGGCCCAGCTCCAGGCCCCGCCGCTGGCCGCCGGATTCTCGGCGCTGATCAGCAACAGCCTGCTGCACCACCTCCACCATCCTCAGGTGCTCTGGCAGGCGCTGCGGGCCCTGGCTTCCCCGGGTGCGCTGGTCTACGTGAAGGATCTGCGGCGGCCGAGGTCCTGCTCGCCCTCCATGCCGCCGCGGCCCCGCCGGTGCTGCAGCTCGATTACCTCGCGTCCCTGCACGCCGCCTTCGAGCCCTCCGAGGTGGAGGCCCAGCTGGTCGAGGCCGGCCTGGGGGGCCTGCAGGTCGGCGCCCTGGAAGACCGCTACCTGGAGGTGTGGGGCCGCATGCCCTGACCTGGCAGGCTGGGCCGATGACCAGCACCAGTTCCAGCACCCGATCCGGCACCGGTTCCAGCCCCGCCTTGAGTCCGGAGCTGGCGGCCCTGGCCGAGGCGGTGAGCCGTCGCCGCAACTTCGCGATCATTTCCCACCCCGACGCCGGCAAGACCACCCTCACCGAAAAACTGCTGCTCTACGGGGGTGCGATCCAGCAGGCCGGGGCCGTGAAGGCCAAGGGCGAGCAGCGCAAGGTGACCTCCGACTGGATGGAGCTGGAGAAGCAGCGCGGCATCTCGATCACCTCCACCGTGCTGCAGTTCGACTACAGCGGCAGCACGATCAACCTGCTCGATACTCCCGGCCACCAGGACTTCTCCGAGGACACCTACCGCACCCTCGCCGCCGCCGACAACGCGGTGATGCTCGAGGACGCCGCCAAGGGCCTCGAACCCCAGACCCGCAAGCTGTTCGAGGTCTGCCGCATGCGGCAGATCCCGATCTTTACCTTCATCAACAAGATGGACCGGCCGGGGCGCGAGCCCCTGGAGCTGCTCGATGAGATCGAGCAGGAGCTGGGCCTGGCCTGCTGGCCGGTGAACTGGCCGATCGGCAGCGGCGACCGCTTCCGGGGCGTGATCGACCGCCGCAGCCACGCCGTGATCCTCTTTGATCGTGCCGAACGCGGCCGCCAGGCCGCTGAACGCACCCTCTCGGTGCAGGACGCCCGCGCCTCAGGAGCTGTGGAACCGGAACTCCTGGATCAGGCCCTCGAGGAACTGGAGCTGCTGGAAGGAGCCGGTGCCGACCTCGATCTCGAGCTGGTGCATGCCGGTGAACTCAGCCCGGTGTTCTTCGGTTCGGCGATGACCAACTTCGGGGTGCGCCCCTTCCTTGATGCCTTCCTGGAGCTGGCCCAGAAGCCGATCGCCCGCTCCAGCAGCGCCGGTGAGGTGGATCCGATCGCCCCGGGCTTCAGCGGCTTCGTGTTCAAGCTGCAGGCCAACATGGATCCGCGCCACCGCGACCGGGTGGCCTTCGTGCGGGTCTGCAGCGGCCGCTTCGAGAAGGACATGACCGTGCAGCACGCCCGCAGCGGCCGGGCCATCCGCCTGTCGCGGCCCCAGAAGCTGTTCGGCCAGGACCGCGAGGTGGTGGAGGACGCCTACCCCGGTGATGTGATCGGCCTCAACAACCCCGGCATGTTCGCG
>CAIRWM010000064.1 GCA_903882285.1 uncultured cyanobacterium
CCCTTAGGAATCGGGGCCACCAGGCCCGCGGCCATCCAGTCGCCGAGCTGATACCAGAACCCGAGCTTGATGTTCACCGACCAGTTGGCGTACACGCGACCGATGGGGGTGTCGGCCCGGTTGGCCAGATCGCACATCACCTGGCTCTGCTGGGCGAAGTTCATCTGCTTGTTCCGATCCAGCAGCGGTTCGGCGAACTGCATACGGGCCGCGCCCGGGGCGGCGATGGTGATCGTCTTGCCCATCTCGAGGTAGGCGTACCAGATCAGGGCCAGCTGGTCTTCAGCGCTCAGCAGGGCGTAGCGGCTCGTGAGGGCGGGAACGACATCGGCCGACAGGGTGTCGGGGAAGATCTTGGTGGCGCGATCGAGAGTGAACAAAACGGCTCGAGACGGAATTCGTTACAAATCCTAAACCCACCCCCTCGGACCTGATAAAAACCTGGAACATCGAGCGGGTGGGGAGATCCGCCCCCCGGACGAGGCTCCCAGTCTGGGCCCCTGCTCCACGGGCCGACTCCAGAGCTCAGTCCAGTCCAGGCCGACCCGCCGGATCGAGCGGGGGGTCGAGCTCCGGGAACAGCGTGGCGCTGTCGAGTTCCTGGTACTGGGTCTCAGCCATCGCGTCGACCCGGAAGGCCGTCCAGGTGGCGCAGGCCTCGGGTAGGGAGCGCTGCACCAGCCAGTCGATGCGGCGGTGGCGATAGGTGAGGCCGACACAGGTGAGGGCCTCGTCATCGGCCATCAGCGACCAGAGCAGGTGCACGTCGCTGCGCTGATAGTCGATCGGCTCCTGGGCTGGCGAGGCCTCGGCCACGTGACCGGGCAGCAGCTCCAGCTGCCGCCGGTTCTCCCAGCACACATAGGTGCCGTCGTCGGTGGGATAGAACCAGCAGGTTTCGTTGGCCGCCTCCCTCAGGGGAAAGCGATCGAGGCACTGGCAGCGCTCCAGCTGCAGCCGTTCCGCCGGATGGCGGGCTGCGCGCGGTTCGGCAGCGACCTCCGACAGGATGCCCTCCAGCGCGTAGACACCGAGCCAGAGGGCCTTGGCATCGAGGTATGGCACCACCGCATCGCAGACCAGACGCCGCTTCTGCTCCGGGAAGGGATCCTCGCCGCTGGCCCGGGCCTGCCCCTCTGCCACCAACGCTTTGACACTCAGCAGCGCGGCATCGGCGGACTCTGGGGCGCGGTACATGCGCAAGGCGACACCGCTGCCGATGCCGCGCCGCTGGGCCTCCTGCAGGGCGGACCAGTCCGCACCGGAGGAGGGCAGCGCAGCCTCAGGGGCCAGCACGAAGATGAGCAGTCGAGCCATGGAGAGCGGAAGGATCGGGTTGGGCCCGGACACATCAAAGCCCGGATGGCGGAGCCATCCGGGCCAGAAGAGGGCTGCGTTGGCAAGCCCTGATGGGCAGGGTTCAGCCGAGGCCAATCTGGGAAAGGATGCCCTGGCCGGTGAGCAGCTCGGTGCCGAGGCCGATCACGAAACCCAGCATGGCCAGACGGCCATTCCAGGTCTCGGCGAAAGCCACGAAGCCGAAGCGGGAGTCGTTGGAAGCCATGGAGTGTGAAGCGGGGTTTCAAATAGTGTAACAGCATGTAAACCACTTTGGACAAGGCGCCGCCCTCCCCGCGCCCCCGCGACGGAAGTGTTGCGTTCGGTGCACAGATACGACGGAAGGTGCCGATGCGCCGGACGATCCTGGCGGGCCGGGTCCGGCCCGCCAGGATCGGGACAGAAGAAACGGTGCCTCGAGTCCACCGGAGCAGCCAACCCACCGGAGCAGCCCAGGCCGGCGGCCACTGTGCACCCCAGGAGCAGCGACCATGCGTGTGATCCCCAGAGGCTGTGGTGCCGCCCACCCCCAGCGCAGCCGGGAGGTAGTGGGCAACGCCCTGCGCTACTTCTCCGAACACTTCCGCGAGGCGATCGCGATGCAGGAAGTAGCCGAGGCGATCGGCATCAGCGAGGAGTGCCTCGACTTCTGCTTCGACCAGTCGCGCGGCATGACGCCATTTCAGGCCCTGCAGCATCACCGCCTGAACCGCCTGTTCCAGCGGATCTCCGAGCAGCCAGGCCAACAGCTGGGCCAGGCGATCCGCCAGTGCGGCCTGCCCAGCACGGGCCACACCGTCACTGCCTTCGAGGAGGCCTTCGGCATCGGCATGACGCCGTTCCGTCGCACCTGTCGTCGGGCCCTGGCGGATCGGCAGTTCCGCCAACACCAGCCCCAGCGGGAGCAGCTGGTACTGGCGACACCCTGAGCTCAGGCCGCGGAAGTTCAGGCCGCAGCGATGCTTACAACCTGTTCGGGACCGTAGCCGGCGGCGGCCTGCTGCAACTTCAACCGTTCCTCGTCGGCGCGGGTACAGGCGAAACCGTAGCGGGCACGCACCCGCTCGGAAGCCTGCTCAAGCGCGGCCTCTCCGCGACGGCTGAGTTCGCCCACCGCCAGTTGATCGCCGGGTCGCAGGTGCTCAAGGATCACCGTGGACGGGGAGTAGAGGTCGCTGATGGCGCCGTCGGGCCACTGCAACCTAAGGCGCACTTCGGGCACGGAAGGAAAGGACGGCTCGGGACTGGCCTGATCTTGCGGCCCGCTCGGGCGCTCTGCAGTACCGATGGCGACAATGCGACGGCAACGCCTGGGACTCAGGCGCTGAAACCGGTGAGCGCGTCCTCATGGCGCCAGAGAATCGCCACCGCCTCGCCCCGGTGCAGCTCCACGGCGCGGGGCTGGGCGGTGAAGCGTCCGACCACCGGACAGCGCAGATCCGGAAGAGGTGCCACCGCCGCCTGCAGCTCGGCCAGCCGGGACGGATCCACAGCCAGCAGGTAGCCGTAGCTGGGGAAGCAGCTCAGCCAGGCCTCCAGCGCCACCCCATCCGGCGGTTCGAGGGCCTCGAGATCAAGCTGCAGGCCGCAGCCGGCCGCCTCTGCGAACATTACCGCCGTGCCGGCCACCCCGCCCATGCTCACGTCCTTGGCCGCCCGCACCAGGCCGGCGCCGGCCAGCTGGGGCAGCAGGGCCAGGTGGGCGCGCAGAACATCGGGGGCGGCCCGGGTGGCGGCATCCCAGAAGGGGTAGTGGCGGTAGAAGCGGCCGCTGCCATTCACGAGAAGGCAGCAGAGGTCCCCGCTCCGGGCCAGCCGGGCCGATAGCACCGGTCCTGGGGCGGTGCCCAGCACGGCCACCGACAGCGCCGCATAGGGACTCTGCAGGTTGGTGTGCCCCCCCACCATCGGCACCGCGAAGGTGTCGCAGGCGCGGCGCATTCCCGCCAGCAGCGCCTCCGCCGGCCCGGCGCCAGGGCTCCAGAGGCTGTTCACCACCGCCACGGGGCGGCCCCCCATGGCGGCGATGTCGCTGAGGTTGACCAGCACGCCGCTCCAGCCGGCGAACCAGGGGTCCTCCTGCACCAGCTCGGGGTGCAACCCCTCGCAGGCAAAGAGCAATGCTCCCGCCGTGGCGGGAAGGACGGCGGCGTCATCGCCGAGGGTTGCTATAGCCCCGAGTTCGGGGAAGGGCCGGTGCTCGAAGCTGCGCGCCGGGGCCTGGATGTCGCGCTTGCCCTGCAACCCCGCCAGCTGGCTGAGTCGGCCCGCGAGGGCGGCGAGCTCGCCCGGGGGCATGCTCATGCCGCCTGCAGCAACGGCCGCCGTTCGCGCGAGGGCTGGTAGTAGGCGAGATCGGCCTGCATCAGGTGGTGGGGCACGCCGCGGATCTCGATCGCCTCGATCGACTGCCAGTGCAGCCGCTGAAAGAAGCGCACGTTCTGGATCTGCACAGTGGCCAGGAAGCGCTCGCAGCCCCAGCCATGGGCGGTGGTGACGGCCTTCCAGATCAGCCCCTTGCCGATCTGGTTATAGCGGCGGAAATCGGCGTCCACCCCCAGGCGCCCGCCGTACCAGAGCCCGGGGCTCTCCTCAACGATCCGCACCACGCCCACCACGCCGCCGGCCCGGGACGCCCCATGGGCAATAGCGGCGATCGGGTAGGCGATGGCATCGCGATCGTCGCGATCGTGGCACTCGAACAGGTGCTGCTCCTCGCAGAAAATGGCGCTACGCAGCTCCCAGTAGCCGCTCAGCAGGGGCGCACCGGGCCGCAGCAGATGGAAGGAGAAGCGATCGGAACTGGTGGTGGGGGAGAGGCGGAAGTCGTCGGCATCGATGCCGAGGCCCCAACGCACCGAAGGGGTGAAGGCCGAGGGAGCGGAACTGGGGCTGCGGCCGATGTCGAGGCTGTTGGGGTCGATGAAGAACACTCAGAGCTCCTGCTCGAACAGAGAGAGGGCGGAGCAGGCGCCGCACTTGGCACAGCCGGCCTGCATTGCCTCGGCGCTGAGGTCGGACTGGCGCAACAGGGCGGCAACGGCTCGGTAGATCGCCACCATGAACTCGGTGGAAGGGGCCGGATGGTGCTGCAGCGGTGTGCCCGCGATCGGCACGAACGGCACCACGAAGGGATAGACGCCCAGCTGGATCAGCCGTTCGCTGCAGGCGATCAGGGCCTCGACGCTGTCGCCCAGCCCAGCCAGCAGATAGGTAGACACCTGGCCGCGACCGAAGACGGCGACCGCCTGCTCGAATGCCGTGTAGTAGTTCTCCAGAGTGAGCTCCGACTTGCCGGGCAGGATGCGGCGCCGCACCTCCTCCTCCACCACCTCGAGGTGCATGCCGAGGCTGTCGACGCCGGCCTGTTTCATGCGCGCGTACCAGATCGGATCCTGCGGCGGCTCGCACTGGGCCTGGATCGGCAGATCGACCCGGGCCTTGACGGCGGCGGCGGCCTTGGCCATCAACCGGGCCCCGCGGTCGTCGCTGTTGGGTGTGCCGGTGGTCATCACCAGCTGGCGCACACCGTCGAGGCGCACGGCGGCCTCCGCCACCTCGGCCAGCTGCTGCGGCGTCTTGCGCACCACGGTGCGCTCATCCTCGAGCGACTGCTCAATCGCGCAGAACTGGCAGGATTCGCTGCGGTCGCGGAAGCGGATGCAGGTCTGCAGCAGAGTGGTGGCCAGCACATCGCGCCCATGCAGAAGGGCGATGGAGCGGTAGGGCACGCCATCGGCGGTGCTCAGCCCGTAGAAGGCGGGCTCCGGCGGGGTCTGGGCCTGGGCAAGAGCCAGGGCCTCGGCAGACTCCGCAGCGGACGGATCCGTCTGCAGCAGAACAGCGGCGCCCGCGATGCCACCCGAGGCGGGTCCAGCCTCAAGCCGGTAGGGGGAAGCCTGGGAGATGGCGTTGTAGACGGGCACCATCACGGTATGGCCGTCGATCGTGAGGGCCCGGTGATCGGAGGGACCAGCCCCGCCGCGCCGCCCCGGGTTGCCGGGTACCGCCGCATCCACCACACCGCGCACCTGGAGCTCGGTCACGAGCCGGCCAAGACTGGAACGGGACTCAGCCATGGAGCACCTCCTGGACTAACGGACTAATGGAGGTGGCGAGAACGGTTGAGGTGCTGAGAGTGGTTGGGGGAGCCATCGGCTCGGCACGGGAGTCGTGCGGCTCCACATGGCTCGCCGGCGTGCGGTTGAGCCGCAGCCCGAGCAGATCAGGTCGACTGTAGTGGCCAACACTGTCCATCATGCGCTTGCGTTTGGTGATCAGGGAACGGTCGAGCTGGGCGATCGCCAGGCCTTCGCCCTCCGGCAGGGGACCGGCGAGATAGCGGCCCTCCGGACTGATCACGGCCGTATGGCACCCTCCCTGAAAGGCCTTGTGCAGGGTGGGATCGGGCGTGATGGCGCCGTAGTCGGCCGGATCGAGCCATGCGGTGGAACAGACCACGAAGCAGCCCGCCTCCAGGGCGTGGTGCCGCATGGTGACGGCGGTCTGCTCGGTGAAGATCGGACCCACCAGCGAGCCGGGAAACTGGGCGCAGTGGATCTCCTCACCCTGGGTCATCAGCGAGAAGCGTGCCAGCGGGTTGTAGTGCTCCCAGCAGGCCAGGGCACCGATGCGGCCAAGGCCAGTCGCCACCACCTTCAGGCCGGCGCCATCGCCCTGACCCCACACCATACGCTCGTGATAGGTGGGCGTGATCTTGCGACGGCGCAGCACCACCTCACCGGCCGCATCGATCAGCAGCTGGGTGTTGTAGAGGCTGCCGCCATCGCGCTCGTTGATGCCCAGCAGCACGTGCATGCCGTGCTGCTGGGCCGCTGCCGCAACCCGGCCGATCTCCGGACCATCGACCACAACTGCCTGCTCATAGAGCGCCAGGTGGGAGCGCCCCATCAGCACCGCCGGCTCCACGAAGGAGAAATAGGGGTAATAGGGCAGAAACGTCTCTGGAAAGACGATCAGCTCCACTCCGGCGGCGGCGGATTCCGCCATCGCCTCGAGCACCCGGGCGAGCGAGCCCTCAAGACTGAACAGCACCGGACGGATCTGGGCTGCCGCAACGGTGATCAGATCGGCCATGGAAAGAAGGGCGACGGGACGATTCCGTAGGGGGAGACTCAGAGCGTCCAGGTGTCGAGGATGAACGCCCCTTCCTTGCGATGCATCAGGATGATGTCGAGCACATCAAGGGGATTCACGGGGGTGATGCCAGGAATCAAAGCCCCCTCCCCATGGCCATAGAGGGCCTGCAGGGCAAAGCGACAGGCATAGACCTTGCCGCCCTGATCCATGAACTTCTGCAGCCGGGCGTTGAAGTTGAGATGGCCATCGAAAGCAGCATCACCGAGGGTGGGGAAGCCGCGTTGCACGCCGAGGGTGACACCGGGCCCGTAGAGGAGAATCGAGGTCTCAAAGCCCTTGTTGATCAATCGGCTTGCCTGCAACAGGTTGACCAGGCCGATCGAACCTTCAAAGGCGACGGTATGAAAGGTGACTAGGGCTTTTTCACCGGGTTCCGCCTTGATGTCGGGAAAGACTTTCTGCTCGTAGTCAACAAGGAAGTCGCCCGGCTGATTGGCGGGGCGTGTTACTTCGGGCATGGAAAAGCCTGGACGTTGAATGACGTTGCGAACCGTTGCATGCCAGGTAACCGGGCACATGTAGCCGTTGCCACCGATTCCGGGGGTGAGCGATCAGGGCCCGTGCTTGTCAGAGCGGTCGGGGCCATCGTCACTTTCGCTACGAAAAATCCTCCCGCCCTCCGAGTAGATCACCTCTACTCAGTGAGTACCCCATGGCCGGCGACACACACGGGCCTTGTGGTTCCGTGGGGGGGCACCACGAGGTGGTTGTGGTGGGTGCGGGCCAGGCGGGGCTGGCGATGGCTGCCTGCCTGCAGCGCCGGGGCATCCGGCCGCTTCTGCTGGAGAAGCACCGCATCGGCTACGCCTGGGAGCAACAGCGCTGGGATTCGTTCTGCCTTGTCACGCCAAACTGGCAGTGCCGCCTGCCCGACTTCCCCTACGACGGCAGCGATCCCCAGGGTTTCATGGGGCGCAGCGAAATCGTCGCCTACCTGCAGCGCTTTGCCGCCGGCCTGCGGGCCGAGGTGCGCGAGGGGGTGAGCGTGAGCCGTTTGCTGCAGGACGGCGACGGCTACCGCCTGTTCACCAGCGAGGGGGAGATCAACGCCCGCCAGGTGGTGGTGGCCACCGGCGGCTATCACCGGCCCCGGCGCCACGCACTGGCGGAACGGCTGCCGGCGACGCTGCTGCAGCTCGATGCCCGCGACTACCGCAATCCCGACCAGCTGCCGCCGGGCCCGGTGCTGGTGGTGGGCAGCGGACAGTCGGGCGCCCAGATCGCTGAAGACCTCCACCTGAGCGGCCGACAGGTGCACCTCAGCGTCGGCTCCGCCCCCCGCTCGCCCCGGCGCTACCGCGGCAAGGACGTGGTCGACTGGCTGGATCGCATGGGCTACTACGCCATGCCGATCAGCGACCACACCGACCCGAAGGCCGTGCGTGGCAAGACGAACCACATGCTCACTGGCCGCGATGGCGGCCGCGAGATCGACCTGCGCCGTCGGGCCCTTGAGGGTCTGCAGCTGCACGGTCGCCTGCAGGAGTTGAACAGCACCCAGATCCGCTTTGCCGACGACCTCGCCGCCAACCTCGACCAGGCGGATGCGGTCTACTGCCGGATCCGCGCCAGCATCGATGCCTGGATCGCCCTGGAGGGCCTCGAGGCCCCCGAGGAACCGCCCTACCAGCCCTGCTGGCAGCCCACCCCGGGCCAGCCCCAGACCCTGGATCTGGATGCCGAACCCCTGGCTGCGGTGATCTGGTGCACGGGCTACCACAGCGACTTCCGCTGGATCGACGTGCCCGTTTTCGACGGCTCTGGCCATCCGGCCCACGAGCGCGGCATCACGCCGAGCCAGGGGCTCTATTTTTTGGGTCTGCCCTGGCTGCACACCTGGGGCTCGGGCCGTTTCTGCGGCGTAGCCGACGACGCCGACTACCTGGCGGAGGCGATCCGGCTTCGGCTGCAACGCCGCGACGCCAGCCAGGAGCGGCTGGAGTGCACGGCCCTGCTGGGCTCCTGAAGCCCAACCTGGCCAGCTCCGCCAGACAGACGGCACCGCAGCGGATGCCAGCCCTAGG
>CAIRWM010000065.1 GCA_903882285.1 uncultured cyanobacterium
ATCTTCGATGTCGAGACCGTCTTCCTCTATCCATGGGCCGTGGCGTTCCACCGCCTCGGCCTGCTGGCGTTCATCGAGGCCCTGATCTTCATCGCCATCTTGGTGGTGGCCTTGGCCTACGCCTGGCGCAAGGGCGCCCTCGAATGGAGCTGATCCGGATCCAGCCATGACCCTCACCCCGTCCGACTCCCCCGCCCTCAGCCCCTCGGCCACCGCCCTGCGGGATCTGCGCGCTGCCAGCTGCGGCCCGGTGGGAGCCCCCTCGGTCACCTCCGATCTCTCGGAGAACGTGATCCTCACCAGCCTCGACGACCTGCACAACTGGGCCCGGCTCAGCAGCCTCTGGCCACTTCTGTACGGCACTGCCTGCTGCTTCATCGAGTTCGCCGCCCTGATCGGCTCCCGCTTCGACTTCGACCGCTTCGGCCTGGTGCCCCGCTCCAGCCCCCGCCAGGCGGATCTGCTGATCGTCGCCGGCACCGTCACGATGAAGATGGCCCCGGCCCTGGTGCGGCTTTACGAACAGATGCCCGAGCCCAAGTACGTGATCGCCATGGGCGCCTGCACGATCACCGGCGGTATGTTCTCGGCAGACTCCACCACTGCGGTGCGCGGTGTTGACAAGCTGATCCCGGTGGACCTCTATCTGCCGGGCTGCCCGCCCCGGCCCGAGGCGATCTTCGATGCGGTGATCAAGCTACGTAAGAAGGTGGGTAACGAGGCCCTCGCCGAGCGCGGTCGCCTGCAGCAGACCCACCGCTACTGCACGATCCCGCACCAGTTCAGCAGCGTCGAGCCGATCGTCGACGGCCGCTACCTGCGCGCCGAGACCCAGAAGGCGGCCCTGGCGGCGGCCACGGCCCAGCCCCTGTCGGTGCAGGTGGCCGCCGCTGAGCCGATCAATGCCGAGCTGATCGCCGGCTCCTCCTCAGCTCCTCCGTCCCCCTCCCCTTCCCCCGCGACCGATGCCTGAGGAGACCCCCGCCACCGCTACCGCCCTCGAGGTCAGTGCCTCCGCGCCGGGTCCGGTGAGTATCTGGCTTCGTTCCCAGGGCTTTGAGCATGAGGCGCTCCCCGCCGACCACCTCGGGGTGGAGGTGCTGGGTATCGAGGCCGACGGTCTGACCTTCGTGGCCACGGCCCTGAAGGCGGCGGGTTTCGACTACTTGCAGTGCCAGGGTGGCTACGACGAAGGTCCCGGCGGCCGCCTGGTGAGCTTCTACCACCTGGTCAAGCTGGCCCCCCTGGCGGACCAGCTCGGCCAGACTGGGGCCCTGCCGGCCGGGCAGCGGCCAGAGGAGGTGCGGCTCAAGGTGTTCCTCGAGCGGCACGGCACCCTGACCATCCCCAGCCTCTACGGCCTGTTTCGCGGCGCCGACTGGCAGGAGCGTGAAACCTTCGACATGTTCGGCATCGTCTACGAAGGCCATCCCCATCCCAAGCGGCTGCTGATGCCCGAGGACTGGAAGGGCTGGCCGCTGCGTAAGGACTACGTCCAGCCCGACTTCTACGAGATGCAGGACGCCTACTGAGCCGGCGTGAGGCCGTTCGTGCCGTAGCTGTGCAGGCCCGTCGGCCAGCCGGGGTCAGCGGGTGGCAATCGCGGGCGTCAGTCGCGGCGGTGCTTCTTGTAGAAGCGCATCACTGCCAGGGCGACGCTGCGGGGATCGTGGCGCAGTGTCGCCGTGGGCCGGGCCCCCTGCAGGGGGGCCAGCATTACTTCATAGCCCCGGGCCTGCAGGGCGCGCACGTCGCAGGTCACCGGTTCGGCGCCGCGCCGCCGGTAGTTCTGCAGCAGGGGGGAATCCCCGAGCTGCTCCTGGGCGAGCACGGCATCAAATAGTCGATGTTCGACACCGAGGCTGGCGAGCTGAGCCTCGATGGCCCGAAGGTGTCCGCCCACGTCGAGGCCGTCGGTCTCGCCGGGCTGGGTCATCAGGTTGCAGATGTAGAGCCGCGGCGCCTTGCTGCGGCTGATCGCGCTCACCAGTTCCGGTACCAGCAGATTGGGCAGCAGCGAGGTGTAGAGGCTGCCCGGGCCCAGCACGATCAGATCTGCGTTGGCGATCGCCTCCAGAGCCCGCGGCAGGGCCGGCGGCTGCTCCGGTGTGCAGCCGAGGCGGATGATCGGGCTCTCGGCCTTGCCGATGCGCGATTCCCCTTCGATGCGCTCTCCGTTCTCCAGTTCGGCCCAGAGGCGCACGTCGGCGTTGGTGGCCGGCACCACCTGCCCTTGCACCGCCAGCACGCGGCTGCTAGCGGTGATCGCCGACTCCAGGCTGCCGGTGATCGCCGTCAGGGCGGTAAGGAAGAGGTTTCCGAAACTGTGGCCCTCCAGTCCGCTGCCGGAGCGGAAGCGGTACTGGAACAGCCGGGTGAGCAGCGGCTCCTCGGTGGAGAGGGCCGCCAGGCAGTTGCGGATGTCGCCCGGTGGGGCAACGCCGAACTCGCGGCGCAGCACACCGCTGCTGCCGCCGTCATCGGCCACCGTCACGACGGCGGTGAGGTTGGTGCTGTAGCGCTTCAGCCCCGACAGCAGGGTGGACAGGCCCGTGCCGCCGCCGATCGCCACGATCGCGGGGCCGCGGTTGAGGCGCCGCTGGGCCAGCAGGGCATCCACCAGGACCGTGTCCTTTTCCGGAGCCAGGGCCTGCTGGATCGAGCCGAAGCTGCGGCTCTGGCCGAGCCAGATCAGACCGCCGCCGATCAGCAGCACCAGGGGGCCGGTGATGCTGCGCGGCAGCACCCGCGTGAGCTGGGCGAGCATCCACTTGATCGCCTCGAGGCTCCAGTAGATCGGCTGCAGATCGGCCCAGACGGCGGCGCCGATCAGCAGGATCAGCAGGCCGAGCCCGGAAGTGAGCATCCAGCGCTTGACCACCAGCCCGGGCTGCAGCCAGCGGGCGGCACGGCGCGAACGGCTCACCAGGTCCTGACGGCGCAGGTCGCCGCGCCCCACCCAGCCGGGCCGGCCGGGGGTCCGGCGATGCCTGGGGGAACTGGCGCCGGGGCCGCGGACAGGCAAGGGGGACGCGACGGAGACTCTTCAGACTGTACGGATCAAAAGCGGCCGCGGAACCGCCAGGATGGGGTCCGGCACCGATGCCACGTTCTGAGCCCCTCATCGTGGCTGTTCCTCTCGCCGATCCCCCGACCCCCTGGCCCTCGCAGGTACCCCCCCAGCCGGTAGCCGAGATGGAACGGCTCACCGTGCGCTGGGGGCCGCAGCCCGTGCTCGATGCCGTCAACCTCCAGCTCCATGCCGGCGAACGGCTCGTGGTGGTGGGGCCGTCGGGGGCGGGCAAATCCACGGTGCTGCGCCTGCTGGCGGGGCTGCTGCTGCCCAGCGAGGGCATGCTGCGTATCCACGGCGAGGAGCAGACCTACCTGCGCCTTGATCAGCGCCATCCCCCGGACGTGCGCCTGGTGTTCCAGAACCCGGCCCTGCTGGCATCGCTCACGGTGCGCGAAAATGTGGGGTTTTTGCTTTACCGCTTCAGCCGCCTGAGGGAGGGTGAGATCCGCGAGCGCGTCAGCCGTGCCCTGGAGGCGGTGGGCCTCTACGGCATCGAGGAGCGCCTGCCGGGTGAACTGAGCGGCGGCATGCAGAAGCGCGTCAGCTTTGCCCGCGCCCTGATCGACGACCCCGCCGCCTCTGGCGGCCGGGTGCCGCTGCTGCTGTTCGATGAACCCACCGCAGGTCTCGATCCCGTGGCCTGCACCCGGGTCGAGGACCTGATCGTGCGTACCACCGAGCTCACCCAGGCCTCATCGGTGGTTGTGAGCCACGTGATCAGCACAATCGAGCGCTGTGCCGAGCGTGTGATGCTGCTTTACGACGGCAGCTTCCGATGGAACGGCTCGCTGGAGGAGTTTCGCCGCACGACCAATCCCTACGTGGTGCAGTTCCGCAGCGGTAGTCTGCGCGGACCGATGCAGCCCGCTGAGATCTGAGCTCATGCGCCGCAGTGTCCGCGAGGCTCTTGTCGGGTTTTCCCTGCTGGCGGCGCTCGCCAGTGGCTTCGGCTTCTGGCTGTGGCTCAAGGGCGTGTCCCTCAGCCGCAACACCTGGACGATCCGCGCCAGCTTCGCCGATGCCGCCGGCCTGGCGGAGCGCTCGCCGGTGTCCTATCGGGGGGTGCTGGTGGGCAACGTGCGTCGTATCACCGTCTCCGACAAGGCGGTGGAGGCGGAACTGGAGATCAACGACCCCCGCCTGCGCCTCTCCCGGCCGGTTGCGGCCCGGGTCGGGGCCTCCTCTCTGCTGGGGGGCGACGCCATGGTGTCGCTGCTCAGCGCCGGGCAGCCGCTGCCTTCCTCACTGCCCGGCCCCCGCGACAAGGGCTGCGACGATCGCCGCATGGTCTGCCAGAACGGCCGGGTGAGCGGGATGGCCTCAGCCACGATCGACTCGGTCACCGAGACGGTACAGAGCCTGCTCGACAGGGCGGAGAAGGAGAAACTCGTCGACAAGTTGGTGGCCGCCACGGTCAGCTTCGAGCAGACCTCAAAGGAGACCGAGAAGCTCACCCGCGATGGCCAGGTCTTCGTGGCTGAGGCGAAGCTGTTGGTGCAAAAGCTCAACGGTTCGGCCGGCAAGATCGATCCGATCCTCAGCAAGGCCGATCAGGCGATGGTCGACGTGAAGGCAGCTGCCAGCAGCGCGGCCAGCGCCACCAAGCGGGTCGATCATCTGGCGGCCAGCCTTGACAACCCGAAAACCGTTGCCGATCTGCAGGCGACGCTCAGCAATGCCAAGCAGCTCACCGATCGCTGGCAGGCGGTGGGTGGCGACGTGCGCAAGCTCACCGACGACCCCAAGTTCATGGATGGCATCCGCAGCGTCTCGGTGGGGCTCGGCAAGTTCTTCCAGGAGCTCTACCCCGCCCAGACCGAGGCGGCCAAGGGGCGCGACGAGCGCCGTAGCACCCAGAAGCGCGAGCGGGAGCAGCAGCAGCGTCGCCAGGAGGCCAGCCGCTTCGCGCCCCGCTCCAACGCCCCGGCCATGACCTTCCCAGAGAAGTAGGCCCCGCTCACACGGCGTTGATCGCCTCCATGGCGATGGCGGCGATCGCCTGGTCGCTAGCCTTGGGCAACTGCACGTAGCGGCCGCCGGCAGCCTCGGCGAGGTCCTTTCCCATGCCGCTGCCGATGAACTTGCGTTCGGTGTCGATTACCAGCAGCTTGATGCCGAGGCTGCGGTAGCGGCTGGCGACCAGCTTGACCTCCTCCTTGAGGTCCACCGGCTCCTCGCCTTCGAGCAGCGGCTGGCCCAGGGAGCGCGCCAGCGGCACGTTGCCGCGGCCATCGGTGATTGCCACCACTACCACCTGGCCGAGATCGCCCGTGGCCAGGGCGTTGGCCCCCACGCGGGCGGCCTGGGTCAGGCCGTGGGCGAGGGGGGAGCCACCGCCGCAGGGCATCGCTTCAAGCCGGCGGCGGGCGGCGGTGATCGAGCGGGTGGGGGGCAGCAGCACCTCGGCCTGTTCACCGCGGAAGGGGATCAGGGCGACTTCGTCGCGGTTCTCGTAGGCCTCGGTCAGCAGCCGGATCACGGCCCCCTTGGCACTCTGCATCCGGTTGAGCGCCATCGAGCCGCTGGCATCCACCAGGAAGATCACCAGGGCACCGGCTTTGCGCTGCAGCTGCTTGGCGCGTAGGTCGGCGTCCTCGACGATCACGCTGCGGTGCGGCTCACGGGCACGACGGGCTTTCTGATAAGGCGCCGCGGCCCTCAGGGTGGCGTCGACGGCGATGCGGCGCACCGGCCCGCGGGGCAGCATCGGCTTGACGTAGCGGCCGCGGCTGTCGCTGAACACCACGGCGCGGCTGCCGCTGCCGCCGCTCTTGGCATTGCCGGCGTTGAACAGCAGCAGGTCGGGGTCGATGGCGGTGGCCTCCGGATCGAGCAGGAACTCCTCGGGGATCGAGGGGGGCGCCTGGTCCTCGGGGGTGTCGGGCTCGTCGTCCGGTTCCCCCGGCTCGTCGGGGTTGTCCTGTTCCGGCTCGTTCTCAGGGGGCTGCTCGCCCTGGGGCGGTGGCGGTGGCGGCGGCTCCAGCGGCTGGTCGGGATCCGGCGGCGGCAGCTGCAGCGCCCGCGGCGCGATCACCAGCCGCACGGCGACCTGGAGGTCGTCGGCCTCCACCCGGTCGCGGCCGCTGAGGGCGGCGTGGGCCCGGGCGACGCGCACTGCATAGAGCTCGGAGCGATGCCCCTCGACGCCGCCGCGCAGGGCCTCGTTCACCAGGTAGCCGATCTGCTCGCGGCTGATCTGCACGTCGGGGAGCCACTGGCGGGCGAGCAGCAGCTGGGTGGCGAGAGCATCGGTCTCGTCCTGGAAGCGGCGCCGGAACGTCTCGCTCGATTCGCCGTGGTCGAGGGCGGAGCGGGTGATCGCCACGCGCTGGTCGATCTCCAGCAGCTGGTTGGCCGAGAGGGCGATGGCGAAGCGGTCGAGCAGGTGGTCGCGCACCGCCCCCTCCTCAGGGTTGTAGGTGGCGATCAGCAGGCAGCGGCAGGGGTGGGAGAGGCTCAGCCCCTCCCGCTCGATGCGGTTCTCGCCGCTGCCCACCGCCGCCAGCAGCAGGTTGGTGATGCCGTCGTCCAGCAGGTTGAGTTCGTCGACGTAGAGCACGCCCCGATGGGCCTCGGCCAGCAGGCCTGGCTGGAACACCGGGGCGCCGGCCGCCAGGGAGGCGGTGACGTCGACCGAGCCGAGCAGGCGATCCTCGGTGACGCCGAGCGGCACCTGCACGAACGGGGCCGGCACCACCCGGGTGGGCAGCAGCACCGCGGGGTCGCGGCCCTCGGGATCGCTGCCCAGCTCCAGCAGCCGCTGGCGGATCGGGGGGTCCCATTCGTCGGGACGCGCCGGGTCGACGTTGAGGCTGGGGCTCGAGGCGCCCAGATCGAGCACATCGATCGGCGGCAGCAGGGCGTGCAGTCCGCGGGCCAGTACCGATTTGCCGGTGCCTCGCCCCCCGGCGATCACTACGCCGCCCAGGCCCGGATCCACCGCCGCCAGCAGCAGGGCCAGCTTCAGGGTGCCGTGGCCGGTAATGGCCGCCAGCGGGAAGGCGCGGGCCGCTGCAGCGCTGGCTTCGCTGGAGCCGGAGGTGCTGGGGGCGCTGGCGACCATGGAGACGCTGAAGAGCCGCTGGATGGGGGCAGTCTCGCTGATCGTGCCCGCTGCGTACGGCCCGGCGCAGAGCGGCGGATAGGGTCGGGCCAGCGCTGTGGCAGCCGTCGCGATGGGCTTTGACCCGCGAACCTGGCGCGATCCCGGGCCGGGCCGGGCCGGCGGGCGGCCGCGGCCCGTGGTCACCGTCGGCGCCGCCCCGGGGCTCACGCCCAAGCTGGTGCAGCGCTGGGGTGAGGCGATGGCGCGCCACCCCCGCTGGCACGAGATCCGCTGCGCTGCCCTGGAGGAGCTGATCAACGCGCTGCTGGCCCGTCGCCCCGATTCGCGCCGCGATCTCGAGGAGGATCTCGAGCGCCACTGCCCCGGTCTCGGCCGCGAACTGGCCTGGGCGCTGCGGGGACCCCGCAGCACGGTGAGACTGGCGGTGCGGGCCGCCTTCGTGCTGCTGGGGGGCCGGGCCGCCGATCGCCTTGATGGCGCGCCCGAGGCGGTGGTGGACCTGCTGCTGGCGGCGCTCGGGCCGCGGGGCAGCGGGGCTGCGCCGGCCCAGGCTCTCGGCCCCCGGGCCGAGGCGCTGCGCCTGCTGGGCCTGCCGGAGGCGGCGGACGATTTGGCGGTGAAGGCGGCCCACCGACGCCTGGTGAAACAGCATCACCCCGACCGGGGCGGCGACGCGGAGGCGTTTCGGCGCATCCAGGCCGCCTACCGGCTGCTGCTGCCCTGAGCGTCAATCGGCCCGCGGGCTCGGCCTCGGGCAGGCTGGGGCCAAGCGCCGTCGCTACCCCGGCCATGAAGCTCGTTCGCTACGCCGATTCCGACGGTGCGATTCACCATGCCGTCCTCCATGCCGACGGCCGCCCGGAGCGTCTGCTGGGCGATCTCTTCGACGACCCGGTGCCCAGCGGCGAGCAGGCCCGGATCGCTCGTCTGCTGGCGCCGCTCGAGCCCCGCGCCATCTTCTGCATCGGCCTCAACTACAGGCGCCATGCCGCAGAGACGGGCGCCGCCATTCCCCAGCGGCCGGTGCTGTTCATGAAGGCCCCCTCGGCGCTGCAGCATCCCGGCGCGCCGATCGAGCTTCCCACCGCCCTGGCCAGCGAGGCGGTCGACTACGAGGCGGAGCTGGCGGTGGTGATCGGCCGCCGCTGCAAGAACGTGCGCCGCGAGGAGGCCCTCGATTACGTGCTCGGCTACACCTGCGCCAACGATGTCAGCGCCAGGGACTGGCAGAAGCGGCCGGAGCTCGGCGGCGGCCAGTGGTGCCGGGGCAAGACCTTCGACACTTTCGCCCCGCTCGGCCCCTGCCTGGTCACTGCGGCAGCGATCCCCGATCCCAACGCCCTGCGCCTGCGCACGCTGGTGAACGGCACCTGCGTGCAGGACGCCCGCACCGACGACATGATCTTCGGTGTGCCGGAGCTGATCGCCTTCCTCAGCGGCAGCACCACCTTGCTGCCCGGCACCGTGATCTTCACCGGCACCCCCGAGGGGGTGGGCATGGCGGCTGATCCGCCCCGCTGGCTGAGGCCAGGCGACAGGGTCAGCGTCGAGATCGAGGGCATCGGCCAGCTCACCAACCCCGTGATCGCCGAGCCGCAGGAATCAGCGTGACGCGTCACGGTTAAAGCTGTGGAAGGAGCTGGCTGCCGGCCCGCATGGGCCATGCTGGCCCGATCCGCCGCCCCGCCGCCGATGGCTCCCCTGCCGCCGCCCGAACCCGCGCGCCATCTGGAGACCACCGGCAGCCTCGAGGCTCGCAAGCTCCGCTTCGAGGTGAACCGCGTGCGGCTGCCCCTGGGGGTGGAGGGCACCTTCGGCCTGATCCGCCACCCCGGTGCCTCCCTGGCGGTGCCCGTGCTTGAGGACGGCCGCGTCGTGGTGCTGCGCCAGTACCGCTTCGCCGTCGCCACCCGTCTGCTGGAGTTCCCCGCCGGCACCCTCGACGACGGCGAAGACCCGCTCAGCACCATCCAGCGCGAGCTGCAGGAGGAGGCGGGCTACAGCGCCAGCCGCTGGGATCCGCTCGGGGCGATGCTGCCCTGCCCCGGCTACTCCGACGAGGTGATCCACCTGTTCCTGGCCAGGGAGCTCACCCCCCTGGACGAGGCCCCCGCCGGCGACGACGACGAGGACCTGGAGGTGCTGCTGATGGCGCCGGCTGACCTGGATGCGCTCCTGGCCAGCGGCGACGAATACCTCGATGGCAAGAGCCTGACGGCCTGGTTCCGCGCCAAGCAGCTGCTCGCTCTCTGATGGCTCCCCCCCGCTGGCTGTTCTGGCACCGCCGCGACCTGCGCCTCGCCGACAACCTCGGCCTGGCCGCCGCCGCCGCCGCCACCCCGGCGGTCACGGGGGTGTTCGTGCTGGATCCGGCGATCCTGGGCTCCGTCACCATGGCGCCGGCCAGGCTCTGGTTCCTGCGCGAGAGCCTGGTGGAGCTGGAGCGGCTCTGGCGGCAGGCCGGCAGCCGCCTGGTGCTGCTGCAGGGGGACCCGGCCGAGCTGCTGCCCCAGCTGGCACGGGCGCTGGGGGCCGAGGTGGTGACCTGGAACCGCGACGTGGAGCCCTTCGGCCGCGAGCGGGATCGGCGCGTGGCGGCGGCCGTGCAGGCACAGGAGCGCCGGGTGCTGGTCGACTGGGACCAGCTGCTGGTGGCGCCCGAGCAGCTGCGGACCGGAGCGGGGGAGCCCTACCGGGTCTATGGGCCGTTTCTGCGCAACTGGCGCGGTCAGGTGGAGCGCAAGCAGACCCAGGGGGCGGCCCTCGATGGCGGCCTGGAGCCGGCGCCGGCACCGGCGGGCCTGCTGGATTTTGAGGCGGCGGAGCTGCCCGATTCGGCCCTGTGGCAGGGCCTGCCACGGCTGGAGGCGGTGCCCGCCGCCGCGGCGCTGGGAGCGCCGTTCGCAGGGGCCGAGCTCTGTCCCTGCCGCCCGGGGGCGGCGGCGGCCCTGGCCCAGCTGCAGGCCTTCGCCGATGGCGGCACCATCGCTGCCTACGAACTCGACCGCAACCTGCCGGCTGAGCCCGGCACGTCGGCCCTGAGTGCGGCGCTGAAGTTCGGCACGCTCAGCCCGCGCCAGGCCTGGGCGGCGGCGCGCGGGGCGCGGCAGCTGGCCCGCAGCGATGAGGCCCGCCGCTCGATCGAGGTGTGGGAGCAGGAGCTGGCCTGGCGCGAGTTCTACCAGCAGGCGCTGTTCCACTTCCCTGAGCTCGCCGGCGGCCCCTACCGGCCCCAGTGGCGCCACTTTCCCTGGGAGAACGATCCGCAGCGGCTGGCGGCCTGGGAGCAAGGCCTCACCGGCATGCCGATCATCGACGCGGCGATGCGCCAGCTCAATGCCAGCGGCTGGATGCACAACCGCTGCCGCATGATCGTCGCCTCGTACCTGGTCAAGGATCTGATCGTCGATTGGCGCCATGGCGAGCGGGCCTTCATGACCCGGTTGGTGGACGGCGACCTGGCAGCCAACAACGGCGGCTGGCAGTGGAGTGCCAGCAGCGGCATGGATCCCAAGCCGTTGCGCATCTTCAACCCCGCCACCCAGGCGCTCAAGTTCGATGCCGAGGCCCGCTACATCCGCACCTGGCTGCCGGAACTGGCCCACGTCTGCAGCGCCGATCTGATCAGTGGCGCCATCGGCGCATTGGAGCGACGTGGCTATCCCCAGCCGATCGTGGACCACAAGCTGCAGCAGGCACGCTTCAAGGCTCTCTACGCCGGCTTACCAAGGGGCTGAACCGCGCTTGAGACGCGATGCAGGCGCGGGATCAGAACAGGGAGAGGTGGTTAAGGACCTTGGTGGATTGGGGAGCGCCGATAAAGATCAGGGCACAAAATCATGGAGACGATCAGCACGGATGCCAGGGTGATGACCGGGAATAAATTCTGCTTCAGGATCCCAACGATCGCGAACGGGACGGCAATGACGAGAATCAAAATCAGGTAGGTGAGTAAAGCACTGGATGGAACACATCCATGTCGCTCTCGTTGCACAGGCGGACGCGTGAGCTCACAAGCGGACGTTGGTGACGATGACGCCGCCGAGCGCGTTGCTGCTGCTGCGACCCGGCTCGGTGTACTGGCCGTTGGCAGGCTTGGCGCTGGTTGGCAAACTGGGTGTCGCGACGTACGTTCAGGCTGCACTTACCATGGTGCCAGGCCACTGCCAGGGCGTTCCGGGTGGGGGTGGGTGGGTGGTCAGCCCGACCTGCGCGAACAGGCTGGCGAGGTGTACTCCCCCATCACGCCGCCGGCGTTGAGCGCGTCCCCTCCTTCAGCGTTGTCGGCGTTGGGCGCCGCGTAGGACACCGCCATCGCCAGCTGCTGGCGGCCCCCGGTGGCCTTGTTGTAGGTGGCCGGCGCCCCGTGCAGGGAGAAGAAATCGAGGATCGGCGGACCGGTTTCAGCCGAGTAGAACCATGGGCGGATCGCCGACAGCTCCTGGCTGGCGCGGGCGCGGGGTCCGAGCAGAACGCTGAGGTCGCCACCCATCGGAAAGCGGTAGTAGGGTCGCATGATCTCCAGAATGTTGGGGCTTGCCCTTGGAGTGGTGATCTTGTCGAGAATCAGCAGGTTGAAAGGATTGCCCCCTAGCGAACTGCTCTTGGCATTGCCGCTGTTCAGCCGGGTGTAGAGCAGATCTTTGCCGGTGAAGCTGGTCAGCAGGTTCTGGTGCATTTCGTAGTTCACCACCACCCCTCCCCAGCGGCGATTGTTGGTGGCGGGGTCGCTGTTGCGATCCTGGCTGGGAATGCCCGCCGGGTCGGCGCTGCGACTGCTGCCGTAGGGACCGTTCTGGCTGCCGCCCGAAGTGGGTGGCCCCCGCCGTCATCGAGCTGCTGACGATCAGCACGGTGCTGCCGATCAGGCGCAGCCCGGTCCGCGGCCGAAGCCGGCTCAGGCAGCGACGGCGGAGCTCTTGTCCGCTCCCACCAGCTGGCGCAGGGCCGCGATCACGGCATCCTGCTGCGCGCTGGTCAGTTCGGGGAAGATCGGCAGGCTGAGCACTTCGGCGCAGAGCCGTTCTGTCACCGGCAGGCTGCCGGGGCCGTAGCCCAGATTGGCGTAGGCGGGCTGGCGGTGGATCGGGATCGGGTAGTAGATGATCGTGCTGATGCCGGCCTCCTGCAGCTGCTGCTTGAGCCAGTCCCTACAGCAGGCCTCGGGCAGGCCGAAATCGGCGCTGTCGCTGGAGGGGGCGCAGCGGCCCGCGCAGGCGACCCCGCTGCTGGGGCAGCGCGGGACCCGCACCACGAACTGGTTCCAGCTGTGGCCCTCGGGACCGATCGAGGCCAGGGCGATGCCGGGCAGGTCGTCGAGTTCGCGCTGATAGCGCTCGGCGATGGCACGGCGCTGCTCCACCCAGCTGCCCAGGTAGGGCAACTTGACGTTCAGCACCGCCGCCTGCAGTGCATCGAGGCGGCTGTTGTAGCCCAGGTCGGTGTGCAGGTAGCGGCGGGGCATGCCGTGCACGGCGAGCTCCCGCATGCGCTGGGCCAGTGCGGGGTCGCGGCAGACCACCGCCCCGCCGTCGCCGGCAGCGCCGAGGTTCTTGGTGGGGAAGAAGCTGAAGCAGCCCGCGTCGCCCCAGCTGCCCACAGGCTGACCGGCCCAGTGGGCGCCGCTGGCCTGGGCGCAGTCCTCGATCACCCGTAGTTCATGGGCAGCCGCAATCGCACAGATCCGCTCCATGTCGGCCGGGCGGCCGAACAGGTGCACAGGCATCAGGGCGCGGGTGGCGGGGGTGATGGCGGCCTCGATCCGATCGATGGCGATCAGGTAGGTGTCGTCCTCCACGTCGATGAAGACCGGCGTGGCGCCCACGGCGCTGATCGCCTCGGCGGTGGCGAAGAAACTGAACGAGGTGGTGATCACCTCGTCACCGGGGCCGATCCCGAGGCCGCGCAGGGCCAGGATCAGGGCATCGGTGCCGCTGTTGCAGCCGATGGCGTGGGGGGTGCCGCAGGCGGCGGCGAAGCTCTGCTCAAAGCCTGCGATCGTGTTGCCGCCGATGTACTGACCACTGCGCAGCACCTCCAGGACGGCGCTGTCGAGGGCGTCACCGAGCTGCCGCAGCTGCTCGCCGAGGCTGAAGGGGGGCACTTGCATGGCGGCAACCTTAAGCCCAGGTCCTGATTTCAAGATTCCTGCCCGGACCGGCTCAGCCGGCTCAGCCGGCCCAGGCAGGCACCTGACCGGGGTGCCACTTGATGTTGCAGCCGATCGCCGGGCTCTGCTCCGCGGTCGGTGGACGCCCCTCCAGCACGGCGGCGATTGCGGCGCGCAGGTCGCGGCCGTCGACGGGCACGGCGTTACCGGGGCGGCTGCCGTCGAGCTGGCCCCGGTAGGCGAGGTGGTGGGCCGCGTCGAACAGGAAGAGGTCGGGGGTGCAGGCGGCCTGGAAGGCCCGCGCCATGCTCTGGTCCGGGTCCTGCAGGTAGGGGAAGGTCCAGCCGTTCGCCGTCGCCTGGTCCGCCATGCCTGCTGGCCCGTCCTGGGGGTGGGTGGTGAAACTGTTGCTGCAGAGCGCCACGATCGCGGCGCGGTCACCGAAGTCGGCCGCCAGCCGGCCGATCTCCGGTTCCATGTGCTTCACGAATGGGCAGTGGGGGCAGAGGAACAGCACGAGCACCGGCCGGCCGGCGAGGGCGGCGGGATCCAGCGCTCCGCCGCTCACCGGGGTGAGGGCGGCGGTCATGGCCGCCAGCGGCAGGGCCGTGCCGAGGGGCAGCATCGTCGAGGGGGTCAGGGCCATTGGCGGGACCGCCCGTGCCGGCGGGCGCTGAAGTCGATCGGCGCCGATCATGGCGGCGATCCGAGTCACCGGTCCTGGCTGTCCGTCCCCTGCCTCTGTTTGGGATCCTCTCGGCCCTGGCCCTGCTCCCGGTCACGCTCGCGGCCTGCGTGTCGGCTGAGCATCGGGCCAGCGGCCGGGTGTTTTCGCTGCCGCGTCACCAGCCGGATGATGGCCTGGCGGTGGTGACCCGGCCCCGGGGGGAGGGTCTGCACCTTTGGCTCGACACCGATACCGGCGAGCCGGGCTGGTGCCGGCCTCGCTGGAATCCCGACGCGGCCCGCCTGCGCGGCGGCGATGGCCCCTCCCCCACTAGCTCTGGGCGGGCCTCTCGGCAGGAGTTCTACGCGGCGATGGCCCGTGGCCGGGTGCGCTTGGAGCTGCGTCGCCACTTCGAGGCCCTCTGCCGCCGCAAGGCGCCACGCCGCAGCTTCGCCTGGACGGAGCCGCCACGGCGGCCGCAGGAGTTCCGGCCGCCGCCGCTGGCCAGGTTTGAGGAGGAGCACCTGCTCAGCCATCCCAACGCGATCCGGCGGGCGGAAAAGCAACTGCTGGGGCTGCCGCTCATCCCGGCCGACTGGCGCGACGAGCGGCAGCTCCGTCCGCCGGATGGTCCCTGACACACCCCCGCCACTACAGCGGCTTGCGTCCCACGGTCAGCCGGGCCGGGATCGGCAGGTGAATCCGATCGCCGCGCGGGTGACCGCGCCGAAGAGGCGGTCGTAGGCCTCGGCGCCGCGCTGCCAGGTGGCCAGCTCCAGGCTTTTGCAGGAGGACAACGGCGACACCACGGGGGATCAGCGCAACACCGGCTGCCTGGTGCCCACCGCCTGCTCGACCACATCAGCGGCTCGGGAGACGCCGCCGGAACGCCGGATCGCCGTCTGCAGCCGGCGGGCATTGGCGCGGTAGTCCGGCTTCTGCAGCACCCGCTCGATCGCGGCGCGCAGCCGGGGGACCGAGAGGCGCTTCAGGGGGCACCACCGCGCCGCTGCCGCTCCAGGCCAGGCGCGCGCCCATCCCGGGCTGGTCGTTGGCGATGGGGATCGCCACCATCGGCACCCCCTCGGCGAGCGACTCCAACACGGTGTTCATGCCGGCGTGGGTGATCGTGAGTGAGGCCCGGCGCAGCAGCTCCAGCTGGGGCGCGAAGCCCAGCATCAGGGGATCACCCGGCAGGAACGGCAGGTCATCCGGAGCGCAGCCGCCACCGAGGGCGATCACCAGCTGCACGTCGAGATCACCGCAGGCCGCCCCGATGGTCTCGAACAGGCCGAGCAGGCGGTGCTGGATCGTGCCGAGGGAGGCCTGGATCAGCGGCTGGCGGGATCGGCGGCAGCCCCTCCTGGGCGCGATGGTCGACGGTCACACGGGTGATCGGTGCGGCCAGCCGGGCGACCAGCTCATGGCCCAGTTCATTGCGCAGCCGCGCCCGGCGTGAGGGGCTGTAGGCCAAGCCCGTGTTGAGCGGCGGTACGGCGGGATCGTGGTTGAGCATCAGCGCGCAGCAGACGCTCACAAAGGGCAGGTCAAGCTGCTCGGCGATGGTTGGTCCGGCGAAGCTGGTCTGATCGATCAGCAGCGCCTCCGCCCCCACGGGTCATCGGGTTGAGATGACCGCTGGCGGCGGGGCAGGGCAGGCCGTAGTGGGTCATCGCCGACGCTGCCGAATCCTCTGATCCTGGAGGCTAGGTTTGCGAAGCGAGCGGGGACGGCGGCTGGCTGGCCCTCAAGGGCGAGCGCTGTCGACGATCTCCTGGTACCAGTTGAGCAGGGACCGGTCGCTGGCCCGCAGGCTCTCCAGGGCCTGCTCCCGGGTGCGTCGCGCCAGGGCGAGCAGGGGTTCAGGGTTCCAGTGGCGCAGGAGCCCACCAAGACTGGCGTTGTGGAGGTTGCCGAGGGCGTAGGCCCGGGGGAACCCGTAGGTAATGGGAACCAGCGTGCCGTCAGCTTCCAGGACCAGCGGCGTCAACCAGCGCCCCAGCGGCTGATCGGGCACCGATTCCAGACAGAGAAACCGCTCCGGGTGGTGCAGCAGATCGGCCGCGGAGGTCACATCCAGCTGTAGGAAGGCGGAGGTCGTGCTCTGCAGACGCAGCGACTCCAGCAGCGCGAAGGCCAACTCCTGCCCATCCGGAGCCAGGGACGTCAGGCCCTGCCGAGCGTTGCCTTCGGCCTCGAGGGGGTGAACCTGAACGAGGGAGGCGCCCGCCCCGGTGGCGAAGTCCACCACCCACTCCAGCTCATGCACATTCGCCTGGGTGAGGGTGAAGACGAAGCCGAAGGTCACGCCGGAGGCAGCCAGGGCAGGCAGTCGTGCGGCCATGCGCGCAAAGGCCTGGTCGTCGCCCCGCATGCGGGCGTGGCTGGCGGGGATGCCATCAAGGGAGATGGCGAGCACATCGACCAGACCCTGGAGCTCCCGCAGCCGGCTCTCGGTCAACAGCACCCCGTTGGTGGTGACCGTTGTGGTCATGCCCCGTTGGCGGGCATGACGAAGGACGTCGGGAAGCCCTGGGTAGAGCAGCGGTTCGCCGCCGGAAACCCCGAGGACGGAGTACTCCAGATCCGAAGCTTCCTCGACGAGCCGCTGGAGCAGGCCGGGATCCAGCCCCTCAAGGCCGTCGGGACTGGAGGAACTGTAGCAATGGAGACAGCTTAGATTGCAGCGCAGGCTCGGGTGAATCTGCAGCACTCCACGGCCTCCCGTGGGACCGATCGACTCGAATCCAGGCCGCGCGGTCGATGTGTCCAAGAACGGTCAGTAGCGGCCGCCGATCTCAAGCTCGATTTTGAAGCGATCCACGGGGATTCCTTTGGGGAAGACGATCACGCGCCCGGAGCGTCCGAGACCGAGCTTGTTGATCAGCTTCAGGATGTCCTTCACGCCGGTGCCACAGCGTTCGTCATCGTCAGCGGTGAAGGAGGCGCGCAGAAAGTCGGGCTTCGGCTGCCCCTTGACCCAGACATCGTCCAGTACGAGTCCGGAGGTGGCGGTCTTCAGCTTTTGAAGCAGGTCTTCGTTGATGAGAACACCGCCCTTCTGCCACCTCTCCAGCAGCAGATCGGAACCCCGGGAGTCAGGCATGACCATGACGTGGATATTTCTTCAAAGCGTAGACATCACCTCTGGAGAGCTCACACGGCCGGTCAGCCTGTCACGGATCGTTACCTGCGATTTCTTCACGATTGCAGGCGGCAGGACGCAGCGTCGCTCACCCTTTCGCCCCCCACACCAGCGGCTCTGCCCGGCGCCAGTAGCGCGAGAAGCGACCCAGGTCCGGCGCTCCGGGACCGTCGATGGGGAGGTCGACGAACGGCTCGGGTTCGAGCACCTGCAGCGGCAGGACCGCGGCCACGCGGGCGGCGATCGCCGCGAAGCGTGGATCCACCGCCCGGCTGGTGACGATGCCGTCGATCCCCAGCTTTGCTGCCAACGTCAGCAGCTCGGCGGCGACGTCGCCGTTGCGCACGGTCACCGGCAGCTCCGCCAGGCACTCCCGCAGGAAGCGCATCCGGCCAGGCGCCAGCGGCCCCGCCGCCGCGATGCCGCCGGTGGTGACCGTGCGGCCCTCGATCAGCTCGGTGTCGAAAACGAACATGGCCGGGGCAGCGGGATGGGCGCGCAGGGCCGGGTTGGCGAAGCCGAGGGCCTCCCCGTGCACCCACACCAGGGGGTTCCGTGGCGTTGCGCCGGCAGCAGCTGCAGGCATGCTGGCTGGAGGAGAGGCTGGTGCCCCGGCTGGCGCCCGGGGATCCAGCGGCAGGAACAGTCGGGCCCGCAGCGCCTCGTAGCTGGCCTCGAACGGACAGCCCCCCGCCACGCCGGCGCCGCCCCGCGACGCGGCCGGACAGCCCGCGCAGAAGCGGCCGCTGCTGAAGCGCTCCAGGTTGGTGCGGTTGAACATGTAGGGCTTGTGGCTGAAGCTGCTGGCCACCCACTGCCAGCTGAGGTTGTTGCTGGCCGGATCACCGTCGAGCAGGTGCTGCAGAAACCAGCGGGCGCCGGCCTGCCAGCGCACCCGCCGCCAGTGCACCACGTAGGCCGCCAGCCACATCCGCGCGTGGTTGTGCAGCCAGCCCGTGCCGATCAGCTCGGTGGCGAAGGCATCGATGCAGGCCAGGCTTGTGCTGGCGGCGCTGATGTCGGCCGGCAGCTCCGGCGCGTAGGCCTCGGACGGATGGCCGGTCTTGAGCGGTTCGCGGTCGAGCCAGATGCCATCCCCCAGCTGATGCCAGAGGCGCTGCCAATAGTCGCGCCAGCCCAGCTCGGCGATCAGCTTCTCGCCGGCACGGCGCTGGCTGGCGCTCCAACCGCAGGCGGCGGCCTGGGGCTCGAACAGTTTTCCCTGCACGGTCGGCGCCGGATCAGCCCTCTCCCGCAGCCTGGCGAACACCGCATCGCGCACCTCCGCGAGGGTGAGCACGCCGTGGCGGATGTAGGGCGACAGGCGGGTGACAGCCCCGTCGAGGTGGTTGCGCGTGGCGCCATAGCGGGC
>CAIRWM010000066.1 GCA_903882285.1 uncultured cyanobacterium
CGCCGCCGCCGGTGAACATTGGGCCGGCTGGCCCGAGCAAACCCAGCGGCGCTAAGCCCTTCAAGCCTCGCTTCCCACCCGTAGACACCGGTTCTGGCGCAACCCCTGGCGCAGCAGTGCCTGCAGCAGCCCCCACAGGCGCCAAGCAAGGCGGCCTCAGCAGACCAGCTCGTTGAGAACAGAGTGCTTCCCATGGAACGGGGCCTTTGCACGGCCATGGGCCATTGATCCCATGGTGGTGGATCCCCAAGCCAAAGCCTCAAACGCCATAGCATTCCAATTTCACAATCCCTAAGCACATTCGCGACGCTGCAGGTGTCGCGCCGGGTAGCGAGGTCAGCTTCAGTCTGGAAGGCAGCAAGATCGTCTTCACGCCTGTGGGCACTGGTTTCAAAGAAGACCGCAGGGCTAAGTTGAAGGAAGCAGCAGCGAAAGTACGCGGCAGCTTCCATGCAGAGTTCAGGCAACTCGGTGCCGACGAAATGATCAACTTCATCCGCGGCGACGAACCTGCCAATACGTCCTCGCTGCGTGGCTCCCACTAATCTGGCCCGATATGACGGCACGGGCATCGCCAGTGCGCCGCTGCCTGGGAGAATCCTGGACGGTGCAACCCCCAGGCCGCTCCTTTGACCGAGATTCAGACCTTCACCGTTGTTGCCGATAGCGACGGCGTTCAGCACAGCTTCCCCTGCCGCGCCGACCAGACCGTGCTGGCCGCCGCCGAGGCCGCCGGGGTGCCGCTGCCCAGCAGCTGCTGCTCAGGTGTGTGCACCACCTGCGCCGCCAAGATCAGCAGCGGCAGTGTGCACCAGCCCGATGCCATGGGCGTGAAGGCTGAGCTGCGGGAGCAGGGCTATGCCCTGCTCTGCGTGTCCTTCCCCCGCAGCGATCTGGTGCTGCTGGCCGGCCAGGAGGACACCCTCTACGAGGCTCAGTTCGGCCAGTACCAGAAGTGAGCGCGGCGGCCCTGTCCGCTCTGCGTCTTGAGTCCGTGCTGCTCTGGTTGCCCCCGGGCGCGGCGGCCCTGCGGCCCCAGGTACGCCAGGCGCTTCAAGAGCACGCCGGCACGGCAGGCTGGGTCGGCGCTGAACCGCTGCGCTGGGCGATCACGGCGGTGGATCCCGGGCGTGGCCTGCGGCTGGAGGCGGTGCTGGTGGTGCCGGCCCAGCAATGAGCGCCCGCCTTCCCCCCCTGCCCACCCTGCTGGTGATTCCCACCGGGGTGGGCTGCGCCGTGGGTGGTTTTGCCGGCGATGGGCTGCCGGCGGCGCGGCTGCTGGCGGCCGCCAGCGGCTGCCTGGTCACCCATCCCAACGTGATGAATGCGGCGTCTCTCTACTGGAGCGACCGCCGCATTCACTACGTGGAGGGCTGGAGCCTGGATCGCTTTGCCTGCGGGGAGCTGGCCCTGGCGCCGCGCCCCTGCCAGCGCATCGGCGTGCTGTTCGATGCCGGCATCGAGCCGGAGTTGCGGCTGCGCCATCGCCAGGTGATCGATGCCTGTCGCGCCAGCCTGGGGCTGACGATTGGTCCGGTGCTGAGCAGCGAGGTGCCGCTCGGGGTGAGCCTGCGGCTGGGGCCGAGTGGCACCAGCTGGGGCAGCCTGGAGCGACCCGATGCCCTGCTGCGAGCCGGCGAACGTCTCGTGGCCGCTGGGGCCACTGCCATCGCTGTGGTGGCCCGCTTCCCCGACGACCCCGACAGCGACGCCCTGGCCGCCTACCGGGCGGGCTCGGGGGTCGATGCCTTGGCCGGGGCCGAAGCGGTAATCAGTCATCTGCTGGTGCGTCACCTCGCCATCCCCTGCGCCCATGCCCCGGCGCTGCAGCCCCTGCCGCCGGATCCGGGGCTCGATCCGCGGGCCGCGGCGGAGGAGCTGGGTCACACCTTCCTGCCCTGTGTGCTGGTGGGACTGAGTCATGCCCCCGATCTGCGGCCGGAGCCCGCCGCTGGTCTGCTGCGTGGCGCCGACCTCGGGGCCGTGGTGGCTCCGGCCGGGGCCCTGGGTGGAGAGGCGGTGCTGGCCTGCGCCGAGCGCGGCGTGCCGCTGATCGCCGTGACGGGTAATCCCTGTCTGCTGCAGGTGGATGGCGAGGCCCTGGGACTGGAGGTGCTGGCCGCTGCCAGCTACCTGGAGGCTGCCGGGCTCGTGCTGGCCTTGCGGGAGGGGATCGATCCGCTTTCCCTGCGACGATCGCTGGGGGCTCGCCAGTAAGTTCAGGAGCGCTCCACCTCCATCGCCATGGGCCGCCGGACCTGCCTGGGATCGCTCGCGGTTGGTGCGCTGCTGATCGCGGCGGCCGCCCCCGCGCCGGCGGCTCCCCCGGCCCCTTCGGGTCCGGCCGCGTCGCCGGAGCCCGTCGAGATCTGGATGCCGGAGGGCCCGACGCCCTCGGCCAGGCCCGCCGGCCCCCTGCCGCCCGATCTAATGCGTCCCGGCGAAGCCGGCGCGGGGTCCTCGAGCGGCGTCCCTGCTGCCGCTCCTCTTCCGGAGCGCCCACCGAGCTCCCCGGCTGCCCCGGCCGTGTCACCCGCGCGCCCTGGCCAGGCGATTCCCGTGCTGCCGATCAGCGAGCCTGGCCTGCCATCCGGCGTGCCCCCGGGCGTGCCCCCAGGCCTGCCACCGGGGCCGGCGGGGCTACCGGGAGGGATGCGTTCGAGGATGCCCGCTGAGAGGCCGCCAGGGATGCCGGTTCGCCCCCCGGCTCCTGGGGCGATGGTGCCTCCCCCGGGGCTGCCTCCCGTTCCAGGCGGAGCTGCTCAGCTCCCGGCTGCAGCGGCGGCAGGGGTGAGTCCCTGGATGTCGCTGCTGGCCGTGCTGGGTCTGGGGGGAGTGGTGACCCTGGTGCTGGTGGCGCGGCGGCGCGGTCGCGGCGCCACGCCACCCCAGGCCTGATTCAGCGCAGGCAGGCCATCGGGTGGCGGGGCGCCAGGTTGAGGGCCTTGGCCACGCCGGGATGGCAGACAGCCCCGTCGACCGTGTTGAGTCCCGAGAGCAGTTCCGGCCGGTCGGTGACCGCCTCGCTCAGCCCGCGGCCGGCCATCACCATGATGTAGGGCAGGGTGACGCTCACCAGGGCCTCGGTGGAGGTGAAGGGCACGGCGCCGGGCATGTTGCCCACCGCGTAGTGCTGCACGCCATGGATCGTCACCACCGGATCGGTGTGGGTGGTCTCGCGGCTGGTGGCGATGCAGCCCCCCTGGTCGATCGCCACATCGATGATCACCGATCCCGGTTGCATCCGCTGCACCAGCGCCTCAGGCACGAGGGTGGGGGCCCGGCCCCCGGGCACCAGCACAGCGCCGATCAGAAGGTCGGCGTCGGGCACCAGCCGCTCGATCAGGCTGCGGCTGCTCACCAATGTGATCATCCGGCCCTGGCGGGCGGGCTCCAGCTGGCGCAGCTTCTCCGGCGAGCGATCGAGTAAGTACACCTCCGCGTCCATGCCGGCGGCGATGCGGGCGGCATTCCAGCCCACGCTGCCCGCCCCCAGCACCACCACCCGCGCCGGTCGCACACCGGTGCAGCCGCCGATCAACACGCCCCGGCCGCCGTGGGACCGCTCCAGCAGGTGGGCGCCCACCTGGGCCGCCAGCCGCCCCGCGATTTCGCTCATCGGCGCCAGCAGCGGCAGGCTGCCGTCTTCGAGCTGCACGGTTTCGTAGGCCACCGCTGTGGTGCCGGCCTCGAGCAGGGCGTGGCCCACCTCGGGATAGGCGGCCAGGTGCAGGTAGGTGAACAGCACCAGATCGGGCCGCAGGAACGCAAACTCCTCCGGCTGCGGCTCCTTCACCTTCACCACCAGATGGGCGGCCCAGGCCTCCTCGCGGCTCACGAGCCGGGCGCCGACGGCCCGGTAGTCGTCGTCGCTGATGCCGGCGCCGAGGCCGGCATCAGCCTGGATGCGCACCTCCATGCCCTGGCTGATCAGCTCCCGCACCCCGTCGGGGGTGAGGGCCACCCGCTGCTCATCCCGCTTGATCTCCGTGGGCACGCCGATGCTGGCCATCGGGGACGTCAGGGGTGCTGCCAGGCCGGTGCTTGCCATGGGCCGGAAACGCTGAGGCTGACGGGTTGACCCTAAGCCCGGCCCGCTCCCTGGCATGGCGGCGGACGCTGCCCCAGCAGCTTGCTGCCCATCGCCGTGGGCGGCGCACTGGAGGCGGCAAAGCGGAGATCGAAACTGACCCGGCTGCAGGCGGTGTGATTGGCCACCGTGCCATGGCTGAGCAGGCCGCCATCAAAGAACAAAGCCTGACCATGGCGCACCGCAATCGGCTGATGGCGGCCGCTGCCGTAGTCGTCTTCCACCCAGAGCGTGTTGCCGGCGAAGCAATCGGTGACGGGCAGCCACAGGTTGATCTGCTCCAGACGGCCGGTCACTTCCGCATCGCGATGCCAGCGACTCACCGAATCGGTGCCTGCGAGATGCACGCGCATCTTGGGACGTTGCGCATAGGAGAGACGACCGCCGAAATGGCGCACCAGCAGCTGCCGTACAAAGCGTTCGTAAATGGCGTAAAAGCCGCAGCTCAGTGGCAGGCGTTGCATGCGCTCGCGCAGGCGCAGATTGTCGGCGTAGCCAGGGCTGCGGCCGGGGCGGATCCAGTGGGACTGATGCAGCGTTTCCAGATCCGGCACCGCAAACACCGCCTCGCGCAAAAAGCGGCCAAACGGATAACGGTCGCGGTCGTACTCGAGCAGCCAGGCTGCTCGCATCCCCGCCACCGGGCTCCAGCCCTCCCCGGGCGAGTGGCTCATGGCAGCCGCCTGGCCAGGGAGCGATCGATGATCTGCGCGTAGAGCGCCGCCCGCTCCCACTTGTGCCAGATCAGCCCCCCCAGCAGCCAGGGCCGCTGGGCCTGCAGGGTCTGCAGGCTGCGCCAGGCGCCGGGGGAGAGGCCAAAGTCGGGTGGCTGGCGCAGATCTCCCTCCGCCACCGGCACCAGCCCCACCACCGCCTGGCCATTCACCTGGCCGTGGAGCACCGGCCGCAGGCTGATCGGATCGAGCAGCAGCGTCAGCTGGCCGCGCTCCGCCCCCTCCGGTCCATCGCTCCAGTGGAGTTGCCCGTTCTGCGCCTGGCCCGCACTGGCCGCGCCGTTGAGCCAGAGGCCCTCGCCGCTGAGCCGCAGGTGCCGCAGGCCGGCGTGGCCTTTCAGCGCGTAGTCGCCCCACAGACAGGACGGCAGCTCCGGTTGCTTGCGCCAGTGGCGTTCCAGATCAAAGCGCTCGCCGCCGCAGAGCAGCTGGCGACCCTGCAGCACCAGGAGGCCCTCCAGGTCCCGCCCGTTGAGGCTGAGCCGCAGCTGGCGCCCCAGGTCGGCGGACTCCACCACCTCCAGCACCAGCTCTCCGGCGCCGGAGCGATAGCGCCCCACCGCCATGGCCGGAGGCTGATGACCCGGCTGCACCTCCTGAAAGATCAGCCGATGGTCCGCCGGCACCGCCTCACCCTCGGGCCAGAGGCTCCCCAGCAGGCGCCGCCGGCCGCGGACGTCGAGATCGGTGCGCAGGAAACCGTGGCAGGGCTGGACCGCCGTCGCCCGCCAGCGCAGCACCCCGCGCCGGTAGCGGAAGCGCTCGATCGGCTGGCCATCGAGCAGCAGCCTTGCCCGCTCGCCATCCCCCTGCAGCACCAGCAGGTGCTCCGGGTGGCTCGCCTGGTAGACACCGTTCCAGGGGAAGAGGCGGTCGCGCTGGAGCAGATCGATGTCGGTGCGCATGCGGCCCCACTGGCAGGCGCCATGCCCTTCGGCGGCTGCCCAGGCCTGCAGGGATGCCAGCTCGAGCGCACCATCGCCGCTGGCGAGGAGTTGGCCCAGGCGACGCAACAGGGGCCGCTGCCGGAAGAGGGCTTCCAGCAGCAGGCGGTTGGCGGGGCAGACCACCTGGCTGCCCTTGGCGGCCACCTGCAGGGCGCCGGCATCGCGGCTGGCCAGCAGGGAGCGCTCGCGATCGCTGAGATCGGCGAATTCAGGCACGGCCAGGGCGGCATGGGGATCGTCGCGGTAGAGATCGGCCAGCTCCTGATCGAGGCGCAGGGCGATCAGAAAACGATTGGCCGCCGTTTCCCCCTGCCAGTGGTAGCCGGCGGGCACCTGGAAGTGGGCAAAGGCGGCGAAGGCCTTGCGCTCCCGCGGCCCGTAGTGGCCGATCCGTCGCAGCGGCGAGGCCACGGGCTTCGGCTGCTGCCCCGGCGCAAGCATCCCCAGGCGCTGCATCATCGCCGCATCGGGGGGAGCGGCGTCGCGGGGGGCCAGATAGAAGGTGGAGATGCCCGTCACGTGCGCCTGGGTGTCGGGATCGTGCAGGGCGCTGAGGGGGTAGTGCTCGATCACCGGCGGGATCGTTGGGAAGCGGGAGGCGATGTAGTTGGTGACCGGGTAGTCGGCGCCGTAGTGCTGCTGCAGATAGCGAATGAAGAAGGAAAAGTTGTCATTGATGTAGCCCTTGCGCCGATAACCCATCTCGCCGATCAGGCCCACCTGCCAGAGCACCACATGCAGCTGGGTGCAGGGCAGGCGAGCGCGGATCAGCATGTCGGTGGCCTCCTGCATCTGCATGCCGGGATGGGCGGGATCCACCCCCAGATCGGCGCAGAGGCAATCGAGCGCCGAAACGCTCGGTCGCATCACGGCATGGTGGCCTTCGCGCCGGGCGATCTCGATGGCACGATGGGTGGAGAGCACAAAGATGCCGGGATGGCCGTAGTAAATGGCCACCACTTTCTTGCCCTGGCGAAGCGGTGCCAACATCGCTTCGGTCATCTGCATGTAGGTGGTGTAGCGCACCTTGCTGTCGTCATAGAGCACATAAAGATCGAGGGCATCCGGCCGCCGTTGCTTGATCCAGGTAACGGTGGCGGGATCGGCCACACAGAAGTACACGGCGTCGGCACCGAGAATCAGCTCCTCATCGCCCAGCGTGAAGCCAAGGATGCCGATGCCCGAGCCGATGATCGTGAGGCTGCCGGGCTGCTGGGGAGGGGTGGCGGCAGGGGCTTCCTGAATGGCATCAGCCTGGGCGGCGATCTGGGCAGCCAGCTGCTGCCAGGCCCGGGCATGGTGCTCCTGGCTGGGAAAACGATTGGGGGTGATGGTCATGGTGTTGTGAAACGGTGGGGAAGTTTTAAAAGGCAGGATGATCAAAAGAATGCAGCAAAAGGTACGCCGCAGCCATAACGATCAAATGGCTGCGGGTCTTCAAATAAGCGAATGAATGACACGCCACGCCTCAATAGCCAACAACGGTTGCTAGCCGGAAGCGAAACGGAAACTAAGCGGCGCTATTGCCACTCAGGGTCACCAGGCTCCACTGGGCACTGGCGCAG
>CAIRWM010000067.1 GCA_903882285.1 uncultured cyanobacterium
CCAAAGTGGTGCGCTACCAAGCTGCGCTACGCCCCGGCACGTATGAAGTTATCACAGCGACCTGCCGTGCTCGGCCTGGCGTTTCAGCCGTTTCAGCAGCCGAGCCGTTAACCGGACGCGCTGCAGGCGTCCATAGCCGCGCAGGCCCAGCTGGGCCGCCAGCAGGCGCAGCTGGGCGAGGCTGAGCGAGGCCAGCCGCAGCTCAGGCACCCGTCGCCAGATGGCGCTGGGAACGGGCAGCTCAGAACCCTGCCGCACTTCACGGAAGCCGAACAGGGCGCCGCCGGCCATCCATTCCGGCACAAGTACGAACAGCACAGCCAACAGCCCGTAGAGCTCCACCAGTCCGCGCGGCAGGGGGTGGAGCTGGCGTTGGGGAGCCTCCACAGGCCCGTCGGGCTCTGGCATCAGAGCACCGCCTCGCCCGGTCGCAGCTGCTGGGGACTCTCGCGCCATTGCATCGGGGTGTCACCGCCGGGATGGAGTCGCACCGTCCAGAAGATCAAGGCAAACACCAGGGCAATGGTGGCGATCAACCCCACGATCACGACGCGATCCGGAAGCGGAGTCATACGTCTTCGGTGCGCACGCAGACCAGCCGCTGCGGCAGCTGCTCGAGGGTGAGCTCGTCGCCGCGCAGGATCAAGGTGGTGCGATCGTTGCGATAGCGCACTCCGAGCCCACTGGATGGCTCACGAAAAAAGGTCGAGCGGACCCCGTCGTTGAGCAGCGAGGCCTGGCTGTCGTTGCGCTCCAGCACGATGGGGCCCTTACGGGGACAGATGTATTCGTCGCGCTTGTCATAGTTTTCCCACCAGGGCGATTGCATCGCCAGGACCGGGCTGCTCAGCAGCATTGCCAGCAGCGGCGTGGCGAAGCGGTGCAGGCGGAGAGACAGCGTCGGAGCGGGCATGGAGGAAATCAGCTCAGAACGATCGGCGTGTTGTCACTCCGCAGTACGCAGTGGGAGATCGACCAGTCGTAGGCGTTCCACACAGCGGGGGGCAGCAGGAAGTCGGCGCCTGGATAAGACTCGAGCCGCAGGCCTGAAGGCTGGGCGGAACAGTAAGGCCGGCTGCCGGGTTTGGCCAGGTACTGCTGGTGATAGGGCTCGGCGTAGTGGAAGCGCTGGCCCCTGCCGATCTCCGTGGTGATCGCTCCGTAGCCCGCCTGCTGCAGCTGGGCGCCGTAGGCGTGGCGACTGGCCTCCGCCTCGGCGATCAGGGCCGGATCGTCGACGAAGATGGCCGATCGGTATTGGCTGCCGCGGTCATTGCCCTGGCGATCTCCCTGGGTGGGGTCGTGGCATTCCCAGAAAAGCTTCAGCAGGTCGCTGAAATGCAAGCGGCTGTCATCCCAGACGACGCGCACCATCTCGGCGTGGCCGCTGCGGCCGCTGCAGACCTGCTCGTAGCTGGGAGCGGCGAGGGTGCCGCCTGCGTAGCCCACGGCGGTGGTCACGACGCCGGGCAGGCGCCAGAAGCCCTTTTCAGCGCCCCAGAAGCAGCCGCAGCCGAAGGCTGCTTCCCGCTGGCCGGCCGCCGGCGGAACGCCGATCGGTGTCTCCAGCACCACGTGGGCAAGATCTTCGACCCTTGTCCCAGCGGAGGCGGCCGGGGCGGCCTGGGAGGCGTTACCGAAGAGCCCGAACACGGAAAGCAAAACAAGGAGCGTCAAGCCTAGTCAGGGACGGCCTGACTTCTGGGAGGGGGGACATCTTGTGCCGGTCCCTGTTCAGGGGCTGGTCGATCCCGCCGGATCCAGGGCGATGTGATTCAGCAGGGTGGTGGTGAAGGCGAACAGCAGGAACGGCAGGGACAGCACCAGGATCAGTCCAACCCCCACCAGGGCATAGATCGGTTTGCTGGCCCCCATCAGGGCCAGGCCTGCCGCCAGGCTCACGAAGATCACGCCCATCCAGAGCAGGATCTGGCCGTAGATGTCGCCGAAGGTGAGCGTGCAGCGCAGGTTGTATCCCTTGCTCGGATCCATGGCAGGCAGCAGGCGGGGGGGGTTGGGGACGACGCGCCATATCCCTGCTAGGCGATGCCGGTGCCCGCTGGGGCATCCCTCAACAACTGTTGAGCTCGGGCGAACGTGCTCAGGCTCAGGCCGCCTGCAGACGTTCGCTGGCCTGTTCGCGTTCCCAGAGGCGGCGATAGGTACCGGGCTGCTCCACCAGCTCGCGGTGGGGCCCCTGCTGCACCAGCCGTCCCTCCTCCAGCACCAGGATCCTGTCGCAGGCCGCCGCCGCCGAGAGCTGGTGGCTGATCATCAGCACCGTCCGCCCCTTCTGTTCCCGCACCGAGCGCAGGATGGCTGCCGCCGTGTTGTTGTCCACGCTGGCGAGGGCATCGTCGAGCACCAGCAGCGGTGCCTCCACCAGCAGGGCCCGGCCCAGGGCGGTGCGTTGGCGCTGCCCTCCGGAGAGGGTGATGCCGCGTTCGCCCACCAGGGTGGCGTAGCCGTCGGGGAATCCCTTAATGTCGCCTTCGAGCCGGGCTTGACGGGCCGCGTTCTCGACCCGCTGTAGGTTTGCTTCGGGATCGCCGTAGCGCAGGTTGTCGGCAAGACTGGCCGTGAATAGATACCCCTCCTGAGGCACCAGGGCCACCTGGCGGCGCAGCTCGCTAAGGGCCAGAGCGGTGACGTCGACCCCGTCGAGGAACAGCTGGTCGGGCTCCACCTCCACCATGCGCCCCAGGGCCCGGGCCAGGGTCGTCTTGCCGCAGCCCACCGGCCCAACCACCGCCACCAGTTCCCCAGGTGACAGCCGGAAGGAGAGGTCCACCAGGGCTGGGCGCGCCGCGCCGGGATAGCGCACGGTCAGGCCACGGGCTTCTACCAGGCCCCGCGCGGGTACAGCGGCGGGCTGGGGAAGGGCGGGGGAGACCACCATCGCCTGGCGCTGCAGCAGCCCCTCCACCCGGTCCAGGCTCACCTGGCCGGTCTGAAAGGTGTTGAGCGTGAAGCCCAGCAGGGCCGTAGGGAAGACGAGACGCTCGACAAACAGGATCAGGGCAACCAGGTCGCCGATGCTGAGCCGACCGCTCTCCAGCTGGCCGCTGCCGAGGGCCAGCAGCAGTAGCAGGCTGATCGAGGCGATGCCCTCCAGCAGGGGGAAGAGCGTGCTGCGGGTGCGGGCCAGCCCCAGGGCTGCATCGCAGTAGCGCTGGTTGCGCTGCTCGAAAGCCTCCTGTTCGGTGCGTTCCTGGCCGTAGATCTTGATGGCGCCGATGCCTGAGAGGTCCTCTTGGATCAGATCGCTGAGCTCGGCCAGGGCCTCCTGCTGGCGGCGCTGTTGCTTCATCATGCGCCCGCCGAACAGGCGCACTGTCATCAGCATCAGCGGGTAGAGCGCGATCGCCGCCAGGGTGAGGGGGCCATCGATCGCCAACATCGCCGGCAGGGTGAGGGCGTAGGCCAGTGCTGTGTTGGTGAGGCTCAGCACGGCGAAGCCCAGCAGGCGTCGCACGTTTTCCACGTCGCTGGTGGCGCGGCTGATCACCTCGCCGCTTCCGGTGCTCTGCACCCAGCCCGGCTCCTGCAGCAGCAGATGATCGAAAATGTCCTGCTTGAGGCTGGCCTCCACCTGACGACCGACGCCGAAGACAAGCATCCGCGACCAGAGCCGGGTGGCCCCCATCACGGTGGCTAGCCCCATGATTAGGGCCGCCATGCGCAGCACGTCGACCAGCGCAAAGCCGTCCTGTAGGTCGTTGACCACCTGGCGCACCAGGAGGGGGATCGAGACGCTGAGCAGATTGACCACCACGAGGGCGGCGGCCCCGAGCAGCACGGTGCGGCGGTGGGGCAGGAGGTATCGCCGGATCCGGTCGAGCCGCAGTCCGCTCATGGGCGAGGTCGCTGCAGAAGGGACGCCTAACCTACGCAGCCAATCCCGGTGGGAGTCCCCGATGCCCGAGCCCGTGTCCGCTCCCCTTTCCGATTCTGCCGGCGACCAGAGCCATCCGCTCCATGCCAGTGACCGTGACACGGTGGATCGCCTGCTGGCCGCAGAGCAGCCCGCCGACGAGCATCTCGTGGACGCGGCACGGCTGTTGATGCGATACGACGGCTTCCCAGGCGCCAGCGATCTGCAGGAGGACCTGGCCCGGGCCCTGCGCCTCTGGGGCCTCGATCGCGACGGCCTGCACGCCCGCACCCGGGCGATTTGGACAGCCGGCTACCGGCCTGGACTGGCGCCCCCGGAGGAGGCTGTGGGCTCCGGTTTCGACACCTCCGACAGCGACTCGCCCTGAGGGCCGGCGATCAGTTTCCCGAATTGTTGGCCAGAACGGCCCTCTTCGGGGGATAGTGGAAATGTCCCCATCACCCGGCCCGGTGTGCTTTGCGCCCGGGCTTTTTTTTGTCTACTGCCGCCAGGCTCTGTTGCGGTGGTGCTCGCGGCTTAGCGTCTCTCAAGCGTTGGCATTGCTCCGAATGGGTTCCGCTCCCGTGCGTGATTCCCCCTCCAGCTCCGCCCTGCTCGAGCAGTTGCTCCTGGGACGCGATCTCAGCGCCGATGCGTCCACGGCCCTGATGCGTGGCTGGATCGATCAGACGATCGATCCAGCCCTCACCGGTGCCCTGCTGGCAGCATTGCGCTGCAAGGGAGTCAGCGGCGAGGAACTGGCGGCGATGGCTGCGGTGCTGCTCGAGCATTGCCCCCTGCCGGCGACGCGTCCGTCCCTGACCCTGGTTGACACCTGCGGCACGGGCGGCTCCGGCATCGACAGCTTTAACATCTCCACAGCTGTTGCCTTCACGGCGGCCGCATGTGGTGCCCACGTCGCCAAGCATGGCAATCGCAGCGCCAGCGGCCGGGTGGGCTCGGCGGACGTGCTCGAGTCCCTTGGACTCGATCTGAAGGCACCTGGGGAGCGGGTGATCGCCGCCCTGCCGGCCGCCGGGGTGACCTTTTTGTTCGCACCCGGCTGGCATCCAGCCCTGGTGGGCCTGGCGCCGCTGCGTCGCAGCCTGGGGGTGCGCACCGTGTTCAATCTGCTCGGTCCCCTGGTCAACCCCCTGCGCCCGGAGGCCCAGGTGCTGGGGGTTGCCCGGCCCGATCTGCTCGACCCGATGGCGGAGGCCCTGGGCCGCCTAAGGTTGAACGGATCTGGGCGCGCCATTGTGGTGCATGGCCATGGTGGCCTTGATGAGGCCACACTCTCCGGGCCCAGTGAGCTGCGGCTGCTGGAAAACGGAGAGGTCCGCCCAGACCTGCTTGATCCGGTGGCCTTGGGGCTGGAGTCGGCCCCCCTGGCGGCGATCGGCGGCGGTGACGTGGCTGCAAATCGCCTGATCCTCGAGGCGGTTCTGCAGGGGCGTGGTACCCCGGCCCAGGCCGACGTGGTTGCGCTCAACACCGCGCTGGTGCTGTGGGCGGCCGGGCTGGCGGACACGCCGGCGGCCGCCTTGCCCCTCAGCCGGGAAGCCTTGCGCCAGGGCCTCCCCTGGGACCGGGTGGAGCGCCTGCGCGCTGCCCTGGCGGAGCCGCCGGCGTCCCCCGCTGGGGGATGATCGGGGCATTCGATCCAGCGGACTTGTCCGAGCCCCCTGTTCCGGTGCCTGCTGCTCCGGTGCGCCCTGATCCAGTACCCACGATGGCCTCCTCCGATGACGACAGCGCCGTGCTGGTGCTGGCTGATGGAACGCTGTTGCGTGGCACGGCCTGCGGCGCCCGTGGCACCGCCATCGGCGAGGTGGTCTTTAACACGGGCATGACGGGCTACCAGGAGGTGATGACCGATCCCAGCTACGAGGGGCAGCTGGTTACCTTCACCTACCCCGAACTCGGCAACACCGGCGTGAATGACCAGGATCAGGAGGCGGACAGGCCGCATGTGCGTGGGCTGATCGCCCGCCAGCTCTCACCGCGGCCGAGCAGTTGGCGCAGTGAGGAGACGCTCGAGCGATGGTTGCAGCGCCATGGGGTCGTAGGCATCCGCGGGGTCGACACCCGGGCCCTGGTGCGTCACCTGCGCGATGGGGGCGCGATCAACGGCGCCATCAGCAGTGATGGCACGGCGCCGGCGGTCTTGCTGGAGCAGGTGCGTTCCGCCCCCTCGATGGATGGTCTGAACCTCGCCGCCAAGGTCAGCACCCGCCACCCCTACCGCTGGAGCCGGCTCTGTCCGGCCGACTTTGACGCCCGGCTGCAACCCCAGCCCGAGCGCCCCTACCGGGTGGTGGCGATCGACTTCGGCATCAAGCGCGCCATCCTCGAGCGGCTCGTGGCCCACGGTTGTGACGTGACGGTGCTGCCAGCCGACGCCTCACTCGAGGATGTGCTCAGCCAGCAGCCGGAAGGGGTGTTCCTCTCCAATGGTCCGGGCGACCCTGCGGTGGTGACCACGGGCATCGCCCTTGCCCGCGCCCTGCTTCAGCAGCGCGATCTGCCCCTGTTCGGCATCTGCCTGGGCCATCAGATCCTCGGACTCGCCCTCGGCGCCCGCACCTTCAAGCTGGGTTATGGCCATCGCGGCCTCAACCATCCCTGCGGCAGCCCAGGGGAGGTGGAGATCACCAGCCAGAACCACGGCTTCGCAATCGATGGCGCCTCCCTGCCCGAGGCCGTCGTGAAGGTGACGCACCTCAATCTCAACGACCGCACGGTGGCGGCGCTGACCATGCGCGAGCAGCCTGTCTTCGGGGTGCAGTACCACCCGGAAGCCAGCCCCGGACCCCACGACGCCGACCATCATTTCGGCCGTTTCGCAGCACTGATGGCCGCCCGGCGCTGAGCGCAGCGTTTCAGCCCAGGGAGTCGTGGACGTGGCATGCACAACCGTTTCCGATACGGATGCGTCATTCCTGTCCAACCTCACTAAAGTTCGGCGCACATCGATTTCATGGGGACTGGAGCCATCTCCGACCTGCAGCGACTGACCGTCTCACTTCGCGGAGGCTGCGAACGACAGGCGCAGTGCCTGCTGTTCAGCTTCACGGGCCAACTCGACGCCTATTCCGACAAGCAGTTCAGCGAGTTCATCGCCAGCCAGCAGGGCAAAAGCTCGCTGCCACTGGTGATCGATCTCAGCCGCATCGACTTCATCGACTCCTCCGGTCTCGGTGCCCTCGTCCAGCTGGCCAAGCAGTGCACCGACAGCAAGACCCAGTTCCTGCTGGTGGGCAATGCCCGTGTCGTCCAGACCGTGAAACTGGTGCGTCTCGAGGAGTTCCTGCATCTCCAACCCGATCTCGACACCGCCCTTGGCCGCCTCGCCGCGGCCTGAGTCCCCAGAGGCGGCGCCCCGGGCGAGCCTCTGGCTGACGGCGCAGCACACCCCAGTCAGCTCCGACGCTCGAGTGCTGTCCGGTGCTGTCGACCTTGGCGCCATGCAGCTCGCCTGGTTGGGGGATGCTGTCTGGGACTTGCATCAGCGGCTGCGTCACTGCGGGCGCCCCGGCCGCACCGGGGATCTTCACCGCGCCGTGGTGGAGCTGGTGAAGGCAGAGGCTCAGGCCCGAGCCCTGCAACAGCTGGAGCCGCTGCTGCGGCCGGAGGAGCTCGAGCAGGTGCGGCGCGGTCGCAACCGGGCTGGCCGCGGACCGCGCCGTGGCGACGCGGCGGCCTATGGGCAGGCCACGGGGTTTGAGACCATGGTGGGATGGCTCTTTCTGCGGAATCCCGAGCGGCTGGCCGAGCTGCTGGATCACCTTGAGGAGACCGCGTTCACCCCTTGACCCCGCCCCCATGAGTCCCCGTCCTGATCGCCGCTCCGACTCGAGACCGGACCGGGGCTCCCGCCGTCCCGGCGGCGGTCCCCCCAACCGCGCCGGTTCCCGCCCCGGTAGTCGCCCCTCCGGTGGCTCCTCCTTCCGACCCGGTGGCAGCCTGCGGCCTCGCTGGGGCGCGCGCGCCGAGGGTGGCGAGGGCAGCGACCGCTTTGGCGCTGACCGCCCCGGCAGTGACCGCTTAGGGGGACAGCGTCAGGGCGGCGAGTGGATTCCCCGAGACCGCTCCCCCAGGCCTTCGGCCCCAGGCGCAGCCGGCAGCGCCGGTGTCAGTGGCGGTGGGGGTGGCGATCGTCGCTCCTTCGATCGTCGTCCGCCGGATCGCGCCGCCGGCCGTGGTCGCCTTGATCGCTTCGATCGCCCTGAACGCCGCGGTGCTCCTTCCGCCCGCCCAGCCGGCGTTGAGCGGCGCCCCTTCGGCGGTGCTCCTGGCGGCGGCCCTGGCGGCGATCGGGACCGCCGTCCGCGCCCCTCCTTCGGGCGTTCTCCACAAGGGCGTCCGGTGGGAGGTCGGCCGCCGCTCGGGCGCCCCAGCTTCGCGGCCCCGCGCGGGGCCTATGTCCCCGGTCCGAGTGGTGGTAACGGCGCTCCTGAGTCGGAGAACTACGCCGCAGCCGCTCCCAGCGATCTGATCTGGGGTCGGCATTCGGCCCAGGCCACGCTCGAGAGCGGTCGGCCGATCCATCGCATCTGGTGCACCCCGGAGATGCGTTTCAGCCCCAAGTTCCTGCAGCTCCTTCGCGACGCCAAGGCCTCGGGGGTGCTCGTCGAGGAAGTCACCTGGGCGCGACTGGGTCAGATCAGTGGCGGTGCGGTCCACCAGGGGATCGTGCTGCAGCCGGCTGCCGCCGAGACCCTCGACCTGCCTACCCTGATCGATGGCTGTCGCACGATCGGCGAATCGCCGCTGCTGATCGCGGTCGATGGCCTCACCGACCCCCAGAACCTGGGGGCGATCGTGCGCAGTGCCGAGTCCCTGGGGGCCCATGGCATGGTGCTGCCCCAGCGCCGCAACGCCGGCCTCACCGGCTCGGTGGCCAAGGTGGCCGCCGGTGCACTGGAACACCTGCCGGTGGCCCGGGTGGTCAACCTCAATCGCTCCCTCGACACCCTCAAGCAGGAGGGCTACCGGATCATTGGCCTGGCGGCGGAGGGTACGGTGAGCTTGGAGGAGGTGGACCTCGACGGTCCCCTGGTGATCGTCACCGGCTCCGAAGGTGATGGCCTCTCGATGCTCACCCGCCGCAATTGCGATCAGCTGGTGCGCATTCCGCTGCGCGGGGCCACGCCGAGTCTCAATGCCTCGGTGGCCACTGCCCTGCTGCTCTATGAGGTGGCCCGCCGGGGCTGGATGCGGGGGCTCGGCGGCAGTAGCCCGGCACCGCGCATCGTGCGTCCAACCCTGCCGGCTCCCGTCCCCGACCTCGCCGTTGCGACGCCTGGGGAGAACAGCTCCCACGATGCCCCGCAGGGATCCCCCGGCGGCGCCTCCGACGGCATCGGCGGCGACCCTCCCGACGACGCCCTCAACGAGACCTTCAGCGACTCACCCGAAGCGCAGTCGCTGACCACGCTGGAGGCTGAGGCCGAACCTGCCGCCGGCAGCGAGGCCCTCCTTCTTCAGGAAGTGGCAGATCCCTTGCTCCAGCAGGCGCCGCAGGACGCCACGGAGCACCGCTGGCACGCCCAGAACGCTGCGGAGACGAGCGGTTTCGACTGCGACATCCGCCTCTGAGGTGCTCAAGCGGAGCCGCCGGGACGATCACGCGTCTTTCCCGGCGTGCCTGGGCTTGCCTCAGCTGTTTGGCTGAGCTTCGTCACCGAGGCCACACCTGCCGGACAGCGGCGGGTCGGGAGTCCAGAATGGGGAGTCTGGAATCCTGCCCCCATGAATCCATTGCTCTGGCCTGTGCGCAGCGTCGCCAATGGCTTGGGTCTGGCGTGGTGGGCCCGGGTCGAGACCCGCTCCCCTGATGCCGTCTACTGGTTCGGACCGTTCGTGCGGCGCAGCACCCTTGAGGAGGCCCTGCCCCCCTTCCTCGACGATCTGCGGTCCGAATCCCCGGCCTCGCTCGACTACGAGTGCCTGCGTACCTCCCGTGGTGAGCCGCTCACCGAGTCCCCTGATCTGGCCGCCCGTCCTTCGGCCGACGGCTGAATCCAGGCCCCCGGGCCTGCGCCGCCCGGCCGGGGGGCTGGCTGATAGCGTCCACGGCAGCTGGAATGCGCCTGGATGGGGATCGTCGAGTGGCGGAAGCAACTGCAGCGGGGCGAGGTCTCCGCCCGCGAGCTCACCGATCAGTACCTCGAGCGGATCGCGGCCGTCGATCCCACCGTGCACGCCTTCCTGGAGATCACGGGTGATAGGGCCCGTGCCGATGCGGATCGCATCGACGCTGCCCGCGCTGCCGGTAGCGCCCTGCCCGCCCTGGCAGGGATTCCCCTGGCGATCAAGGACAACCTCTGTACCCGCGGCATCCGCACCACCTGTTCCAGCCGCATGCTGGAGTCCTTCGTGCCCCCGTACGAATCCACGGTCACCGAACGCCTCTGGAATGCCGGTGCTGTGCTGCTCGGCAAGACGAACCTCGACGAGTTCGCCATGGGCAGCTCCACCGAGACCTCGGCCTTCGGGCCCAGCCGCAACCCCTGGGATCCGGAGCGGGTGCCAGGCGGCAGCTCCGGGGGCAGTGCCGCCGCCGTGGCCGCCGGGGAGTGCATGGGTTCCCTCGGCTCCGACACCGGAGGCTCGATTCGCCAACCCGCCTCCTTCTGTGGTGTCGTCGGGCTCAAGCCGACCTACGGGCGGGTGAGCCGCTGGGGACTCGTGGCTTTCGCCAGTTCGCTCGACCAGGTAGGTCCATTCACCAACAGCGTCGCCGATGCCGCCGAGCTGCTGCAAGTGATCGCCGGCGAAGACCCCCGCGACAGCACTTGCCTCAAGGCTCCCGTACCCGACTACGTCGCGGCCCTTGAGGCGCCCGTCAAGGGTCTGAGGGTCGGGATGATTCGCGAGTGCTTCGAGGCGGAGGGCCTCGATCCCCAGGTGAAGGCCTCGGTGCAGGCCGCCGCCCGCCATCTGGAGAGACTGGGGTGCGAGCTGGTGGACATCAGTTGCCCCCGTTTCAACGACGGTATTGCCACCTACTACGTGATTGCCCCGTCGGAGGCCTCCGCCAACCTGGCCCGCTACGACGGAGTCAAATACGGCTACCGCGCTGCCGCCGCTGCGGCCGACGCTGACAGCCTGGCGATGATGACAGCTCGCAGCCGGGCCGAAGGCTTTGGCGATGAGGTGCAGCGGCGCATCCTGATTGGTACCTACGCCCTCTCGGCCGGCTACGTCGACGCCTACTACCGCAAGGCCCAGCAGGTGCGCAGCCTGATCCGTCAGGACTTCGACCGCGCCTTCACCCAGGTGGACCTGCTGCTCACCCCCACCTCGCCCACCACCGCCTTCCGCTTCGGTGCCCACGCCGAGGACCCTCTGGCAATGTACCTAGCCGACCTGCTGACTATTCCCGCCAACATGGCTGGACTGCCGGCGATCAGTCTGCCCTGTGGTTTCGATGACCAGGACCTGCCGATTGGCCTGCAGCTGATCGGCGGCGTGCTTGAGGAACCCCGGCTGCTGCAGCTGGCCCACCACTATGAGCAGGCGGCGGCGGTGATGACCCACCGGCCCACGGCCGCTCTGGTGGCCTGAGCCTGCAACACCACATCTGGTGTGCCCTTCGGTGGCGGTGGTAGCGACGGCGCTGAATGTTGCGTCTGGCGTTAGCCTACGAACACCTGTGAGTTTGGCCCTTGGCGTTCGTCCCGCTCCACAACCACAGTGACTACAGCCTGCTGGACGGGGCCAGCCAGTTGCCGGCGATGGTGGAGCGGGCGGTGGCGCTGGGGATGCCGGCGCTGGCCCTCACCGACCACGGCGTCATGTATGGCGCGATCGAACTACTGAAGCTCTGCACAAAGGCCGACATCAAGCCGATCATCGGCAACGAGATGTACGTGATCAACGGCTCGATCGAGGATCCGCAGCCAAAGAAGGAGCGGCGCTATCACCTCGTCGTGCTGGCCAAGAACGCCACCGGATATCGCAATCTGGTCAAGCTCACCAGCATCAGCCACCTGCGCGGCATGCGCGGCCGGGGCATCTTCGCGCGCGCCTGCATCGACAAGCAGCTGCTGCAGCAGTACAGCGAGGGCCTGATCGTGGCGACGGCCTGCCTCGGCGGCGAGATCCCCCAGGCGATCCTGCGCGGTCGTCCCGAGGTGGCCCGCGAGGTGGCTCGCTGGTACCAAGAGCTGTTCGGCGACGATTTTTATCTGGAGATCCAGGACCACGGCGGGATCGAAGACAGGATCGTCAATGTCGAGATTGCCCGCATCGGTTCCGAACTCGGCATTCCCCTGATCTCCACCAACGATGCCCACTACCTCAGCAACGGCGACGTTGAGGCCCACGATGCTCTGCTGTGTGTGCTCACTGGCAAGCTGATCTGCGATGAGAAGCGACTGCGCTACACGGGCACCGAATACATCAAGAGTGAGGCGGAGATGGCGCGCCTCTTTGCGGACCATCTTGAGCCCGAGGTGATCGCCACCGCCATCGCCAACACGGCTCTTGTGGCTGAGAAGGTGGAGGACTACGACATCCTCGGTCGCTACCAGATGCCCCGGTTCCCGATTCCGGAGGGGTATTCTCCGCTCAGCTATCTGACCGAGGTCACCGAGCAGGGGCTACGTCAGCGGCTTGGCCTCACCGAGGCGGAGGCGTTCGGCGTTGAGTACGGCGATCGCCTGGTGTTCGAACTGCAGGTGATGGAGCAGATGGGTTTCCCCACCTACTTCCTGGTGGTCTGGGACTACATCCGCTTTGCACGTGAGAGCGGCATCCCCGTGGGACCGGGCCGCGGTTCGGCGGCCGGTTCCCTGGTGGCCTACGCCCTCGGCATCACCAATATCGATCCCGTGCGCCACGGCCTGCTGTTTGAGCGCTTCCTCAACCCCGAACGCAAGTCGATGCCGGACATCGACACCGACTTCTGCATCGAGCGCCGCGGCGAGGTGATCGATTACGTCACTCGTCGCTATGGCGAGGACAAGGTGGCCCAGATCATCACCTTCAACCGCATGACCTCCAAGGCCGTGCTCAAGGACGTGGCGCGGGTGCTCGACATCCCCTACGGCGAAGCCGATCGCCTGGCCAAGCTGATCCCGGTGGTGCGCGGCAAGCCCGCCAAGCTCAAGGAGATGATAGGCGCTGAATCCCCCACGCCGGAGTTCCGTGAGAAGTACGAGGGCGACCCGAAAGTGAAGCACTGGGTTGATCTGGCGATGCGCATCGAAGGCACCAACAAGACCTTCGGGGTCCATGCGGCTGGCGTGGTGATCGCGGCCGATCCCCTCGACGACCTGGTGCCACTGCAGCGCAACAACGACGGCCAGGTCATCACCCAGTACTTCATGGAGGACGTGGAGTCGATGGGGCTGCTGAAGATGGATTTCCTCGGCCTCAAGAACCTCACGATGATCGAGAAGACGATTGATCTGGTCGCTCGCAGTGAGGGGGAACGCCTCGACCCCGACACCCTGCCGCTGGAGGATGAGGCCACCTTCGCCCTGCTGGCCCGCGGCGACCTTGAGGGCATCTTCCAGCTCGAATCGAGTGGCATGCGCCAGATCGTGCGTGACCTCAGGCCCTCCTCCCTGGAGGACATCTCCTCGATCCTTGCCCTCTACAGGCCAGGCCCACTCGATGCCGGCCTGATCCCCAAATTCATCAACCGCAAGCACGGCCGCGAAGTCATTGATTTCGCCCACGCCAAGCTCGAGCCGATCCTCACCGAGACCTACGGGATCATGGTCTACCAGGAGCAGATCATGAAGATTGCTCAGGACCTGGCGGGCTATTCTCTTGGCGAGGCCGATCTGCTGCGGCGGGCCATGGGGAAGAAGAAGAAGTCGGAGATGGAGAAGCATCAGAGCGTCTTCGTCAAGGGCGCCAGCGAGCGCGGCGTCGACGTGAAGGTGGCCGAAGCGCTGTTCGAACAGATGGTGCTCTTCGCCGAGTACTGCTTCAACAAGAGCCACTCCACGGCCTATGGCGCCGTCACCTATCAGACGGCCTATCTGAAGGCCCACTATCCGGTCGCCTACATGGCGGCGCTGCTCACCGTCAATGCCGGCCAGTCCGACAAGGTGCAGCGCTACATCGCCAATTGCCTGGCCATGGGCATCGAGGTGATGCCCCCCGACGTCAACGCCTCCGGCACGGATTTCACCCCGGTGGACGATCGCATCCTCTTCGGCCTCTCCGCCGTCCGCAATCTCGGCGAGGGCGCCATCAGGCTGCTGATCGAGTGCCGCAGCGTTGATGGTCCCTTCCTCTCCTTGGCCGATCTCTGCGATCGACTGCCCTCCCAGCAGGTCAATCGCCGTGCCCTGGAATCGCTGATCCACTGTGGTGCTCTCGACGCCCTCGATCCGGCCGCCAACCGGGCTCAGCTGATGGCCGATCTTGATCTGATCCTCGACTGGGCCAGCTCCCGTGCCAAGGATCGGGCCAGTGGCCAGGGCAACTTGCTCGACCTGCTCGGTGGCGGTGTGGCCGAGCAACCCGGTGGGGATCGCAGCACGGCACCGAAGGCCCCCCCCATGGCCGATTACGCCCCCACCGACAAGCTGAAGCTGGAGAAGGAGCTGCTGGGCTTTTACATTTCCGACCATCCGCTGCGCCAGCTCTCTAGCCAGGTGAAGCTTCTCTCCCCGATCGGGCTGGCCACGCTCGAGGAGCAGCCCGACAAGGCGAAGGTGAGTGTTATTGCCATGCTGCCGGAGCTGCGTCAGGTGACGACACGCAAGGGGGATCGCATGGCGGTGCTGCAGCTGGAGGATCTCACCGGCAGCTGCGAGGCTGTGGTCTTCCCCAAGACTTATGCCCGCCTGGCCGACCATCTGATGGTGGATGCCCGGCTGCTGGTCTGGGCTTCGGTGGACCGCCGCGACGAGCGGGTGCAGCTGATCGTCGACGACTGCCGCAGCATCGATGATCTGCAGCTGCTGCAGGTCGAACTGGCCCCTGACGAGGCCGGCGACATCGGCATTCAGCACCGACTGCGTGAGTGCCTGCATCGGCACCGGCCCGGCCAGGAGGAGGCGGGGGTGAGGGTTCCGGTGGTGGCCCTAGTGCGGCAGGAGGGGCAGAGCCGCTGGGTTCGCCTCGGTCCCCAGTTCTGCGTGGCCGACGCGCCGGCGGCGATGCAGACGCTCGCCTCGGCGGAGTTTCGGGCGAGCCTGCGCGCCCCCCTGGGAGTGGTGTGATCCCTGCTACGGCTGCTCTGGATCGTTGCTGTCTGCCGGCCTCTGGCGCATGGCCCGGACCGATTCGCGCAGGCGCGAGAGGTTGAGCTGGATCTGCTCAAGGCCCAGCAGGCTGCCGGCGCCATCCTCCCAGCTGGAGGAGAGCACGCCGTAGCTCAGACCCACCAGGCCGAGCAAGAAGCAGCCCCCCGACGAGACCAGGGTGAGTCCTGGAGGGATGTCGGCGATGCCGCGGCTCACCACCAGATAGCTGGCGATGAACACCCCCATGCCCAACATGGTGGGGATGCCCGTGGCGATGACGATGCGCCGGGCCATGCGATTGGCAACGGCATCGGGAATCGCCTGCTGGCGAAGACGGCTCGCCCGCAGGGCTGGTTTGGCGGCCGGCGGCGCAGCGAAGCCCCCCGAGCCAGCTGCAGCCGAATTGGGGTTTCCGGACCCGGCAGCCCTGGAAGCTTTCGGATCCTTCCTGGAGCCCTTGCTGGCTGGCATTGCGACGGCCTCAGCCGCGGATGCCGAGCTTCTCGATCAGGGCCGCGTAGCGCTCCTGGCTCTGGGCACGCAGGTAACCCAGCAGGCGCTTGCGCCGGCCGATCATCTTGAGCAACCCCTGGCGGGAGGAGAAGTCGTGGATGTTCTTCTGCAGGTGCCCGCTGAGCTGGCTGATCCGCTCGCTCAGCATCGCCACCTGAACCTCCACCGACCCGGTGTCGGTGCCGTGGGTCTGGTGGCCGTTGATCAGTTCCTGCTTCTTGGTGGTGGTGAGCGGCATGGGCGGGAGCGTGCGCAGGCCGGAACCCCGGCGGAGCAAAGAATCATTCTACCGCGCAGGGGTGCCGCCGAGGTTCAGGCCGCCCCCCGGGACAGCCAGCGCAGGCACTCGCGGATCCAGTCGTCGCTGGCGGCATCGCCGGCCAGGCCGGCGGCGGCCACCGCCCGCAGGGCGCGATGGATTTCCAGGGTCTCGTAGCCCAGCGCCGCCAGGGTGATCTGCACCTCCTCGCGCCCATCCCCCTGGAGCAGGCTGTCCCCATCCGCTAGGGGCGGCTCCACGTCGACGGGCCCATCGGCCAGGGCGGCGTAACGCTCCTGCAGCCTGGCCCGCAGTTCCACGGACAGCCGTTCGGCCGTGCGCTTGCCGACCCCCGGCGCCTGGACCAGCCGCCGCAGGTCGGCCTGCACGATCGCCCGGACCAACTCGTCGACGGTCATCGCCCCCAGCAGGCCAAGGGCCATCTGGGGCCCGACGCCGCTCACCGCCACCAGCTCACGGAACAGGTCGCGCTCGCAGCGGCTCGGGAAGCCGTAGAGCGTCCAGCCGTCCTCGCGGATGCTCTGATGCACGTGCAGTTCCAGGGCGCTGCCGGGTGGGGGCAGGCGCTGCCAGTGCCGTTGACTGAACAGCAGTTCGTAGCCCACACCGTGGCAGATCAGCAGGGCACCGAAACGGTTGGCCTGCTGCCATGGTTCGACCACGCGTCCCTGGAGCCAGCCGATCATGGAAACACGTGCGCCGGCCCCCATGCTGCCCGCCCTGCCAACCCCCTCCCCCAACGGCCAGTCTCACCGGCCCTTCCGCCGCTTCGATCTCGCCGATGGGCTAGGTCAATGGCTGGGGGCCGTGCTGCTCTGCTCGGCCCTATTACTGCCGCTTGGGCTCACGAGCTGTGGCCTGGGATCCCAACCGCCGCGCTCGGTGCTGCTCGACGCACTGGCGTTGCAGATCCAGCTCACCCAGGAGCAGGTGGCCCGCGCCCTCGACCTCGAGGCCGCAGGCCAGCCCCAGGTGAGCCGCGTGCGGGTGGAGCAGCAGGAGGCGATTCACATCGGCGAGGCCGGGGGAGTGCACCTGCAGGGCCGTTTCGACTGGCGCCTCGCCCAGGATCCGATCCGCGTTGACAGCCACTTCGATCTCTACCTGCAGCGCGGCGAGCGGGGCGAGAGCTGGCGGCTGGCGAGGCCTGTCGGCAGCAGCGATGGCCAGTGTCAGGACTGGATCACCGACCCGCTGCCCTTGCCCGGGGAGCGCCGCTTCAACCCCCTGGGCTGAGTCCCTCGGGGCTGAGCTCCGCAGGACCGTTCGCCTTTGTTCTGCTCAGCGGCTGAGCAGGGTGGCAGCCAGGATCAGGGCGGCGCCGGCGGCAGTCCAGCCATCGAGCGCCTCGCCGAAGAACAGCCTGCCCCAGAGCGCGGCGAAGGCCACCTGCACGTAGCCGATGGCCGTGGCCTGGGCTGCCGGCAGCCGGGTGAGGCCCTGGGTCAGGCCGATCTGGCCCAGCTGGGTGAACAGGCCCACCCCCAGCAGGCCCAGCAGTTCCGGCGGGGTGGGCAGCACGGGGTGGTGCAGCATCCACGGCAGGCTCATCGGAATCGCCACCAGGGGAAACCAGAAGACGATCACCAGCGGGTGCTCGCTACGGCCGAGGCTGCGCACACTCACGTAGGCGAGGGACGTGAGCAGGGCCCCGGTGATGGCCATAAGCACGCCGACCAGCGGCAGGGCCGCCGCGCCAGGGGCCAACGGGCCCGCCGTCAGTAGTCCGGGGCGGGCCACCACCAGCACCCCCAGCCAGCCCACCAAGGCGGCCAGGCCCAGCTTCGGGGGTACCCGCTCCCCCAGCAGCCACCAGGCAAACAGGGCGGTGAAGATGGGGTAGATGTAGTGCATCACCGTGGCTGCTGCCAGTGGCAGCCAGGTCACGGCCGCATAGACGAAAATCAGGGCGACGGTGCCGAGCACACCGCGCAGGGCCAGCAGGCCCCGCCGCGTTCCCCACGGCGACAGGCCGGCCCGGCGTAGCAGCCCCCAGCTCAGGCTCAGGCTGACCACCCCCCGAGCCAGCACCACCTCCGCCAGGGGGATGCGCTGCCCCACCCCCTTCACGCACACTGCCATCAGGCTGAAGCTCAGGGCACTTAGCACCAGCCAGAGCACGGCGAGGGAGGATGCGCGGGAGTTGGCTGTGGCGGTGGCTTGCCGTGGCGCGTTCAGCGGGACATCGTCGGCTGACTTCACTCTCCCATGTTCCTCTGCGGGACCACATCCCTGGTGTCGTACCCCAGAATGGGGCGACCTCCTCCTCCAGCGGTGGTGCCGCTGGTGATCCCCCTGTCCCTGCCACGTCTCCACCCCCGCACGATCGAGGCCGTCAAGGAGCGTGCCGACATCGTCGACGTGGTGGGCGAGCACGTGGTGCTCAAGAAAAAAGGGCGTGAGTTCGTCGGGGTCTGCCCCTTCCACGACGACACCTCGCCGTCGATGACGGTGTCACCGGCCAAGCAGTTCTATTACTGCTTCTCGTGCGGCGCCGGCGGCAACGCCATCAAGTTCCTGATGGAGCTTCAGCGCAGCAGCTTCAGTGATGTGGTGCTGGAGCTGGCGCGCAAATACCAGTTGCCGGTTGAAACCCTCGAGGGTCCACAGCAGGAGCGGCTGCGTCAGCAGCTGTCGCGCCGGGAGCGCCTCCACCGCGTGCTGGCCCTGGCGGCCGGCTGGTTTCAGAGCCAGTTGCGCAGCTCCGAGGGGGCGTCGGCGCTGGCCTACCTGCGCCAGAGCCGCGGGCTCAGCGAGACCACGATCGAGAGTTTCGCGCTGGGCTATGCCCCCGATCGCTGGGATGGCCTGCTCTCCCATCTGCAGCAGGTGGAGGGGCTGGCTCCCGAACTGCTTGAGGCCGCTGGTCTGGTGGTGCCGCGCAAAGGCGGCTCCGGCTTTTACGACCGCTTCCGCCACCGGGTGATGGTGCCGATCCGCGATCGCCAGGGCCGGGTGATCGGCTTCGGTGGCCGCAGCCTCGATGACGGCGAACCCAAGTACCTCAACTCTCCGGAGACGGAGGTGTTCGAGAAGGGCAAGCACCTCTTCGGTCTCGACCGGGCCGCCGATCCGATCCGCCGCGACGACCGGGCGGTGGTGGTCGAGGGTTACTTCGACGTCATCGCCCTGCATGCGGCCGGCATCGGCAACGCCGTGGCCGCCCTCGGCACCGCCCTGAGCAGCCAGCAGATCACCCAGCTCTGCCGCTGCTGCGACAGCAAGCGCCTGATTCTCAACTTCGACAGCGACGGTGCCGGCGTGCGCGCCGCCCAGCGCGCCATCGGGGAGGTGGAGCAGCTGGCGCTGCAGGGCCAGCTGGAGCTGCGCGTGCTGCATTTGCCCGCCGGCAAGGATCCCGATGAGTTCCTGCAGCAACACGGGGCCGGCGAGTACCGCGCCCTGCTCGATCGTGCCCCGCTCTGGCTCGACTGGCAGATCGAACAGCTGCTCGAGGGGCGCGACCTGTCCCAGGCCGACCAGTTCCAGCAGGCGGTCTCAGCGCTGGTGGCGCTGCTGGGCAAGCTGCCCCAGAGCGCCGTGCGCAGTCGCTACCTGCAGCAGGTGGCCGAGCGGCTCTCCGGTGGCCAGGCGCGGCTCGCCCAGCAGCTCGAAGATGACCTGCGCCAGCAGGTGAAGGGCCAGCGCTGGCATGGCCGCGCCACGAAGTGGGAGCTGCCCGGCGCTGCCAGCGTGCAGGAGCGGGCCGAGGCCGAGGTGCTGCGCCTCTACCTGCACGGCCCTAACCACCGCGCCGAGATTCGTCGCCAGCTGCGCCAGTGGGAGCAGGAGGATTTCGGCCTGCGCGATCACCGTCAGCTGTGGGCGACCATCTGCGAACTCGAGGAGGACAACCTCGGTGCGGGCCGGCTGGAGGCGATCAATCGCGGCAGTGACCCCGGTGACGACCTTGCTGATCTCGATCTGCCGCGCCTGCTGGGTGATCGCCTGCTGGTCGATCAGAGCGCCCTGCTTGGTCGCCTCACGCCGCTTCTAAAGCCCAGTGAGGTGCAGCGCCTGTCCCTGAGCCAGGCCCCCCTGCATTTGCGGGGCGCCGTGGCGACGCGGGCTCGGCTGGCCACGGAGAAGCGCTGCCGGCACCTGCTCGATGCCTGGCACGGCCAGAGCCTGCGCACCCTGGAGCACTGCATCGCCCAGTTGCTGGCGGAAGAGTCGCCCTGTGCGCCTGCCACCGGGAACGCAGCACTTGTCCTAGTGGATGCCGCGCCAGCTGACATGGAAGCCCGCATCGATGCCCTGTTCGCTGTGCTCAATGCCGACGCTCTGCGCTTTCAGGAGGCCTACTACAGCGAGCGGCGCCACCTTGGTGAGCTCGATCAGCATCGCTGCGCCGGCTACGAGGAGATCGTCGCTGTGCCCGCCGAAGCCCAGCCTGCGGCGGCGGCGGCCTGAGCCTGACGGCCGCCTGCGCCCGGAGCGGCGATCGGCTGCCGGTTTCGCAACAGAGGCGGTTTCGCCTGCTGATCTGTCTAGCGTTTCGTTATCGCCTGCCGCCTCATGGTCGCCTATCCGGTCTATCCGATTCCCGTCGATGAAGAGCAACGCCTGCGTGATCTCGAACGCCATGGCGTGATCAGCGATGTCTGCGATGAGAACTTTGAACGGCTGGTGGAGCTGGCCAGTTCGATCTTTCAGGTGCCCATTGCCCTGATCTCCCTGGTGGAGGCCGACCGCCAGTGGTTTCTATGCCGTAAGGGGATCGAGGCCACTAGCACGCCCCGCGATCAGGCGTTCTGCGCCCATGCCATCGCCAGCGACGAGGTGCTGGTGGTGCCTGATGCCCTGGAGGATGAGCGCTTCGCCACCAATCCACTCGTCGCCTCCGCTCCCCACATCCGCTTCTACGCCGGTGCGCCCCTGCGCAGCCCCGCCGGCCACAACCTGGGCACCATCTGTGTTATCGACCGCCAGCCCCACCAGCCGACGCCATTGCAACGGCGCCAGCTGAAGCTGCTCTCCGAACTGGTGATGCGCGAGCTGGAGCTGCGCCGTCTGGCCCGCCTCTGTCCGATCACCGGCCTGGCGACGCGAGCCACTTTTATTGAGATCGGCGGCCGCGAGTTCGCCCGGGCTCGCGCCGAGGGCCATCCCCTGTCGCTGCTCTGCTTCGACATCGACAACCTGCGTCAGATCAATAACCGCTGGGGGCATGAGGCCGGTGACACGGTGCTGCGGGATCTGGTGCGTCTCGGCCGCACCTTCCTGCGCGAGCAGGATTTCGCGGCTCGTATCGGCGACGGTGAGTTCGCGCTGCTGCTTGTCGACCTCGACATCGATGGGGCGATGGGCCTGGCGGAGCAACTGCGCCAGGGCGCTCTGGGCATGCAGGGCGTCTACAGCCACTCCGATTACCAGCTGCACATCAGCGGTGGTCTCACCGGCCTGGGCAGCGACGATCGCAGCTTCAGCGACCTGATGCAGCGCGCCGATCGGGCCCTGCAGCTGGCGAAGAGCAACGGTCGCAATCAGATTGCCAGTCTCATGGAAGGGCATGGATGACGGGAAACGGCAGCGCTGATGCCAGCGGCGACGGCAGTGGTATGGCCAACGTTGAGTCCTTTTGGGAGGCCTACTGGCACGGTGAGGCGATCGGCGATGGCGGCGATGCCGACGAGTCGCTGCTGGCCTATCGCAGTGTGCGCCCCGAGAATGGCGACTGGGTGAGCGCCTGCGCCGCCCCCGGAGCCGAGCCCCACCTGGCCCGCTACGCCAGCTTCGACGCCTATCTCGATAACGCCGATGCCCTGGCGACGCTCCCGGTCACGGCGGTGATGATCCAGGCGGCGCTTACCGATCTGCCGACTCGCTAGGAGCTTCCGATCCTCGGCGCCACGGCCTGCACCACCGGCACGTCACTCAGCCGGGTGGTGGCGGCGCGGGAGACCCGCGAGCGGCGCATGATCCAGGTCGGTTGCAGGCCGCAGGCGGCCCATTGCAGCGTGCCGCTCCCATAGCGGCGGTTAAGGTCGTCGATCACCGCCATCAGCGCCTCGCGGCGCTGTTGCTGCTCGGCCGTCTGGGGCACGAGCAGATGGTGTTGCAGCAACTTCTCGGGCTGCAGCTGCTGCAGCAGCACCCCGGCCTTCTGCAAAGACTTGTGGGGCCGGAACAGGCGCTCGGCTAGGGGCAGGCCGGCGGCCAGCAGCACGGCGGTGTCGTTGCTGGGCAGCAGCAGGGGCGCCGTGGCGGCATTGGCGTAGAAGCGGCTGCCATCAAAGGGGTTGCTGCGCACGAACACGGTGAGCGCGCCGGCCCGCTGCCGTTGGCGGCGCAGCTTTTCGGCGGCGCGGCTGAGGTAGGTGGCGACCGCCTCGCGCAGCTCCGCCAGGGTCGTGACCGGGCGGCTGAAGCTGCGGCTGACGCAGGTCTCCTGGCGGGGGGGCGGCAGGGCGACCAGCGGCAGGCAGCTGTGGCCCTGCAGCTCCCGCTGCAGCCGCAGGCCGACAACGCCCCAGCGGCGCCGCAGTTCGCCCGGGGGCAGATCGCGCAGGATTCGGGCATTGCTGATGCCGCGCAGATGGCACCACCGCGACCATTGGAGGCCGACGCCCCAGATGTCCTCCACCGCGATCTCCTCCAGCCAGGGCGTGGGATCGTCGAGGGCGCCGAGATCGAACACGCCGCCCCAAGTCGGATCCCGCTTGGCGATGCGATTGGCGATCTTGGCCAGCACCTTGCTGGGGGCAATACCCACCGCCACCGGCAGCCCCAGGTGACGCAGCACCGTGCGGCGCAGAGCCAGGCCCCAGGAGCGCAGGTCGCCGGCTGTGGTGCTGGTTCCAGCGTTGCTGGTTCGGGTGGTATGGGTGGTGCCTGGGCGCTGCAGACGACCGAAGGCCTCATCGATGGAATAAATCTCCAGCTCTTCCATCCAGCTCTCCAGGGTGGCCATCAGCCGCTGGCTCATATCGGCATAGAGGCCGTAGTTGGAGCTGCGCACGATCACCGCGTGGCGTTCCAGCTCGCGGCGCATCTGGAAGTAGGGCGCCCCCATGGGGATGCCTAGGGCACGGGCCTCGGCACTGCGCGAGACGATGCAGCCGTCGTTGTTGGAGAGCACCACCAGCGGCCGACCGATCACGGCGGGATCCACCACTGCCTCGCAGGAGGCGTAGAAGTTGTTGGCATCGATGAGCACGATCGCGCTCATGGCTCGGGCGGCAGCCGGCGAATCACCTGTCGCGCCACGCCCCACAGCCGCACCTCGGCGCCCCGGGCCGCCCGCTCGGCCAGATCGATCGGGGCATGGGCGGGGTGGGCCGCCTCGAGCCACCAGCGCCTCTGACGCCATACCAGGCGCTTGAGCATGAAGCCGTCGTCGATCCGGGCGACGACGATGGCGCCGGCGACGCAGCACTCCGCCGCCCCGCTGAGCCGCTCCACCACCAGCAGGTCACCGTGCCGGATGCCGGCGCCGAGCATCGAGTCACCGGCGACGCGCAACAACAGGCTGGCGTCCGGATCGCGGATCAGCAGCCGGTGCAGGTCGAGGCCGGCGATGGAGAGCTCCGGGCTGCTGGGATCGGGACTGGAGGGGTCGGGGATGGCGGCGGCCTCCACATCGACTCCCAGGATAGTGCAGATGTACTCATGCGGGTCTGGGGTTGGGCGGGCGGTGCTGCGCACTGGCGTCTGGCCTGAGCGGCGATCAGTCCAGTGCGTCGTCCTCCAGCAACAGCTGCTGGAAGGCGGTGTAGAGCTCCTGGTGCTCGGCGTCCTGCAGCTTCTGCACGGATGGCATGGCAGGGCGCCGGCCCGGCGGTTGCGCCCAGCGGGCCGGTGAGGGTGTCGGCGAGGCATCGGGAGCAGTGGTGGCGCCGGCGGGGCTGGCCATGCGGCTGGAGCTCCCGGGCCGGCGTTGCAGCTCCAGGGCGCGCAGGCGATCGAGCAGATGCGGCGGCACCGAGCCATCGGCACTAGCACCCATCAGCTCCCGGAACAGCTGCTCGGGATCCTGCTCGGTCTCCACGGCATGGCGCGGGGCCTCCGCCCGACCCGCCGACGCCTCGCGGGGGTGCGGGGCCGGAGGATCGAGTTTCTGCGGAAGCTGACGCCCGAGGGCAGCCAGCCGCTCCCGGCTGTGGGCGTCGAAGGTCATCGGGGCGCAGCTCCCTCGGATTCAGGCACAGCCCAGTGTGTCGCGGGTGGTGCGGCCACTGCTGGGATTGGTACCACCGGCCACGGCGCAGAGGTCCTTGAGGGCGTCACCGCGCAGGGGCACGTTGGTGAAGTCGGCCCCCTCGATGCGCACGTCGATGAACTTGGTGTTGAAGGCGAAGGCGTCGTCGAGGCGGGCGTTGCGCAGGTCGGTGCCGTTGAAGATCGCCGAGTCGAGCGTGGCCTCGCGCAGATCGGCGTCGTGGAAGTCGGCGTCCTGGAGCTTGGCGCCAAACAGACTGGCGCCGCGCAGATCGGCACCGCCGAAATCGGCATCGCGCAGGTTGGTGAGGTTAAAGGTCACCCCGCGGAGATCGGACCCATGGAAGTCGGCGCCGATCAGCACCTGCTTGGCGTAATCCATGGCGGCCCAGGCCGGCGCGGCGGCGACCAGCCCAACACCGAGAGCGACGCCAAGGGCGAGGCCGATGCTGGTGATCAGCGCCCTGACTTTGGAGCCGAGGCTGCGTCCCAGCCGCCGGGCCTGGGCGGCGGAGGCTTGCGGCGGAGCGGAGAACGCCATCGGAACGGCAATCGGTTGTTCAGACCTTAGGCAGTAGCGCTGACGACTTAGTAACGAAGTCGTCAGCGCTACTGCGGTGTTTAGAGAATCACTGCTTAGGAGCAGATGCTGCCATGGTCTCGGTCGAAGAGCTCGAGGCCTTCGATCTGCTGGTCTGGCTGGGCAGGGGCCAGCAGACAGCTGCCCGGATGCACTGCAATCAGAGCACCAACGCCCGGCGGGTGCAGCACTGCCGAGCGATGTTTGCCGTGGGCCATGCGATGGAATCGCGGCGAGTGGATGCTGCAGGAGGGCGAGGGGCTGCTGCTGGGGCTGGAGCGGGAGGTGCATCGATGGCACCGGTTGATGCGGGGGCAGGGCCTGAGGCTCGAGGCCAGCACCTTTCTGGGCGACTTGCTCGCCGCCCCGGCGCCACCGGGCTGGATCCCCGGCCGCTTCGATCACCTCGGCCTGGCCGATCTAGATCCGGCGCTCTGGACCAGCTTCGATCTCGGCAGCATGCCCTGGCAGATCACGGCGGATGTCCGCCATCCCCTGGCCAGGGAGCGGGGCCTGAGTCGCACGGATCTCGACGCTTTCTCCAGCCTGGCCCTGCCGGAGGACCTCTATCCCCGTGCCGAAGCCCTGCTGCGTGAACGGGGACTCTGGACTGATGCGGTGCGGCTACGGCGCTACGAGCCAGCCTTCTGGGAAGGACGCACCACCGACCAGGTCGACCTCGGCTACGGCAAAAATCTTGGCCTCGCCCCCACGCCTGACCTGACACCCCTCGACTGGGATCTGGAGTTTGAGGGGGGGGCTCTGTCTGCTGGTGCGCCGCGACATCGCCGCTGAGGCGGCGATCCTGCAGCTGCTCGATCATTTGCGGTGCCGTTTGCGGGTTCTGGCCAGCCGCCATCCGCAGCTGCAACTCGCCAACTGAGACCGGGGGCGGGAATGCTGAGCGGGGTCTGGGAGAGGGGCGGGATGCGCACGTCCAGACAGCGCAGCGGAGACTGGGCCGAGCAACGGGCACTGCGGCTGCTGCGGTGCCAGGGCTGGCGGTTGCTCTCGCGCCAGTGGCACTGCCGCTGGGGAGAGCTCGACCTCGTGCTGGCCAAGCCGGGCCGCGTGCTGCTGGTGGAGGTGAAGGCGCGCGGCCTCGGCGCGAGGCCGGCGGAGCAGCGCGGGGTCGGGGTCGGGACCGGTGGCTGGGCGCTCGGGGCGGCCAAACGCCGGCGCCTGGAGCGGGCCTGGCACTGCTGGCTGGCCGACCATCCGACCTGGGCCGAGGCCAGCGTGGAATGGGTGGCGGCCCTGGTGCCGCTGCCGCCATCGCGGCAGGGGGTGCGTTGGGTCCGCCTGGAGCGCTGAGGCTGGCGGCGGCTAGCGCGCCGAGGGGGTTGGCTGTGGGCCCGTCTGGGGCGTCGGCTTCACGTACCAGACGGTGCAGCGATAGCGGCTATTGTCTAGGCCCACACTGATCTCCTGGCATTCGCTGCGGGTGACGCTGGCGCCGCGGGGCATATCCGAGAGGGCCTCCTGCAGCGCGGCCTGCTTGTCGAAAATCGAATCGACGGTGATGCTGCCCGCCAGGGCAGGCGCGCCCAGGAGCAAGGGGAGCCCAAGGGGCAGGCCCAGGGCCAGGGGGGCCAGCAGGCGCTGGGCCGACAACGGCAGGGGTCGACGGTCCATCGGAGCGAAACGGGCAACAACCCTCTCTAGCCACCGTGGCAGTGCCCTAACCAGGGCCGTAGAGCAATCTGGGGGGACCGCCGATCCCTTGCCATGACCTTCGCTGGCCATCGCGCCCGCAAGCGCTTCGGCCAGCACTGGCTGGTTGATGCCGGCGTGCTCGATCGGATCGTGGCCGCCGCTGAGTTGGGGCCTGTGGATCGAGTGTTGGAGGTGGGACCGGGCCGGGGTGCCCTCACCGAACGGCTACTCGCCTCGCCAGCCGCCGTCGTGACGGCGGTGGAACTAGACCGCGACCTGGTCCAGGGCCTGCAGCAGCGCTTTGGCGCCGACCCCCGCTTCCGCCTGATCACAGGCGATGTGCTGGAGGTGCCGCTGCCGCTGGAGGCCTCCGGGCCGCTGAAGGTGGTGGCCAACATCCCGTACAACATCACCGGACCGCTGCTGGAGCGGCTGGTGGGCCGTCTTGAACGGCCCCTCACCACCCCCTACGAGCGCCTGGTGCTGCTGGTGCAGCAGGAGGTGGGCGAGCGCATCCGGGCGGCGGCGGGCAGCAGTGCCTTCTCGGCCCTGAGCGTGCGTATGCAGCTTCTGGCCCGCTGCCGATCGGTCTGTCCGGTGCCGCCGCGCTGTTTCGTGCCGCCGCCAAAGGTGATGTCGGAGGTGATCCTGCTGCAGCCCCGTCCCGTGCAGGAGTTACTGCCATCCAGCACGGCCCAGCAGGTGGAGAGCCTGCTGCGGCGCTGTTTCGCGTCCCGGCGCAAGATGTTGCGCAACACCCTGGCGGGCCTGCTGCCGGCCGATGCCCTGGCCGCCGCGGCAGTCGAGGCCGGCCTGAGCCTGCAGCAGCGTCCCCAGGAACTGGCGCCAGAGCGCTGGGTGGCGCTGGCCACCAGCTTGAATCGGGCCGGCGGTGCGGCGTCCCCCGCCAGCGCCTCCTCCTCCCCGTCCCCAGCGCCCTCCTGCAGCTGATCCATGCCCACCTTCAGCGTTCTGGCGCCCGCCAAGATCAACCTGCACCTGGAGGTGCTGGGCCAGCGGAGCGATGGCTTCCACGAGCTCGCCATGGTGATGCAGAGCCTCGATCTGGCCGATCGATTGCGGCTGCGGCCCCGCGCCGACGCCAGCATCGAACTCCGCTGCGATCGCGCCGACCTCCCCACCGATGGCCGCAACTTGATCGTGCAGGCCGGTGAGCTGTTGCGCTCGCGGGCCGGCCTGCCCGAGCTGGGCGCCACGATCGATCTGGAGAAGCGGATCCCGATCGGCGCCGGCCTGGCCGGGGGCTCTAGCGATGGGGCCGCCGCTCTGATGGGGCTCAATGCGCTCTGGGGGCTGGGATTCGACGCCGCCAGCCTGCATACCTTCGCAGCCGAACTCGGCTCCGACATGCCCTTCTGCCTCGAGGGCGGCACCCGTCTCTGCTTCGGGCGGGGGGAGATCCTGGAGCCAGCGCTGCCGGCCGGGATCGCTGGCCCAGCACTGGCGGTACTGCTGATCAAGCAGCCCGAGGCGAGCGTCTCGACCCCGTGGGCCTATGGCCGCTGCCGCGAGATGCGGGGCGACTTCTACCTGCAGAGCCAATCCGACTTTGAACAGCGGCGCCAGGCTCTGCGCCAGGGTCCCCTGCTGGCCGCCCTGGCGGGAGGCGGGCCGCTGCCGCCCCTGCGCAACGACCTCCAGGCCGTGGTGGCACCGGAGGTGGACAGTGTCGCGCTGGGACTGGAGCTGCTGCGCCGCGCCGGCGATCCCCTGGCGGTAGCTATGAGCGGCTCGGGTCCGAGCCTGTTTGCCCTCTATGCCGATCTGGAAACAGCCCAGGCTGGTCAGCAGCGGATCGATGCCGATCTGGTGGCCGCCGGCTTCACCAGCTGGTGCTGCCGCTGCACTGGCTCCGGTGTCAGCCTGGAGGTGGGTGATGCCGGACTCTGATCCAGCCATGAGCGACAAGAGCCCCAGCCCCCCACCCGCCGCGCCCAGCAAGGGACCGCTCAGCTTCCTGAGCGGCGCCCTGACCAGCCTGGCCCTGGGTTGGCTGGTCCTAGGGCTGAGCCAGCGCTTAGTGGCCTACTACGCGCTGCATCCGCCCGACTACGACAGCCGCATTGCCCAGAGCATCGCCACGGCCCTCAAGACCCTGATCGTGGGCATGAGTTTCCTGGCCACCTTCACCTTCGCTTTCGTGGGGCTGGGGCTGTTCCTGACCTTCCTGCGCAGCCTCTGGCCTGCGGCGCCAGACAAGCCTTCCTAAGGTTGGGGGGCCAGCGGTCGCCGTCCGTTTCCATGACCCCCCACGACCTCAGCCTGCTGGTAGTGCTGTTGCTGCCGGGCATGTTGCTTTCCGTGCTGCTGCTGAGCACCTTCGCCGCCGGCGGCTGAGCCGGCTTGGGCACTGACGGTTGGGGGCTGAGATAGGTTGGCCCCGCACAGGCTCCCCGCCCCGTGGCCGAAACCCTTCTGTTCAATGCCCTGCGCGAAGCCATCGACGAGGAGATGGCCCGCGATCCCCTCGTCTGCGTGATGGGGGAGGACGTCGGTCAGTACGGCGGCTCCTACAAGGTCACCAAGGATCTTTACGAAAAGTACGGCGAGCTGCGGGTGCTCGACACTCCCATCGCCGAGAACAGCTTCACGGGCATGGCTGTCGGTGCTGCCATGACTGGCCTGCGGCCGATCGTGGAGGGCATGAACATGGGCTTTTTGCTGCTCGCCTTCAACCAGATCTCTAACAACATGGGGATGCTGCGTTACACCAGTGGTGGCAACTTCACGATTCCCGCAGTGGTGCGGGGCCCCGGCGGTGTCGGCCGGCAGCTCGGCGCCGAACACAGCCAGCGCCTCGAGGCCTATTTCCATGCCGTGCCCGGCATCAAGATTGTGGCGGTCAGCACGCCCACCAATGCCAAGGGCCTGATGAAGGCGGCGATTCGTGATAACAACCCCGTGTTGTTCTTCGAGCACGTGCTCCTCTATAATCTTTCCGAGGACATCCCCGAAGGCGATTACATCTGCGCCCTCGACCAGGCTGAGGTGGTGCGGGAAGGCAGTGACGTCACAATCCTGACCTATTCGCGCATGCGCCATCACTGTCTCAAAGCGGTCCAGCAGCTCGAGGCCGACGGTGTCGATGTGGAACTGATCGATCTGGTCAGCCTCAAGCCCTTTGACATGGCCACCATCGCCCGCTCGATCCGCAAGACCAACAAGGTGCTGGTGGTGGAGGAGTGCATGAAGACCGGCGGTATCGGCGCCGAACTGCTGGCCCTGATCACCGAGGAGTGCTTCGACGACCTTGACGCCCGCCCGGTGCGCCTGTCCTCCCAGGACATCCCCACTCCCTACAACGGTAACCTCGAAAATCTCACGATCATCCAGCCGCATCAGATCGTCGAGGCGGCCCGTCAGCTCAAGGCTGGCCGCATCTGATATGGCACGCCAACAGGGCTGGCTCGCCTTCATCCTCGCCTTGGCCATCGCGGCCGGTGCCCTTCTGGTCAGCTTCGGTCTGCAGCTCGGCCTCGATCTCCGTGGCGGCAGCCAGCTCACGCTGCAGGTGATGCCAGCCGGGGCGATCCGCAAGGTGGGACCCGAGCAGCTGGAGGCCGTTAAGGACGTGCTGGAGCGCCGCATCAACGGCCTCGGCGTGGCCGAGTCGACACTGCAGACCGTCGGCGACGACCAGCTGGTGCTGCAGCTCCCCGGCGAACAGGACCCCAGCCGGGCCGCCAAGGTGTTGGGCAGCACCGCCCTGCTGGAGTTCAAGGCGTCGCGGCCAGGCACCGAGAAGGAGTTGCAGGGCCTGCTGGCGCTCAAGCGCCAGGCTGAATCGGTACTGGCATCGCGCCAGCCCCTCAGTGCCGAGGCGGCCGCCAGCGGCGCCCCGGCCCCGCCCAAACCCAGCTTTGATCCGGAAGATCTGGCCAAGTCCTTGCGGTCGCTCGCCGTCAATCTGCCGGCCGGCAGCAGCGAGACCGACCAGTTACAAGCCCTGCTGGCGGAAGCCAATCGCCGCGTCATCCCCCTCTACGGGCCCACGGCCCTCACCGGCAAGGACCTAGTGACGGCCGGTCGGCAGCAGCAGCCAACGGGCACCTCCTGGGATGTCACGCTCAACTTCAACCGTGAAGGAGGCGAGAAATTCGCTGCCCTCACGCAATCGATCGCCGGCACCGAGCGGCTGCTGGGGATCGTGCTCGATGGCCGTTCCATCAGTGAGGCCAGTGTCGGGCCGCAGTTCAAGGCGGCGGGGATCAGCGGCGGGGCCGCTAGCATCACTGGGAACTTTACGGCCGAGGAGGCCCGCGACCTTGAGGTCCAGCTGCGCGGCGGCTCCCTGCCCCTGCCGGTGAAGATCGTTGAGGTGCGCACGATCGGTCCCTCTCTCGGCGCTGAGAACATCCGCACCAGCCTGCTGGCCGGTCTCTCCGGCCTGGGCCTGGTGGGGGTGTTCATGGTGATCACCTATCGGCTGCCGGGCCTGGTGTCGGTGCTGGCACTCAGCCTCTATGCGCTGTTCAATCTGGCGATCTACGCCCTGATTCCGGTCACCCTCACCCTTCCCGGCATCGCCGGCTTCATTCTCTCGGTGGGCATGGCCGTCGATGCCAACGTACTGATCTTCGAGCGGGTCAAGGAGGAACTGCGCCGCGGCAATACGTTGATCCGCTCGATCGATACCGGCTTCTCTTTGGCCTTCTCTTCAATCCTCGACGGCCACGTCACCGGCCTGATCAGCTGTGCGGCCCTGTTTTTCCTCGGCACCGGTCTGGTGAAGGGATTCGCGGTCACGCTGGCGATCGGCCTGCTGCTGAGCCTGTTCACGGCTCTCACCTGCACCCGCACCCTGCTGCGGTTGCTGATGAGCTACCCAGGCCTGCGCCGCCCCACCTACTTCCTGCCCGCCAAGCACCTTCCCTCGGTCTCGGTCTGAGCCTCTTCCCTTTCGTGATCGCCTCCTCTCACCCCTCCCTGTCGAGCTCTGGCACCGTTCCGCCGGTGCGGTTCTTCCGCATCAACCGGTACCGCCGATTGGCCTGGATCGGCTCGGGGATCGCCTGTAGTCTAAGTCTGCTCGGTCTGTTGCTCTGCTGGCTGAATCCGGCAATAGCCTCTCCGCTGAAACCAGGCCTCGACTTCACCGGCGGCACCCAGATCCAGGTGGAGCGCCAGTGCTGGGACAGCTGCAGCTCGATCACCGTGCCCCAGGTGCAACAGACCCTGGGCGCTATGACCCTGCCCGCCGAGGGCAGCGAGCCGGCCCCGAACCTCGGCATTGCCTCGGTGCAGCTGCTGGATGGCGGCCGCTCGCTGCTGATGCGCCTGCCAGCCCTCAGCGCCGAACAGGGCACGACCCTGCTGAATCAGCTCAGCCCGGTCACCGGCCCCCTGCAGACAAGCGGAACGGAGATCAACACGATCGGCCCCACGCTGGGATCGCAACTGCTTCGGGCCAGCGTCGTTTCGCTGCTGGTGAGTTTCGCGGCGATCGCTGCCTACATCACCTTCATGTACAACGGTGTCTTCGCCTTCCTGGCCCTGGTGTGCCTGGCCCACGACGTACTGATCACCTGCGGAGTGTTCGCCTGGCTCGGGCTGCTGAAGGGCATCGAGGTCGACTCCCTGTTCGCCGTTTCGCTGATCACGGTGGCGGGCTATTCGGTCACCGACACCGTGGTGATCTACGACCGCATCCGTGAGCAGAAGAAGCAGTTGGCCAACCTCAGTCTCACCGATCAGGTGGATGTGGCCGTGGACGCCACCCTTACCCGCTCGCTCTACACCTCCCTGACGACCCTGCTGCCACTGGTGGGATTGTTGCTGTTCGGCGGCAGCAGCCTGTTCTGGTTCGCCTTCGCCCTGATCATCGGCATCGCTGTGGGTAGCTGGTCGAGCATTGGTCTGGCGCCGACCCTGCTGCCGGTGCTCTCGCGGCGATGAGCAACGTGCTGGAGCACCGCCCGCAACGACCCCTGTCCCTCGTGCCCCTGCTGCTGTTGCTGCTGGCCCTGGCTGATCTGCGCACCGAGCTGCAGCTTCTGATCGATCACCCCACTGTCACAGAGTTGATGCATGCCGTGCTGGCCCATCCCTTGGCGATCGTGGTGCTGATCGTCCAGCCCTCGCTCTGGCGTCATTACCGGCGTGAGCCCGGAAAGGGCGGCTCCACGCTGCCGGGCTGACCTCCAACTGCTTGAGCTGTTGGGGGCAGCTGTTTGCGTCAACCGTTCGCGTCAGCCGTTGCCATCCCAGCGGTCCATTATGTCGCGCACCAGTACCTCCTCGCAAAGTACCTGCAGCACCACCACCAACGGCAGCGCCAGCAGCAGGCCCGGCAGACCGAGCAGGGCGCCAAGGCTGAGCTGCGCCATGAGCGCAACGGTGGGCAGCAGGTTCACGGTGCGGTTGAGCAGCAGGGGCGTCAGCAGGAAGGCCTCGCCGTTCTGAAGCACCAAGCGCATCACCAGCACCTGCAGCATCTTGGCGGGGGACACCAGCAGGGCCACCGAAAGTGGCAGCAGGGTGGCCACGGTCGGTCCGATGGTAGGTACAAAGGTGAGCAGGCCGCAGACCAGGGCGCTGAGCAGGGCCAGCGGCACGCGGAGCAGGGCGAGGCTGGCCCAGGTGGTGAGGAAGACCACCACGGCCGAGAGGGTCATGCCGGCCAGCCAGCCGCCCAGGGCCTCGCGGCCCTCGCTCAGCAGAGTGCGCACGCGCGGCCGGTAGAAGGCTGGGGTGGCCGCCACAAGCAGGCGCTGATGGCTGCGCGGATCGAGCGCCATCAGGATGGCCAGCAGGGCCATGAGCAGCAGCTGGATCGTGCTGTTGGCGGCCCCGCCGGCCACCCCCAGCAACTGGCTCCCCAGGGGCTGCAGCTTCTCCCAGCCGGCTCCGTTCAGCAGACCGCGCTCCAGATCCTGGAGTCCTGGCACCTGGGCGGCGAGCTCGGCCAGCCGCTTGAGCATGCGGGGGAACAGGTCGATCAGCTGTTGCGTCTGCTGGATCACCTCCGGCAGCAGCAGGCCGCTCAACCCCCAGGCGATCAGCAGCAGGGCTAGCAGCACGGCGGCCAGGGCGGCGGGCCGGCTAAGCGGCAGCAGGCGGCGCAGCAGCGTGATCGGTACGTCGAGGGCCACGGCCAGCACCACGGCGCCGAACAGCACCAGCAGCACCCAGCGCAGTTCCCAGACCAGCAACGCCAAGATCACCAGAGCCAGGGCTCCCAGCAGGGTGCGGGCCTTCATGGCGCCAGGCGCGGCCGCCTCCAGCCGTCGAGGACGTCGTGGATCAGTACCTCACGCGCGATCACCTGCAAGCAGACAGCCAGGGGCAGGGCCAGCAGCAGGCCGAGGGGACCGAAGAGCACGGTGAACAGCAGCTGGGCGATCAGGGTGAGCCCCGGCAGCAGCCGCAGCTGGTGGTGCATCACCGAAGGGGTGATCACATAGCTCTCGAGGTTCTGGATCAGGACATAGAGCAGGAGCACCGCCAGGGATTTCCAGGGGGTCTCCAGCAGAGCCACCGACATCGGGAAGATTGTGCTTAGCGTTGGTCCCACATTGGGGATGACGTTGAGCAGGCCAGCCAGCACGGCGTTGGCGGCAACCTGGTTGACGCCGAGCAGGGAGAGCCCCACGGCCGCCAGCAGGCCGACGCAGAGAGAACTGATCAACACGCCCACCATCCAAGCGCTCAGGGCCTCCCCGCACTGGAGCAGCACGGCGCGGAAGCGGCGGCGGTAAAAGGAGGGCACCAGCAGCAGCACTTCCCGGTAGGCCTGCGGCTGGGCGGCCACCATCACGGCCACCACCACCACGAAGAGGGTCTGGAGCAGGGCGGTGCCGAGATTGCCAGCAAAGCCGAGAAGACGCAGGGCGCCGCCACCGAGACCGCTGGCCAGGGCACCGCCGCCGTCACCACCCATCCCCTGCAGCCCCTGGCGCAACCAGGCGAGGCCGGCTTCCGTGCCGCCGGCCGCACCACTACCCGTAGCGCTCCCGCCGGCATTGCCCGCGGCACTGCCGTAGAGCATCGTCGAGGCCGAGTCCAGCAACCCCTGCAGTAGCCGCAACAGCAGGGCGGCTGCTTGGGGCACCTTGTGCAACAACTGCCCGAACTGGTCGGCGAAGGGCGGGATGATCGCCGTGGTCACCACGGCACCGATCAGCAGAACGCTGAACAGGCTCAAAACCAGGGCCGGCAGGCGCTGGATGCCGAGGCGGGTGCGCACACTGCCCACCAGGGTGCACAGGGCCATGGCCAGCACGATCGCCGCGAAGATCAACACCACGGTGTGGCGCAGGCTCCAGAGGAGCACCAGCACCGCCACCAAGGCAATCAGTCCCAGCCACTGACCGAATTTCAAGCGTCGTCCTGGGCGTCAGCGTCAGAGCTGGCGTCAGCCTCACCCTGGCCGGAGAAGCCCAGGTCGTGGCTATCGGCGTAGCGCTGGGCGAAGCGCATGAAGCGCTCGAAGTCGGCACTGCTCTTCCAGGTATAGGTGACCTCCAGGGCGCTGGCCTTGCCGTTGACGAAGCGGGCCTTGACCTCGCGGGTCACCATCTCCCCTTCCTCGTCAACCATGAACATGCCGGTGATGTCCCCCATGGTTTCAGGGGCGAGCGCTACGGGTTCCTCAAAGACGAACATCGCCTGGCCGGTGCGTCCATCGCGGGAGCGGGTGAGGCGGATGTCGGGCACGACCGGCTCGTCCACCCCGCGGAAGAACTGAATGGCGGCGGCCATGGCAAACAGAGAAAGCATGATCCTAGGCAGCGCCGTGGAGATTGCCCTCCACCAGGACGCCGGGCACTGTCCATATGCTCGTCTCTGCCTGACATAGTGGGCCTCGGCCGAGGCCTCGGGCCCGAATTCCTTTCGGCCATTCGTTCTCCATGCTCTCCGGTCCTCCGGTCACCAGCACCGCCCGCGCCGATCAGCTGCTCGAACGCTTCCTGGCCGGTTCGACCCGGCAGCGCCGCAGCCTGCTGCTCCAGCTTGAGCAGCGCTCCGCCGAGCTGCTGCCCCTGCTGGCCGATGCCCTTGGTGGCCTCGATGCCACCGGCGAGGACTGGGCCGGGGGCACCCTGGTGCAGCTGCTCCTGGCCCGGGGCGATGAGGCCGAGCGCCAGACCCTGCTCAGCCGCTACCCCGACGGCTGGCTTGCCGTGACCAGTGTCTGTGGCATCGACTATGCCCCGCTGCAGCGGCATCTGATGCTGCAGGAGTTCGAGGCGGCCGACCGGCTGACCAGCGCCCTGCTGCGCCAGCTGGGCGGCCCTGAGGCCGAGCGCCGCGGCTACGTGTACTACAGCGAGGTGCCGCCGATGCCGGGTCCCGACCTGGAGAGCCTGGATCGCCTCTGGCTGTGCTACTCCAGTGGTCGCTTCGGCTTCTCGGTCCAGGGCAGGCTGCTGCGGGCCTGCAACGGCCAATGGGAGCGCCTCTGGCCCCGCCTCGGCTGGAAGCAGGGGGGCACCTGGACCCGCTATCCCGGTTCCTTCACCTGGTCGTTGCAGGCCCCCGACGGGCACCTGCCGCTGGTGAATCAGCTGCGGGGGGTGCGCCTGATGGATGCGCTCCTCCGCCACCCCAGCCTGGCCGCCCGCATCGCCGCTGCGGCCGACAGACCTGCGGGCTAGGGTCGAAGATACCTACGCCAGCGTTTGCAGGAACCCCCTCGCCAATGGCATTGCGCTGGGCCGATTTCATCACCCCCTCCACCCTGCAGCTGGCACCTTTGCTGGAACTCCTGCTCGATCCGGTGGAGTGCCCGCAGCGCCAGGCCCAGCTGCAGCTCGGTCTGCAGGAGGCTTTGGTCAATGCGGTGCGCCACGGCAACGGCTGTGATCCGGCCAAATGCCTGCGGGTGCGGCGTATTGTCACGCCCCGATGGCTGGTGTGGCAGGTGCAGGACGAGGGGCCCGGCGTGCCTCCTGGGCCGGCTCGTCGCCAGTCCCTGCCCGAGCAGCGGGAAGCCTTCTCAGGGCGAGGGCTGTTTCTGATTCATCACTGCTTCGACGACGTCCGCTGGAGTCCCCGCGGCAATCGTCTGCAGCTGGCGGCGCGGCGGGTTTAGCTCAACGGTGGTGCGACGGACAGCCAGGATCGCTTATGTCGGCTTTGAGCCAGGCCAGGGCGTGCTCCAGCAGGTCAATCGCCTGCTGGCGGGCAGGGGTCGGCAGCGGGGTGGCGGGCCGGTCGGCGGCGAGCAGCAGCACCAGGGCCGAAGCCAGCTGCTCGGCGGCCCGGCGGGGCCTCTGGGTCTTGAGGGCGTGCCAATCGCGATCCCCGATGGCAAGACACCGCTGCAGCTCCTGCGCCGCCTCCAGCCCACCCTCGGGCCAGGCGTGCCTGTGCGGAGCGCTACCGCTGCTGATCGGGGCCGGGGAGCTCACCACTGGACGAGGTCGCAGGTGTCCCCCCATCCTGGCGCCAGCGGACCCGCTGCGACATCTGTCTCCCCATGACCCTGCCCCTGCCTTCGCAACGCTCCCAACGCAACCGGTCCCAACGCAACCGATCCCACCGCCGCCTGCCGCCGCTGCCGGGTCCCGGCCTGCTGCACCATCTGGCCGCCGTGATCGGTCTGGCGAGCCGGCGGAGTGCGGGGGAGGCACCGCTGGCGGCGCCGATGCGCCGCCGCCGTCAGAGGCTGGCGCTGGCACAGCGGCTGCTGGATCCCCTGCCCGCTGCCCTGCGCGCGCCCGGCAGCGATGGCGAACGCTTCTGGCAGGCTTTGCGCTGGGGCGGGATCGGCATGCTCATCGCCTGGTGGCTGGGGCGCTGAGCTGGGCCCCGCAGGGCCTGGCGATCAGCGCGGCTTGCGGGCGGACCAGATGCGCGTCATGAAATGGGATTCGGCGGTCACGGCCTCGAATCCGGCCGTCTGCAGGCGCTCGTCGATCCGATCACCGATGTAGTCGCGGTAGTAGGGCTCATGGAAGACGCGGCGGAAGTTCTCCATCGCCACCCGGAATTCCGGGGAGTCTTCCAGCTGGACGGAGTCGGCCAGCAGCAGCACCCCGCCGGGTTCTAGAAGCCTGAAGGCCTCATCGATCATGTGCTGGCGTGCCTGGGCCGGCAGCTCATGCAGTAGGAAGACACAGCTGATCGCCTGGAAGCAGCCATCGGCAAAGGGCATGGCCTCGGCGTTGCCCTGCACCAACTGGGGCAGTTCCCCGGGGAGCTGGCTCAACCAGCGATTAGCCTGACGCAAGTAGGCGCGCGAGAGGTCGAGGCCCACCAGCTGGGCCTGGGGCAGCGCTCCACGCAGTTGGCGCAGGGTGCGGCCGGTGCCGGTGGCCACATCCAGAACGCGGATGGCGCTGGCTGGTCGTTCGGCGAAGGTCTGCAGGGCCTGGCGCAAAGGCTTGATGATGCGGCGACGCATCGGGTCTGCAGTGCCGTTGAAAAGGATCTCCACCTGGAGGTCGTAGAGAGAGGCGGAGTGGTCGCTGAGGTAGCCGTCGGTCTGGTGGTGGAAGTTCTGCAGGTAGTAGTCGGGGTAGGCATCCGGGCTCACATCCCTAGGCAGATCGCGCACGTTGCGCTCCCGCCGCCGGTTCCAGGTGGCGGGCATGTCAAGCCACACCAGCGGATAGCGTGCTGCCCAGTCGAGCCAGGGGGCATCAAAGAGCAGGGCCGTGGGATAGAGGTCCGCCTCGGCCTCCTGCCAGTCCAGCTCGATCAAGCGATCCATGGAGCGGCGTAGTTCCGCCAGCATCTGCGGTGGAACGGGTTCTGTCCTGGGGCTGCCGTCGGGGGCCAAGAGCGTCATCAGCCGGGTGCTGATTTCCTTGTGCGCGAGGCCCATCAACCCCTTACCCTGCTGGAGGGTCTGGTACGCGAGCTTGGTGAGGGTCTCGGCCACGGGGAAGGAAAGGGATGGCGGTAGGGATTGGCCTATTTCAGCAGGTGCGGAGCCAAAGCGAGTGTCGACGGTCTAGATCGGGCCGTTGGGCCCGATCTGGAGGAGGTCCGCCACGCACTAACAAACCTTGGTTTGGGGTCAGCTGCTGTTGCTGTATCTGTTGGAGGTGGCGAGGCTGATCAATTCGCCTTGGAAGCACGGTAGATAAGCCAGGCTTGCCGGGTTGTCATAGGGGAAGGAACTCTTGAAGCTGCTGGTGCTGGGATTGGCAAGGATGTCATTCCGATCCAGGAAGATCGAAACTAAAGGCAACATGCCAGGCTCGCAGTTGCGGGAATCCGGAAGCCCACTGGCTCGAGGATATGTTCTGCGGAGCACCGGAATGGTGTTCCCTGCCCCGGAAGAAGGGGTCAACGGTGATGTTTAAGAATCACGTTCCAGGGGCTAGGCCTGCAGCGGCACCGACACAAGAGTGATTAGCGCAGAGGGCTCCGTCTAGGGCAGACACCACACGAAGAGTAATCGTTGAAGGGAATCGGACTGGCGCATCATGGCAGACAACCGCCGATCCCCATCGAAGGTGTTGATCAGGCGTCGTAGTACATCACGAACTCGTGAGGGTGGGGCCGCTGGCGGAGCTGCTGCACCTCCTCGTACTTCATGGCGATCCAGTTGCTGATAAAGTCCTCAGTGAAGACACCACCGGCCAACAGATAATCCTTGTCTGCATCGAGGGCTTCCAGGGCACCATTGAGTGAGGCCGGAACCGTGGAGATCTTCGCGAGATCATCGGCTGAGAGTTCGAAGAGATCCAGATCGGTACCGTTGCCGGGATCGATCTGGTTACGGATGCCATCGATGCCAGCCATCAGCATCGCCGCAAAGCTGACGTAGGGGTTGGCGAGGGCATCGCCGGAGCGAAACTCGAGTCGCTTGGCCTTGGGGTTGGGGCCGGTGAGCGGGATGCGCACGGCGGCGGAACGGTTACCCTGGGAGTACACAAGGTTCACTGGGGCTTCGAAGCCCGGCACAAGACGCTTGTAGCTGTTTGTTGTGGGATTGGTGAAGGCCAGGAAGCTGGGGGCATGCCTCAGCAGACCGCCGATGTACCAGCGAGCGGTCTGGGAGAGATTGGCATAAGTGCCCTCGCCGAAGAACAGGGGATGGCCATCTTTCCAGAGGCTTTGGTGCACGTGCATGCCGCTGCCGTTATCGGCGAACACCGGCTTGGGCATGAAGGTGGCTGTTTTGCCATATTTGCGTGCGACGTTGCGCACGACATACTTGTAGATCATAACATTGTCCGCCGAACTTATCAGCTCGGCGAACTTGATGCCTAGTTCATGCTGGGCGGTGGCTACTTCGTGGTGCTGCTTCTCGATCGGCACGCCAAGAGCTCCCATGGTCAGCAACATCTCGCTTCGGATGTCTTGCAGGGTGTCGTTGGGTGCGACTGGGAAATAACCCTCCTTCAGATTAATTTTGTAGGCCAGGTTGCCGCCCTCCTCAAGGCGGGCGTTGTTCCAGGGAGCCTCTATCGAATCGACGCTGTAGAAGCTGGAGCCGTTGGTGCTGTTGTAGCGGACGTCATCGAAGATGAAAAACTCCGGTTCCGGGCCGAAGTAGGCAGTGTCCGCGAGACCGGTGGAGCCCAGATACTGGAGGGCCTTCTGGGCCAGGGAGCGGGGACAGCGAGCGTAGGGTTCACCGCTGCGGGGTTCCTGGATCGAGCAAATCAGGCTCAGGGTCTTGTGGCTGTAAAAGGGGTCGATCCAGGCGGTGTTGGGGTCGGGCACCATGGCCATGTCCGACTCATTGATCGCCTTCCAACCTCGGATTGAGGAGCCGTCGAAGGCGACACCATCGCAGAAGGCCGCCTCATCGATCAGGTCGCTACAGACCGTGAGGTGCTGCCATTTGCCATGCAGATCGACGAATTTCAGATCGATCAGTTCGATGCCTTCGTCCTTGATCTGACGCAAAACATCCTGGGCGGATTTTGCCATGGCAGGGATGGGGCGGGTACTTGAACGGGGACTTTGACGGAACCGGTGGCCAGGCCCAGAAGCTCGGCTGGCGGGAAGGTACGCACTGATACCGAAGGCTTTTGTAGCGGTTGCCACCGAATGAACGCTTGTGTCGCCGGCGCACGCCGGCTCCGGCCTGCGTAACTGTTTCTGTCAGATTGCCCAGATCCGGGCTCAGCACAGGAATGTTGCTGTTCGTGAGTGCTACCTTCCGATGCAGGTGCGTCGATCCTTACGTTCATGCGCGATGCCATCAGCGGTCTGATCGGCCGCTACGACCAACTCGGTCGCTACTTCGATCGTTGCGCCATCGATCGCATCAACACCTGGTACTCCGAGTCTGGTGTGCGCCTGGCGGCGGTGGAGCTGATCAATCGTGAGGCCGCCACCATCGTGCGCGAAGCCTCGCAACGGCTTTGGCTCGAAGATCCCGAACTGCTCCTGCCCGGTGGCAACGCGTACACCACCCGCCGGCTGGCCGCCTGCCTACGCGATATGGATTATTTCCTGCGCTACGCCAGCTACGCCCTGATCGCTGACGACGTCACGATCCTCGATGAGCGGGTGCTCAACGGACTGGACGACACGTATAAAAGCCTCGGGGTGCCTACCGGCCCCACCGTGCGCAGCATCGCCCTGCTCGGCCAAGTGGTCAGCGACATGCTCTCCGATGCCGGCGTGGCCGATGTTGCCGGCGTGGTGCGCACTCCCTTCGAGCATCTCTGCCGCGGTCTGGGCGCTAACAACGTGCGTGCCCGCTGAACCCCAATTTCTCAGCCACGCCGCTTGCCGGGCCGCTGGTCATCGGCCTGGCCGGCCGTCACCGGAGCGTCTCCTGGCTCGCCAGGGGGGGTTTAATGCTTAATCTCTGCCAACCTGTCCACCGCTGCCCCGGTCTTGCCTCAACCCGTGCTGCCCTCTGTGAATTCCTCCCACCGGCTCGGGCTGGATCCGATCAACACGCCGTCCCGGCTACTGCTGGGTCCAGGACCCTCCAACGCCCATCCCACGGTGTTGCAGGCCCTGGCGCGCACCCCGATCGGCCACCTCGACCCCCTCTACATTCAGCTCATGGGCGAGGTGCAGGAACTGCTGCGCTACGTCTGGCAGACCGACAACCGCCTCACCATTCCGATGAGCGGTACCGGCAGTGCTGCCATGGAGGCCACCCTGGCCAACATGATCGAGCCCGGTGACAAAGTGCTGGTGGCGATTAAAGGCTACTTCGGCCTGCGCCTCGCCGACATGGCCGGCCGCTACCGCGCCAAGGTGGTGACGATCGAAAGGCCCTGGGGCGAGGCCTTCAGTCTCGAAGAGCTCGAGCAGGCCCTGATCACCCACAAGCCGGCCATCCTGGCGATGGTGCATGCCGAGACCTCCACTGGCGTCTGCCAGCCGATGGAGGGGATCGGTGAGCTCTGCCGGCAGCACGACTGCCTGCTGGTGCTCGACACCGTCACCTCCCTGGGGGCGGTGCCGCTATTTCTCGACGCCTGGAAGGTGGATCTGGCCTACAGCTGCAGCCAGAAGGGGCTCAGCTGCCCCCCCGGGTTAGGTCCCTTCACGATGGGCCCCCGCGCCGAGGCGAAGCTGGCCGCCCGCTCCGGCAAGGTGCCCAACTGGTACCTCGATGTCTCCCTGCTCAACCAGTACTGGGGCAGCGACCGCGTCTACCATCACACTGCCCCGGTGAACATGAACTTCGGCATGCGCGAGGCCCTGCGCCTGCTCGCCGAGGAGGGCCTGGAGAACGCCTGGACCCGACACCGCCGCAATGCCATGGCTTTGTGGACCGGCCTTGAGTCCCTCGGCCTGGAGCTGCTTGTGCCCGAGGAACTGCGCCTGCCCACCCTTACCACCGTGCATATCCCTGAGGGGGTGGACGGCAAGGCCTTCAGTCGCCACCTGCTTGACCACCATGGCATCGAGCTGGGCGGCGGCCTTGGTGCCCTGGCCGGCAAAGTGTGGCGCATCGGCCTGATGGGCTACAACAGCACCCCGGAAAACGTGGAGCGGCTGTTGAAACTGCTGCAGAGCGAACTCCCTGCCTTCCGGTCGTCGTCGCCGGCGATGGCCTCCGTCGGCTGAGGCTGGGCTCAGCCCTCAGGCCTTAGCCATGAGGGCTCAGTCTCCTGCCGGCGCCGCTGCCGGAACCAGTGCTCCAGCTGCTCGCGGGCCCGAGGGCTGCAGACTCCAGCGATCACCACCATCCGATGGTGGGCACTGGGATCGGCGGCCAGATCCAGGCAGCCTCCAAGGGCACCTCGCTTTGGATCGTCAGCTGCAAAGACCACCGTGCCGACCCGGGCCTGAATGAGGGCCCCGGCGCACATCGGACAGGGCTCGAGGGTCACCAACAGGGTGCAGTCGTTGAAGCGCCAGTCGTTGCGAGCGCCGGCCGCCTGGCGAAGGGCGATCAGTTCGGCGTGGCCCAGGGGATCCTGCGCGCGGTGGCGGCGGTTGCTGCCCCAGCCAAGGGCGCGGCCGGCGCCATCAAGCAGCACGGCAGCCACCGGGATCTCGCCTTCCTCGCCAGCCCGGGCCGCGCAGCGCAGCAGCCGGTCCATCCAGAGCTCGTGGGCCTGCGTGCTGTCCATGCCTCCCTTGTAGCTGTCCGTCCACTTGGCACGCGGCAGAATGATGACCAGCGCGTCGTTCAGCCTCCACGTCTCTGCACGCCACTCCTCTGCCCACTCCTCCTCCCCTGACGACCCTCCCCATGGTGGCCTCGCCCGTGCTTCCCCTCCCCGGGGAGAACGATGCCGCGGCACTGCCCCTGTTCGCCGATCCCCTGGCTCCGGATCCAGTCCTGGAGGAGTTTCTGCATCGTGCCTCCAGCCTGCTCACCGACTGGCTTGGCACGGCAGGGGCACGCAGTCCGCTGCCAGCTCTGGCCCTGCTGCCCGACGTGGCCCCCGAGCGGCTGGGCCTCGGTGCTGAGCGCCTGCTCAGCGATCTTCAGTTGCTGATGGAGGGAGCCTTCAACCCCAACCATCCTGGGGCCCTGGCCCATCTCGATCCGCCACCCCTGGCGGCATCGGTGGCGGCGGATCTGATCTGCGCCGGGCTCAACAACAACCTGCTGGCCGAGGAGCTCTCGCCCAGCCTCACACGCCTGGAGCAGCAGCTGTGCGGCTGGCTGGCCGCCCGGCTGGCCCTGCCCGCGGGGGCCGGCGGGGTTGCCGCTAGCGGCGGGAGCCTCAGCAACCTGATGGCTCTGGTGACGGCGCGGCGGACACGCGGCCTCGGTAGCCATGGGCAGGCAGTGGTGCTCTGCAGCGAGGATGCCCATGTCTCCCTGGAGAAGGCGATCGCGGTGATGGGCCTGCCCGCCGAGGCCCTGCAGCGCCTCCCGGTCGATGCGGCCGGGCGTCTTGCGCCCGACGCCATGGCCGAACGTCTCGTACAGCTCGAGCAGGCCGCGATTCCGGTGATCGCCGTGGTGGCTACCGCTGGCACCACGGTGAGGGGCGCCATCGATCCGCTCGAGGAGATAGCCGCGCTCTGCCGCCGCCATGGTATTTGGCTGCATATTGATGGCGCCATCGGCGCGGTGTTTGCCCTCGCGCCAGCCCAGCGCGTGCGGCTGCAGGGCCTGGAGCAGGCTGATTCGGTCACGGTGAACCCCCAGAAGCTGCTAGGCATCACCAAGACCTCCTCGCTGTTGCTCCTGGCCGACCCCAGCCAGCTGGAGGCGGCCTTTGCCACGGGGCTGCCTTACATGGAGCCCAGCCGGGCCGGCGGCCACGGCGGCGAGGCGGGCCTGCAGGGCAGCCGGCCGGCCGAGGTGCTCAAGCTCTGGCTGGGCCTGCGCCAGCTTGGCCAGCAGGGCATCGAGGCCTTGATCGAGGCCGCCCTGCAGCGGCGGTGCCTGCTGGAGCAGCGGCTCGCGGTTGACGATCGCCTGCGGCTGCTCGGCGGGCCGCTGCATCTGCTCGCCTTCCGCCCGGCCGGCTGCAGCGCCGCCGCGGCGGAGGAGTGGTCGGCCCGCACCCGCCAGCAGCTGCTGGCCGAGGAGCTGATGCTCTCGCGTCCGCTCTACCGCGGCCGGTACCACCTCAAGGCGGTGCTGGGCAATCCCCACACCCGCCCGGAGGATCTGGAGCGACTCGCCCACGCCATTCACGCCAGCATTGCCAATGTCTGAGACTCCTCCCGCTGGACGGGCCCGTTGGGTGGCGATCGTCACCGGGGCACTCTCGATCCTGATCGGGGTGCTCTATCTCTCCCTCATCACGGTGCTGGATAGTCGCGGTCCGCTGCTTCCCCCTCCGCCTGAGGCTTTGGGCGGCGCCCCTCAGGCCGTGGCGGCAACCGCAGCCCCTGGCGCTGCAGCGGTTCCACCACCCGTTGAAGGGCCGCCTTGAGGAACGAGCGCAGCACGTCCTCGCGGCGGTTGAGGTCGTACTCGCGCTGCAGCACCTCCTGCAGGCCGCCGTCGCCCCAGTCCTGATCCTGCTTGAAGTAGGTGATAAAGCTGCGGCCGGCCACGCGGGTTAGCCAGGCGGCGCTGACGGCCTGCAGGGCCCGGGTCATCAGCACCGCCGGCAGATTCAGGCTCAGGGCACTGGTGAGCAGGGCCACGCCCCCCTTGATGAGCCCCAGGCTGGCGAGGGTGCGCCCCACGGAGAGGGCAAGATCCTGGGCGGAGACGCGATCGAGACTCACCCCGTAAAGGCGGCCGATCTCCACGACCATCTGGGCGTTCACGGCGGCGGTGGCCAGCAGATCCACCCCCGGCAGCGGTGTGACCACCACCACGCTTGCGCCGATCCACATGTAGCGATCCACAATCTGCTCGGCGTCCTGCCGCCGCTGGCGATCCAGCAGCGCCCGGCTGGCCTCCCCCAGCTGACGGCACTGCAGCAGCAAGTTGTCGGCAATCAGCTCCTCACCGTCGGCATGCAGCACGCTGGCGATGCGGCGCAGTAGGGCCTCCACCTCCGGCATGGGCTGGCGGGGACGGCCGCCGGGCATGGGCACGCTCTGGGGGGCGGCGCTGGCGGGGATCACGTCTTCGGCGGCCAGACGGCCCTGGCAGCGCCGGCGCAGGAGGGCGAGCAGCCGTTCCTCCTCGCGCTCACCGCGCAGGTCGCACTTGTTCAGCACCAGCAGAAGCCGCTTACCCAGTCCCGCCAGGGCCTCAAACACCTCCATCTCGGCGGCGCGCAGGTCGCCGTCGACCACGAGCAGCAACAGATCGGCGCGGGCGGCCTGGCGACGCGCGAGCCGCTCGCGATCTGCCCCTTCGCCGCCCGCCTCCAGGATTCCCGGGGTGTCCTCAAGGATCACCGCCCGCTCCAGGCCCTTGAGCCGCAGCCGGTAGCGTGCCGTAGTGATTGTGGAGCCCATCGCCGCCCCCACCTGCCCCACCAGCTTGTTGAGAAGGGCCCGGATGAGGGAGGTCTTGCCGGCCGAGCCGGTGCCGAACACCACGATCACCAGATCGCCGCGCTCCAGCTCCGTCTGCATGCGCTGCCGTTCCTGGCTCAGGGCCTCGCGTTCCACCGCATCGCGAACGCGTTCCAGGGTGCGGTCAATCGAGCCGAGGCTACGCTCGGCGGCTTCGCGCCGGTTGCGGGAGGGGCGCAAGTCCGGGCCACCCTTGGCTCCTCCGCGGCCAGCGGATCGCCGCCAGGCCTGCAGCCAGGGCCAGCCGATCTGAGCGGCGGCGAGCAGCAGCGCAGCCAGGACAATTAGCAGCAGTGGACCCACCAACCAGCTGGGCAGCCAGTAGCTGAGTTGCCAGAGCAGTTGGTTGATCGCCTGCAGCACCACGCCGCCGAGGATCAACACCAGCAGCCCCAGGGCGATCCAGAGCCAGAGGCGGCGGGGCAGCATCAGGACGCCGCTTCGGCCGAGCGGACGATCTCACCCCAGAGCGAGGCCGCCAGGGCGCTAGTGGCCCGGGTGGGGCTGTTGTCGTCGTTGCCGAGCCAGACGCCCATCACCCAGTGGCGCTGGGGATCGAAGCCGACGAACAGCAGGTCGCGGCCTTCGTTGGTGGTGCCGGTCTTGCCGCCCACTCCACCGGGCGCAAAGGCGGCGGTGCCGGTGCCGCCGTTCACCACCGACTGCAGCATCGAGCGCATCGCCTCGGCGCTGGCAGGGCGCAGCACCCTCCGGCCGTGGTTGGTGGCCACTTGCTGGTTGCCCTCCGCCCCACGACAGCGGACGCCACGGGCGGGTTGGGGCCGGCCCGATCCTGCGGCTGGGCGGCTGGGGGCCTCGCCGTTACGGTGGCATTGCTCCGCATCGGTGAGCTGCCGGATCGTGCTCGGGACCTGCCAGGTGCCGTTGTTGGCCACCGCCCCATAGGCCCCCGTGAGTTCCAGCAGGGTGACCTCGCTCTGGCCCAGGGCCAGGCCTGGCACCGGCTGCAGCGACGAGGTGATGCCAAGGTCGTGGGCCTTCTGCACCACCGCCTCCAGGCCCACCCGCTGGGCGATCCGCAGGGCGGCGGTATTGCTGCTGATCGCCAGGGCCTGCCTCAGGCTGAGGCTGCCACCACAATCGCTCTCGAACCGCTGGCCACGCCAGGTGAAGGGCGCGCAGCTGATCGGATCGGAAGGCCGTGCCCCCTGCTCAAGGGCGACCAGGTAGGGGATCAGCTTGAAGGTGCTGCCGGGCTGGCGCAGGGCCATGGTCGCCCGATTGAACTGGCTTTGGCGGTAGTCGCGGCCGCCGGCGATCGCCAGGATGCCGCCGTTGCGGCTATCGAGCACCACCACCGCCCCCTGACTTACGCCGAGCGAGCGGCTGGAATCGATCCGCTCCCGCAAGCGCCGCTCCACCAGCTCTTGCAGCGCCGGATCAAGATGGCTGTCGATCAGGTAGTTGCCCTCGGCAGCAACATCCTCGCCCACCAGGCGGTCGAGGTCGCGGCGCACCTGGTCGCTGTAGAAGGGAGCCGCCCGGCGCTGGCTGGACCGGCAGGCGTCGCCGGCCAGGCGGATCGGCCGGCGACGCGCCATGCGGGCCTGGTCGGCCGAGATGCGTCCGGTGTCCGCCATCTTGACCAGCACCTGATTGCGGCTCGCCAGGGCTGCCTCGGGGGAGAAGCAGGGGTCGTAGGCGTTAGGGGAGGGCAGCAGGCCCACCAGCAGGGCGGCTTCCTCGAGCTGCAGACCTGCAGCTGGCTTGCCGAACAGGCGCCGCGCTGCGTCCTCGAAGCCCCAGCCGGCTCCCAGGTAGACGCGGTTTAAGTAACTGAGCAGCAGGTCGTGTTTGCTGAAGCGGGCCTCCAGCTGCAGCGCCACCAGTAGTTCGCGCCACTTGCGTCCGAGGGTCTCCCCCTGGCCCACCTGGTCGGGGTAGAGGCTGCGGGCCAGCTGCTGGGTGAGGGTGCTGCCCCCCTCCAGGACCCGTCCACCCAGCAGATTGGTGGCCAGGGCGCGGCCGGTGCCGATCGGGTCCACCCCGGGATGCCACCAGAACCGGCTGTCCTCACTGGCGAGCAGGGCGTCGATCAGAACCCGCGGGTAGTCCCCAAGGCGCTTTAGCTCGCGGTGGCGCTGATCGTCGGCGGAGGCGATCGGCCTACCGCTGCGGTCGTAGATCACCAGCGGTCCCCGAACCGTTGCCAAGCTGCCTCGGATCGGCAGGGTCAGCATCGAGAGGGAAAGCAGCAGGCTGCCGCCGCTGGCCACGGTCACCAGGGCCAGGGCGCTGAAGCGGCCCAGCCGCTGCCAGCGGGGGGAGGCGGGCTGCAGGAAGGTGAGTTCCGGCAGCCCGCCCTGCTGGTTCGGCCCGAAGCGCACGCTGTCGCCATCGCGCAGCAGCAGCTCCTGCACCCGGCGGCCCTGCCACCAGATCCCGTTGGTGGATCCCTGATCTCGCAACAGCCAATGGCGGCCACGCTGCTCCAGCAGGGCGTGATGACGGCTGACCGCGCCGTGGTCGATGGCGAGATCACTGCTGGGATTGCGGCCGATGCGGTAGCAACCGCCATGCAGGACCTGCCGCCGCAGCGGTGCATCGGGCTGATGGATCTCCACCAGGGCGTCGTTGGGACGGCTCAGGGCACTTAACCGTTGGCGCAGGGACTCAACCACGGCGCTCCGGCGGGGGACGCAGCTGATCCAGCAGCAGGCAGACCACGGCAAGGTTGATCGCCACGTCGGCGACGTTGAAGATCGGGAAGGAGAACGGCACGATCTCCAGAAAGTCCACCACCGATCCCAGCCGCCAGCGATCCAACCCGTTGCCGGCGGCTCCGGCCAGCATGAAACCGGCGGCGAGCCGGGCCCAGAGACTTCCCGGCGGTCGCAGCAGCAGCCAGCCGACCACCGCCAGGCTGACCAGGGCACTGATCCAGCCCAGGGCCACGCTGTTGCCGCTGAGCAGACTGAAGGCGGCCCCGGTGTTGCTGACGCGCTGCAACTGCAGCAGCCCAGGCAAGAAGGGGGCCACGACCCCCGGCGGTAAATGGCTCAGGGCCCAGGCCTTGCTGAGCTGATCGAGCAGCAGCAGGGCGGCAGCGACCCCCCAGGGCAAGCAGCGACGAGCCCGAATCACGATTCGATCAGCAGCAGGCGGCGCAGCAGCCAGGCCAGCACGCCCACGGCACAGCAGAGCAGCAGCTGAGGCAGTAACGCCAGGCTGTAGCCCACCACGAGCACCATGAGGTTGCCGTCCCAGCGGCCCGCCAGCCCTCCGATCAGCAGGTTCGTGAGGCCGCAGAGGTGGATCACCACCAGGCCACCCACCGCCACCACCGCCAGGGTGAAGGGGTCGTTCATGCCCTCCTGGCGCGCCAGCCGGCCCGTCACCCAGGCGGCCGGCACGAAACCGGCCAGGTAGCCGAAGCCAGGATCCACGAGATAGCCGACGCCGCCGCCTTCGTGGAAGACCGGCAACTGGAAGAGGCCGACACTGAGGTACGCCACCGCTGCCAGCAGGGCACTGCGTGGACCGCCCACCAGGGCCGTGAGCAGCAGGGCCGGAACCTGCAGGGTGACGCCGAGAGGTCGGATCGCCCAGCCGGCAGCGTCATGGAAGGGCACAGCCGCCTGGATCAGGCCCCCCACCACGATCAGCAACAGGCCGGCGATCGCGCCGCTCCAGGTGGCAAGGGCTCGCAACGACTCCATCCATGGCAGACGACCATCCTGCTGCAGCTAGGTTCGCCTGAGAAGGGGTGAGGGCCGCTTGGCGAACGAAGCGCTGGAATTGGCCGGGGGCAACGACGCCGACGCAGGTTCCGCGGACGCGGGCCCGAGCTTCCAGATCGGCGACCAGGTCCGGCTCCAAGGCAACCCCGCCTATCTCAAGAGCGCCGACCCGATGCCGATGCTGCGTCCCCCGGATCTGATCGATCCCGAGGACAGCGGCACGGTGGTGGAGCTGCGGGCCCTTGAGCAACTGGCCGTGCGCTTCCGTCGCGGTACCTTCCTACTGGAGCGGACCCAACTCAGGCCGGCGGCGGACTGAACGGGCGTTCGCTCCAGGCCTGCCGCGCCCGCACCAGCGCCGCCGCCGGGCCCACCAGGCTGAGGCTGGGGCCGCCCAGCCAGCGCCGCGCAACCGCGCCGATCGCCTCGCTGCTCAGCTGCTGGGCCTGCTGCAGGCAGCGCTCCACATGGTCGGGCGGCAGGCCTTGGCCAAGCAGCAGGGCCTGCCGTTCGGCGATCTGGGAGCAGGTCTGACGTCCCATGGCGTCCTGGCCCAGGTATTTGGCCAGCGCCAGCTGCAGTTCCTCGCTGCTGAGCGGGTGTTCGATCACCCGCTGCCACTCCGCCAGCAGGCAGGCGGTCGCCTCGGCGGCCCGATCGGCGGAGGTGGACAGGTGCATCACGAAGGGGGCTGCTCCGCAGCGTGCCGGCAGATGCACGCCCACGTCGTAAGCCAGGCCTCGCTCCTCGCGCATGGTGACGAACAGGCGGCTGGACATGCCCAACCCGAGGTGGGCTTGGAGCAGGCGCAGGGCCACGGCGTCGGGATGACCGAGGGGAACGGTGGGCACCCCGAGCATCAGCACCAGCTGCTCGGTGTCCTGTTCGTGCTCCTGCAGCCGGCCCTCGCCCCGCGGGCCAGGGCTCGAGGAGGTGGGGGCCGCGCTGGGCAGGGCGGTGCTCCAGGGCTCGCCGGTCAGGGAATCCTCCAGCAGCTCGCGCAGCTGCTCCGGGGGATCACCGCAGAGCACCAGCACCGCCCCCTGGCGGCCGAGTCCGTCCACCAGCTGCCGCAGATCACAGCTGCCGAGGGCGCTCAGCTCCTCCTCCACCCCGAGGGGATCGTGGCCGTAGGGGCCGTCGTCGTAGAGCAGGCGTCGCAGCTGGTCGTGGGCGAGCTGGAAGGGATCCTCTTTCTGACGTTGCAGGGTCTGGAGGTTGAGCTGGCGCTCGATCTCCACCTGGTCGTCGGCCAGATGCGGGCGGCGAGCCATCGCCGGCAGCAGCGGCAGAAGGCTGCGGGCGTCGGCGGCGGCGCACTTGAGGCCGATGACCAGGGCATCCTCATGGGCCTCGGCCCGCAGCCCCGCTCCAGCTCCCTCAACCAGATCGGCCAGGGCGTCGGCATCGAGATCGCCACAGCCGCGGCTCATCACGCCGGCCAATAGCTGATGGGCACCGCGCTGTCCCTGCGGATCGGCGCTGCTGCCACCTCGCAGGGCCAGCCGCGCCGCCAGGATTGCCGGGCCGGGGCGGCGCTGCACATGGACTGGCAGGCCGCCATTGAGACGGAAGACCTGATGACCGTTTTCGCTGCTCATGAGGGCACCGCCTCGAGCACAAAAGCGCGGCTGGGGTCGAGCCGTACAAGGGCTTCCTTGCGCAGCGTTTCGGGGCTCCAGCGCTGCAGCAGCTCCAGGGGGTGCTGCAGCGTCTGGCAGCGGCCCCACAGGGCACTGTTACCGATCACACCGGCGACACTGCCGGGGGATTCGAGGCCGAAGCGGTAGGCATTGGCCACCAGCCGCCGCGCCCGCTCCCATTCGGCCGCGCCGATCGGCTCGGCCATCACCTCCTGCCAGACCTCGCCGATCGCCCGACGCACTGCCGGCAGCTCCTCGACTTCACAGACCGCTTCCAGCAGGGCGAGGCTGCCGCACTCCATGGCGTGCAGGTCGAGGTCGATGCTCTCCACCAGGCGCAACTGCTCGCGCAGCCGCTCCACAAGGCGAGAGCGCCGGCCTTCTGCCAGCACGGTGGTGGCCAGATCGGTCCCCATCACCCCGTGCAGGTCGTCGGCCGGGGGCTGCCACCAGGCCATCAGCAGCCGCGCCGCCTCCAGCCGCGGCAGGCTCATCCGCTCCTCCCCCACCGCGACCGCCAGGGGGGGCGGAGCGAGCACGGGCGAGCCGGCGATATCGCCGGCAGCCGGCAGGTCGGCGAGGGCGCTGCTGGCGAAGCGTTCGACCAGGTTGCCATCCGCCACGGCGCCGCTGATCGCCAGAACGCAGCGGCCGCCGCCATAGAGGCGGTGATGAAAAGCGGCCATGCCGGTGGGATCGTGACCGAGCAGGGCCTGGCGGCGCCCCAGGATCGGCTGGCCGTAGGGATGGCCGGGGCAGGCCCGCTCCAAAAGGTGTTGCAGGGCCCGCTCCTCCGGCTGGTCCTCGCTTTGGGCCAGTTCCTCCAGCACCACCTGCCGCTCCATCGCGAAGGCTTCGGTTTCGAGCCGGGGCCGCAGCACCAGATCCAGCAGTAGGTCGAGAGCCTCCGCCGCCGCCTGCGGTGGTATCAGCACGTGATAATGGACGTCGTCGAATCCGGTGGCGGCGTTGCTGCTGCCGCCGAGGGCCTCAATGCGGCGGTCGAACTCCCCGGCGGCCAGGCTGCGACTGCCCTTGAACACCATGTGTTCGAGAAAGTGGGCCATGCCACTCTCGCTCTCCGCCTCGAAGGCGCTGCCAGCCCGGCACAGGAAATCGAGACACACCAGGGGAGCTCCCTGAAGAGGCAGGCTCACCAGTTCGGCCCCGTTGGCGAGGCGCCGTCGCTCCGGTTCGGCCAGGCCCGGCAGCAACGGGGCGCAACAAGCGTCTGGAAGGCTCACGGATGCATGGCAGGATCACCATTCTGCTGGCTGCAGGGCCGCAATGACCCAGGCACCTTCCGAGTCCAGCGCCAGCGTCACGGACAGCCTGGGGATCCATCCCATGGTCAACGCGTTGGCCGATCGGATCCGGCTCTGCCGTAACGATCTGCCTGCTCTTGAGCCCTTTGCGATCGATCCCGAGCTCGAGGCGATCAGCGGCAGCCTCGATGGTGAGGATCTGTTCATCCGCAACGAGGTGCACTGCTGCCGCGGCCTGCGCAAGCTGCACCTGGAGACGGCCCGACTCGGCGCCGGTCTGCAGATCCTGCACTGCGTCTTCTTCCCCGATCCCTGCTACGACCTGCCGGTCTTCGGCGCCGACATCGTCGCCGGCCGGGGGGTGGTCTCCGCCGCCATCGTCGATCTCTCCCCGGTCATGGGGCAATTGCCGGAAGGCATCGCCACCGCCCTGGCCGGCCGCTCCCGATTTGACTTCATCCAGGTGCGCGAGCTGCCGACCTGGGGTTCGATCTTCTCCCCCGAGGTGCTGTTCGTGCGGCCGGCCTCCGCGGCGGAGGAGTCGGCCTTCGTGGACCAGGTGGGTGACTTCCTGACGATCCTGGCCGAGGCCACCCGACAGGCAGAATCTCAGCCGCCTAATCACCCAGCTAGCCTGGCTCGCTGGCAGGGGCAGCTCAGCTATTGCAAGCAACAGAAACAGAACGACAAAACCAGACGGGTGCTGGAAAAGGCGTTCAACCCCCAGTGGGCGGAGCGCTACATCGAAGACCTGCTGTTCGACGACCCTCCGGCGCCGTCCTGCTTGGCGTGATCGCCGCCATAACCGTCGCGGTGGTGTTGGTGGCCACGCGTGAGCGCTGGCTTCCCCGTAAGGATGCCCCAGCACCGGTCGCCACCCGGCCCGCGGCGCCGGAGGCGGTTGCGGCCCTGGGCCGCCTGGTGCCGGCGGGTGACATCCGCGTGCTGGCGGCCCCCCTCTCCAGCATGGGCGGAACGCCGCGCATCACCGAACTGCACGTGGCCGAGGGGCAGCGGGTGGAGGCCGGTCAGCTGCTGGCCCGCTTCGACAACGGCCCGGGCGAGCGGGCCGAAAACCTGCTGCTGCGCACACGCATCACCAACCTTGAGCGGCGCCTGGTGGTGGAGCGGCGCGAACTGGAGCGCTACCGCCAGCTCACCAGCGCCGGGGCCATCGCCGTCGACGAACTCGACCGCCGCGAACAGGGCTATCTCGAACTGCTGGGCCAGCTTCAGGAGGCCCGGGCAGAGTTGCTCAAGGTCAACACCGACCTGGCCAACACCGAACTGCGGGCGCCGATCGGCGGCACCGTGCTGCGCATTCAGGCACGGGTGGGCGAGCGGCCCGGCGACAAGGGCATCCTCGAGCTGGGCGACAACGACCGCATGGAAGCCCTGGTGGAGGTGTACGAGAGCGACATCGATCGCGTCCGTCTTGGCCAGCTGGTGCGCCTCACCAGCGAGAACGGCGGCTTCGGCGGCAGCCTCTCGGGTGTGGTGCAGCGCATCAACCCCCAGGTGCGGCAGCGCGAGGTGCTCTCCACCGATCCCACCGGCGATGCTGACGCCCGCATCGTGGAGGTGCGGGTGCGGCTCGACTCCGCCGATGCACGGCGGGTGCGTGACCTCTCCGGCCTGAAGGTGATCGCCCGCCTGCAGCCATGAGCGCCTTCTGGCAGGGTCGGCGCATTCCCCTCGCCTGGCTGTTGCTGGCGCGCCAGCCGGCCCGCCTGGCGATCGCTCTCGCCGGCATCGCCTTCGCCGGCATTCTGATGTTCATGCAGCTCGGCTTCCGCGACGGGCTGTTCGATGCCAGCGTCACGATCCACAAGCTCTTCGACGCCGATCTGGTGCTGATGAGCCCCCGCACGATGAGCTCGATCGGCATGGCGGGCTTTCCCCGCCGCCGCCTGGTGCAGGCCTTGGCGGATCCGGCGGTGAAGGGCACCACGCCGGTTCACTGGAATCTGCTGCTTTGGCGCAATCCCCAGACGCGCATGACTCGCTCGATCCTCACCCTGGGGTTCGAGCCCAACGATCCGCTGTTCATCGATCCCGGGCTGCAGGCCAAGGCCCATGCCCTCAACCAAAAGGGGCGCGTGCTGTTCGACGAGCTCTCGCGCCGCGAATTCGGACCGATCGCCGAGTGGCTGCGCGCCGGCCGCACCGTGGAGACCGAGGTGGCCGGCAAGCGGGTGCGAGTCGCGGGGCTGGTGACCCTGGGTCCCTCCTTCGGCGCCGACGGCAACATGCTCACCAGCCGCGAAACCTTCTTGCGGCTGATGCCCGGCACCCCCCCCGGCAGCATCGAGTTGGGGCTGATTCGGCTGCAACCAGGCTCCGACCCCGCCGTCGTGGCGCAGCGGCTGCGCCAGCTGCTTCCCAATGACGTGGCGGTCTACAGCAAAAAGGGGTTTGAGGAGTTCGAGAAGAACTACTGGCGCAGCAGCACCGCCATCGGCTTCATCTTCACCCTGGGCGCCGCCATGGGCTTTGTGGTGGGCTGCGTGATCGTCTATCAGATCCTCTATTCCGACGTCAGCGATCACCTGCCGGAGTACGCCACCTTGATGGCGATGGGGTATCGGCTTGTGGGGCTGCTGGGGGTGGTGGCCCGCGAGGGCCTGCTGCTGGCGGTGCTGGGCTACGTGCCCGCCTGGCTGGCGGGTCAGGGGTTCTACGCCCTGATCCGCTCCGGCACCAAGTTGCCGGTGGCGATGGACCCCCAGCGCGCCCTGATCGTCTTCACAATGATCCTGGTCATGTGCATGGGCTCGGCCGCAATGGCGATGCGCAAGCTCGCCGATGCCGATCCGGCCGAAATCTTCTGACGCCCGCGTCGATGCCCAGTTCAATGGCCTCCACCAGCCGCGCCGCAGCCCCTTGCGCGGAGCGCACACCAGCTTCCGTCCCCGAGCTCGCCACGGTGGCGGTGCGTGGGCTTCAGCACTGGTATGGCAAGGGCGAAATGCGCCGCCAGGTGCTGCAGGCGGTGGATCTGGAGATCAGGCCCGGCGAGGTGGTGCTGCTCACCGGCCCATCCGGCTGCGGCAAGACCACCTTGCTCACCCTGGTGGGGGCTCTGCGCCAGGTTATGGAGGGGTCGGTGCGCGTGTTTGGCCACGAACTGAGGGGCTCCAGCCGCGCCGAGCGCCAGCAGATACGGCGAGGCATCGGCATGATCTTCCAGGGCCACAACCTGCTGCGCTGCCTCACGGCCGAACAGAACGTGCAGATGGGCGCCGATCTCCTGGCGGACCTGGGCTATCGAGCCCGCCGCGACCGCTCCCGCGAATGGTTGCGGGCGGTGGGCCTGGGTGACCACCTGAATAAGTTGCCGCATGATCTTTCCGGCGGCCAGAAGCAGCGGGTGGCGATTGCCCGTGCCCTGGCTACCGAACCCCGCCTGCTGCTGGCCGACGAACCCACCGCCGCGCTCGACAGCCGCACCGGCCGCGAGGTAGTGGAACTGTTGCAGGGCCTGGCCCGCAACCAGGGCTGCAGCGTGCTGATGGTCACCCATGACCCCCGCATCCTCGACATCGCCGACCGGGTGGTGCGCATGGAGGACGGTCAGCTGGTGGAGGCCGGCGAGGGGGAGCGGCTGTGGGGATCCGACCGGCTTCCGGACGCTGGGATGGGGCCGGTTCAGTAGAGTGGTCTCACATCACTCGCCGGAACGCCCGCCCGTATGGCCAAGCGCAGGAATCTCAAGAAGGAAAAGCAGGAGCGCAATCGCTCCTACGCCCGCAAATTCAAGAAGCGCAAGCTGCGTAACGACGGCCGCGGTGAAGGCGCTGGCAATGGCGTGACTGGCACGGCCAATAACGGCGGCGCCGCCGACTGAGCCCCAGCGGCTGCTGCTCCCCCGGGGAGCGGAGGGGGGCCATTGAGCCCCCTTTTCTTGTTGGCCCGTGCATCCCCCGACGTCCCCCATGTTCCTCAGCGTCGTCATCCCCACCTACAACCGCCTACCGATCCTGCGCCAGTGCCTGCAGGCCCTGGAATCGCAAGTGTTGGCGGCGCCGCTCGAGCAGTTTGAGGTAGTGCTGGTCGACGACGGCTCCACCGACGACACAGTGCACTGGCTGGATACCCACGCCTCGGCCTTCCCGCACGTGCGGCTGATCCGCCAGGATCACGGCGGCCCGGCCGAGGGCCGCAACCGGGGTGTGGATCAGGCCCGCGGCGATGTGATCGTCTTCATCGACAGCGATCTGGTCGTCACGCCCACCTTTCTGCTCAGCCATGCCCGCGCCCTGCAGCGCCGCTGGCATGAGCGTGGCGACCGCCTTTGCTTCACTTACGGCGCCGTGATCAACACGGCCAACTTCGACGCCCCCACCAGCGAGCCCCACAAGCCCACCGATCTCTCCTGGGCCTACTTCGCCACAGGCAATGTGGCAATCGAGCGGGAGGTGTTGGAACGCTCCGGGCTGTTCGACACCAGCTTCCGCCTCTACGGCTGGGAAGATCTCGAGCTCGGTGAACGGTTGCGTCAGATGGGCGTGCAACTGGTGCGCTGCCCCGAAGCAGTTGGCTATCATTGGCATCCTCCACTGAGCCTGGCCCAGATCCCCGACCTGATCCGCGTGGAACGGGAGCGGGCCAAGATGGGGTTGCTCTTCTACCGCAAGCACCCCAGCCGCCGTGTGCGATTCATTATCCAGTACACCTGGCTGCATCGCCTGCTGTGGGAGGTGCTCACCCTGGGCGGCCTGCTCAACGAGTGCTCCCTGCGCCCCTTGCTGGGCTGGCTGATCCGCCACGGCCAGGCGCGCCTGGCGATGGAACTGCTGCGCCTGCCGCTCAACCGTCTCGGCGTACGGGCGCTCTACGCCGAGGCACGCCAGCTTCGCACGGTCTGAGCCTGGGCCCTGGAGGGAGCAAGCCCTGTCCGTCCGTTTGATAGGTTGCATCCGTCCCCAACACACCGCACACCTGCGTGTTTCGGGTGACCCGGGTCGGTTCTCTGACCCCACCACGCCCTTCGTCCCGGCACCTCTCTGTGCCAGTCAAGAAGGCGTGGCGTCGATGGTTGTCCCTCTGGCAGCCGGTTCGGGGTCCCTGGCAGGTGGAGGCAAACCCGAAACCCAACCGATTCCCATGGCTGTTGTCACCCTCGCCGAGATGATGGAAGCTGGTGCCCACTTCGGGCACCAGACGCGGCGCTGGAACCCGAAGATGTCGCGCTACATCTATTGCGCACGTAACGGCGTTCACATCATCGACCTCGTGCAGACCGCCGTCTGCATGAACAACGCCTACAAATGGACCCGCAGCGCAGCCCGCAGTGGGAAGCGCTTCTTGTTTGTAGGCACCAAGAAGCAGGCGTCGGAGGTGATCGCCCAGGAGGCCACCCGTTGCGGTGCCGCCTATGTGAACCAGCGCTGGCTGGGGGGCATGCTCACCAACTGGACGACGATGCGCGCCCGCATTGATCGCCTCAAGGATCTGGAGCGCATGGAGTCCTCCGGTGCCATTGCCATGCGCCCCAAGAAGGAAGCGGCGGTGCTGCGCCGTGAACTCGACCGGCTGCAGAAGTATCTGGGCGGTCTGAAGAACATGCGTCGCCTGCCCGATGTGGTCGTTCTCGTGGATCAGCGCCGCGAAACCAACGCCGTGCTCGAGGCCCGCAAGCTCGATATCCCCCTTGTGTCGATGCTCGACACCAACTGCGATCCCGACCTCTGCGACGTGCCGATTCCCTGTAACGACGACGCTGTGCGTTCCGTCCAGTTGGTACTCGGCCGTCTCGCCGATGCGATCAACGAAGGCCGTCATGGCGCCCAGGAGCGCGGCGGCGACGACGAGGGCTGAGTCCACCCTTCCGCTTCCCCTCCCTCGCAGCGGCCGCCTTGGGTGGGCGCTGCCTGGTCTGACCGTTACTTTTTTCCCCTCCACCCTGCCTCCCCATGGCTGAGATCACCGCCAAGCTCGTCAAGGACCTGCGCGATAAGACCGGCGCTGGGATGATGGACTGCAAGAAGGCCCTGGCCGAGTCCGGTGGCGACATGACCAAGGCCGCGGAGTGGCTGCGCCAGAAAGGCATCGCCACCGCTGAGAAGAAGGCTGGCCGCACCGCCGCCGAGGGGGCTGTGGGCAGCTACATCCACACCGGTGCCCGCGTCGGCGTGCTGGTGGAAGTCAATTGCGAGACCGATTTCGTCGCTCGCGGTGAGCTATTCCAGGAGTTGGTGCGCAACGTAGCCATGCAGGTCGCCGCCTGCCCCAACGTCGAGTACGTCAGCACCGAGCAGATTCCTGCCGAGGTGGCCGAGCGCGAGAAAGCCATTGAGATGGGCCGCGATGACCTGGCCGGTAAGCCCGAGGCCATGAAGGTGAAAATCGTCGAGGGTCGCATCGGCAAGCGTCTCAAGGAGCTCGCCCTGCTAGAGCAGCCCTTCATCCGCGACAACGCCGTCACCGTCGGCGAGATGGTTAAGCAGGCCGCCGGCAAGACCGGCGAGAACATTCAGGTGCGCCGCTTCACCCGCTATACCCTCGGCGAGGGCATCGAAGTGGAGCAATCCGACTTCGCCGCCGAGGTGGCGGCCATGACCCAGGGATCCTGAGAGCCCTGTCCCCTGCCCCCGCGACGGTGAGTCCCCGTCCCGATGGCTCCGAACGCTTCGATGACCTGGAGTCCATCGAAGCGTCCCTGGCGGCCTCCAACCAGGACCTCTATCGCCACCTGGCGCTCTATCTGCAGGTGTTGCGGCAGGTGTTGCCCGGCCGTGTGGAGCAGGCCTGCTTCCATCTGGCCACCCAGGTGCACCCCCAGCGCTATGCCGCCCTGCCGCTCGTGCAGCGCCAGGCCCTGCACGAGCGGCTCGACCAGCTGATCGGCCGTTGCAGCAGCCTGCTCACCGTCGAGCAGCTGGTCGGACTTGCCGGGCGCATGGCACTCGAGGAGAGTCGCCGCGAGCGGCAGGAGCAGCGCCGCCTGCTGGAGCGCCTCCGAGACGGCCGCGGCCCGGTTGGCGCGGCGGTCTTGGCGGATCTGTTGCGCAACACAGGCCACGGCGACAGCGGCACAGACAGTGCCTCGGACAGCGGTGAGGCAGGAGAGGCCACCGCAGCCACCTCGCTTCCCGATGGGTCGGTGCAGCTGGGCCTGACACCACCGCTGGGGCTTGGCGGCTTTGGCTCCCTGGGACGGATCGGCGCCAGGCACGGAGACGTCGATCCCGAGCTCGATCCTGAGTTTGCCCCCGAATTCGATCAGGAGCCCGATCAGGATGGGGATCCAGACATCGATGACGACATCAGTAGCGACGGGGCTGATGACCGCGATCCAGCATTGCTGTTGCCGCTTGCAATATTCCCCCAGCCTGGTGTTGGCCCCGGCGACGATCCAGCTCCGGCCGTCAGCTCCAGTCCCTGGGAGGATTCACGTCTGCCGCGGGATCCGCTGCTGCTGCTGCGCTGGCTCGAGGGGCTGGAGCAAGCGCTGGTGCGACGCCTTCGCAATCTCTCGCACGCCATCAACGTTGAGCTGCTGAGGGCTGGGCTGAGCCGCGGTCTGCTGCCGGTCAGCCTGCTGGATGCCGTGATTGCCGGTCAGGTCGAGACGATGGGTGCGCCTGCCAATCTGCTGCGGCTGCAGGTTCCATTCGGGCCCAGGCCTGAGACGGGCCGGCTGCAGGTGATGGCAGTGCTGATGCGACCGGTGGATCTGGAATTGGAGGAACCGCGGCTGCGCACCTGCCGGCGGCGCTTGCAGCAGCACCGTCAGGGGGTGCGCAGAATGGCGCAGCAGTTCCGTCGCCTGCAGCGACGGCTCCAGGCACGGGAGGCGGAACGTTTGTGGCGGCAGGACATTCAGAAGAGTCGCAGCGGCCCATACTGAGCACCGAAACCGAGGTGAGTTCCAGCGCAGTTGAGCAGTGGTGCGGGCCGCTGCAACAGGCCTGCCAGCTCGAGGCCGACAGGGGCTTTGGTGATCTTCAGGGGCGTCAGGAGCACTTCAGCGCCTTTGTCAGCCGTTCTCTCGAGCAGCCACCTGCCGGGCTTTCCGGGCCCCAGCAGCAGGCCATGCGCAGCCTGGCCGAGGGATTCCGCCACTACGGCGGCCAGGGCGTCGGTCGTCGGCGGCAGCTGGTGGTCCAGCTGCGCCAGCGGCTGCATGAACTGCGTTGCAGCCTTCGTCCCGTAAAACCGGTCGCGCCACCGAAGCTGCGTCTGGTAGAGCCTGGAGACCTGGCGGCCGGCAGCGCAGCACCCATGCGCCGCGGCGACTCGCTGTTAACGCCTGACACTCCCCTTGGCCAGGTGCCGGGTGTCGGACCAAAGACTGCAACCCTGCTGGCTGGGCTGGGTCTGCTGGTGGCGCGCGACCTCCTCCAGCACTACCCGCGCGACTACCTCGATTACGCCCATTTGACGCGGATCGCCACGCTCGAACCGGGCCGCACCGCCACGATCGTGGCCACGGTCCGCCGCAGCCATGCCTTCACCAGTCCACGCAACCCCAACCTTTCGATCCTAGAGCTGCAGCTGCAGGACATCACCGGACGTACGCGGGTGTCGCGGTTCTTCGCCGGCCGCCGCTTCGCCAGCCCGGGCTGGTTGAAGAGCCAGCAGCGGCTCTATCCCCCCGGGGCCACCGTGGCTGTCAGCGGCCTGGTGAAGGAGAGTCCCTACGGCCCCTGTTTCAGCGATCCGCTACTGGAGGTGCTCGAGGCGCCCGGAGCCGTGGTCCGCTCCGAGCAGATCGGTCGGCTGGTGCCGGTTTACGGCCTCACGGAGGGGCTGACGGCCGATCGGCTGCGCCGCGCGCTCCAGGCCCTGCTGCCAGCGGTGACCCACTGGCCCGATCCCCTACCGGAGGCCCTGCGCCAGGAGCTGGGATTGCTGCCCCTGGCTACGGCCCGATGCGCTATCCATCAGCCCCCTGACCGGGAGGGACTGCAGGCCAGCCGGCGCCGGCTGGTCTTTGATGAATTCCTGCTGCTGCAGCTCGGCCTGGGGCTGCGCCGTGAGCGCCTGCGGCAGCAGGAGGCACCGACCCTGGTGCAGGCGACGGGCACGGACGGGTTGCTGCAGCACTTCCTGGAACTGCTGCCCTTCCAGCTCACCGGCGCCCAGCAGCGCGTGCTTGCCGAAATCCGCGCCGACATGGTCCGACCCCAGCCGATGGCGCGCCTGGTGCAGGGGGATGTGGGCAGCGGCAAGACAGTAGTGGCGTTGGCCGCCCTGCTGGTAGCGATCGGAGCCGGCTGCCAGGGGGCGCTGATGGCCCCCACCGAGGTGCTGGCCGAGCAGCACTTCCGCAAGCTGGCCGAATGGTTGCCCCAGCTGCACGTGAGCGTGGCACTGCTCACCGGCTCCACCCCCGCCCGCCAGCGCCGCCACCTGCTCCAGGACCTAGTCAACGGCCAGCTCCAGCTCCTGGTCGGCACCCATGCCCTGCTGGAGGATCCGGTGCAGTTCGCCCGCCTTGGCCTGGTGGTGGTCGATGAGCAGCATCGCTTCGGTGTGCGGCAGCGCAACCGCCTGCTGGCCAAGGGGCTGCAGCCCCATCTGCTCACGATGACGGCCACGCCGATCCCACGCACCCTGGCCCTGGCGGTGCATGGCGATCTCGATGTGAGTCAGATCGACGAACTGCCGCCCGGCCGCACCCCCATCCAGACGCGGATGCTACGCGGCAGTGAGCGCGGTGCCGCCTGGGACCTGATCCGTGAGCAGGTGGCCCTCGGCCAGCGGGCCTACGTGGTGTTGCCGTTGGTGGAGGAATCCGAGAAGCTCGATCTGCGCTCGGCCGTTGAGGTGCACCGCCATCTGGCCGAGGAGGTCTTCACCGACCTGCGGGTCGGTTTGCTGCACGGCCGCCTTTCCAGCGAGGAGAAGCAGCACGCCATCGGCGCTTTTGCCAGCGGTGCCTGTGAGGTGCTGGTCTCCACCACCGTTGTCGAGGTGGGGGTCGATGTGCCCGAGGCCAGTGTGATGGTGATCGAGCACGCCGAGCGCTTCGGTCTGGCGCAGCTGCATCAGCTGCGCGGCCGGGTGGGCCGCGGAGCCGCCGCCTCCCACTGCCTGCTGATTAATGACAGCAGCAACGCCGTGGCCCGGCAGCGGCTGGATGTGCTGGTGCGCAGCACTGATGGCTTCGAGATCGCCGAGATGGATCTGCGCTTGCGCGGTCCCGGCCAGGTGCTGGGCACGCGCCAGTCGGGCCTGCCGGATCTGGCCCTGGCCAGCCTCAGCGAGGACGGCGAGGTGCTTGAGCTCGCCCGCGATGCGGCGCGCCATTTGCTGGAGCAGGATCCCACGCTTGAGAGGCATCCGGGCCTGCAGAAGGCCCTGGCGCAGCAGCGACAGCGGCAGCTGGAGGCAGCCCGTCTCAACTGAGGCGGGTCAGCAGAGACATGTCAGCTGAGGTGTGTCGGCTCAATGGCGCGGCCTGATGCGCCGCGTGGCTTGGGAGCGCTTGAATCGAGGCACTCGATCGGCCGATGCGGCCCACCCAGCGACGATGCGCCCCTGGAGTCCGATCCCGATCCACGACAACGGCGAACGCCTGCAGTCCCTACCGGCTGAGCTGTTGCGCATCGAACCCCATCCTTACCAGCTCCTTGGTGCCCCCTACGGATCCCTGGGCTGCCCCTTCCGCCTGCGACGGGGCGTAGTGGCGCGGTTGCTGCAGGCGGAGGAGCTGCTGCACCAGCAGCGTTCCGGATGGCGACTGGCGATTTTCGATGCTTGGCGCCCAGTGGAAGTACAGCGCTTCATGGTGCGCCATGCCTTCAGCGAGGAATGCCGCCTGAGGGGGCTCGATCCGGAGGCGGAGGGTCCCGCTCACGACGCCGTACACAAGTCGGTGGGGCGTTTTTGGGCTCCGCCAAGTGACGATCCCGCCACCCCGCCGCCCCACAGCACCGGGGCCGCCGTGGATCTCACCCTGGCCGATGCTGATGGCCGGCTGCTGGCGATGGGCGGGGCCATCGATGCCATCGGGACGATCTCCGAACCCGAGCACCATGCCGAGGCCGCCCGCCGCGATCCCGGTGGCGAGGCCGCACGGTGGCATGGTCGCCGGATGCTGCTGCGGCAGGTGATGGTCGCGGCCGGTTTCAGCCAGCACCCCAACGAGTGGTGGCACTTCAGCCACGGCGATCAGCTCTGGGCCTGGCGGGCGGGGGAGCCTCTGGCGATCTACGGCCGGGCGCTCGAGCCGGAGGCCTCCCCTGCCGCAGGAGCAGGCTGAGCTGAAGCTGGCAGTTGCAGGATGGCGGCTAGAACCCGGGCCTGCTGCTCGGTGAGCAACCCCTTGGCCACGCAGCGCATGAGACTGCCCACGGTGAGCTCCGCCTGCAGCTGACGCAGGCGTGCCTGCACGGCTTCAGGTTGGTCGGCCCAGGGAAGCATCTGCTGCCGGAAACCCCGTTCGATGGCCTCCGGCCTGCAGCTGTCCCGATCCGGTTCGACGATCACCTGCCGAGGGGACAGCGGCCCCGGGCGCACGGGCTCGGCGGGCGACGCAGCGGCACCGAGAAGGGCGCTGCCGGTTGCGGCGATCAGACCGCTGAGCAGCCCGGCCCTCAGCCCTCCAACGCTCACGCGGTTTCCAGCAGGGAGGCGATGCGCTGATCCCCAACCTTGTGAATCCAGTCGCCGAGGCTGGTGCGCGGCCCGGCCTCCTGCTTCCAAGCCAGCAGCACGGGCTCGAGCGTGGCTTCCAGGTCGGCCAGAGGAACGCGCTCCAGGAAGGGGCGGGCCAGGCGGGTCAGGCCGGGCGTGCCGCCGAGCCAGAGCTGGTAGGCGTCCACGCCACTACCCACCAGTCCGATCTCGGCCATGTAAGGGCGGGCGCAGCCGTTGGGGCAGCCGGTCATGCGCAGCAGCACCGGCTTCTCGATGGCCAGACGTGCCAGCATCTGCTCGAAGCGCTCCAGCACCGCCGGCAGGATGCGTTCCGACTCGGTGATCGCCAGGCCACAGGTGGGCAGGGCGGGACAGGCGATGGCATGGCGGGCCAGGGGAGCCGGGGCTTCGGGGGCCTCGAACCCGAGGGCGGCCAGGGCCTGGCGCAGCTCCTGGCGCTGGTTGATGCCGATGTTGCAGAGCAGCAGATCCTGGTTGGGTGTGAGGCGCACCTCGAGCTGGTAGGTCTCCACCAGCCGGCGCAGGCCGGCTTTGCGCTCGCCCTCGAGGCGACCGCAGAGAAGCGGCAGGCCTACGAACCAGAGCCCGTCCCCCTGGCGGTTCCAGCCGAGGTAGTCGGCCAGGCGGGCCTTCGGCTCCTGACGCATCCCGCGAATCGGATGGGGGAAATAGCGCTCGATCAGTTCCTGGCGGAACCAGGCAACGCCGCGGTCGTGGATCAGATACTTCATGCGGGCGTGGCGGCGCTGTTCTCGGTCGCCGTGATCGCGCTGAAGGGCGACGATCGCCTGCACCAGATCGAGCACGTGCTCCATGGCCACGAAGCCGAGGGGGTCGGCGGTGCGCGCGAAGGTCTCGTCCTTGTTGTGCGTGCGCCCCATGCCGCCGCCCACGTAGACGTTGCAGCCCTGAGGGCGACCCGTTGGATCGCTGAACACCACCAGGCCGATGTCCTGAGTGAGCAGATCGACGGAGTTGTCTCCCGGCACGGTGACGGCCACCTTGAACTTGCGCGGCAGGTAGGTGGCTCCGTAGAGGGGCTCGCTGGCATCGCCGCTGAAGACGGCGCCTTCGGCCTGCCGCTGCTTCACCTTGCGCACGGCGCTCAGCGGTTTGATGCGATAGCTGAGGTCGCCGTCGACCCAGAGATCGAGGTAGGAGCCCTGGGCCGCCTCAGGAGTCAGCAGGTCGGCGATCTCGTCGGCCAGGCGGCGTGCGGTTGGATAACCACCGCTACTGAAGGGGGCCGCCGGTGCCATCACGTTACGGTTGATGTCGCCACAGGCGGCCAGGGTCGAGCCCAGGGAACGCACAATGGTGCCGATGACCTCGCGCAGGTGAGCCTTGGCGATGCCGTGCATCTGAAAGGCCTGACGTGTGGTGACCCGCAGGGTGGTGTTGCCGAGACGATCCGCCAGATCATCCATGGCCAGGTAAAGGGTGGCGGGGATGCGGCCCCCGGGGCTGCGCAGCCGCAGCATCATCTGCCAGTCCTTGTCTTCACCCTTGCGCCGGTTGTCGCGGTTGTCCTGCTGGTAACTGCCGTGAAACTTCAGGATCTGGACCGCCGCATCGGTGAACTGTCTGCTGTCGTTTTCCAGTTCGCTGGCCAGCGGTTCCTGTAGATGGTCACTGGCGGCCTTGAGCGCCTCAAGCTTGGTGGGGGCCGATGCGGGGGACGCGTTGGCGGCAACCGGCGTCTTGGACATCGGGACAGCGGCGATCGAATCCTCCCGAAACTAGCGAACGGTTCCGGACCATTCGTGGTGCGGGAAGCGATCTGCAGCAACGGGCTGATCCGCTCGGCCCTCTCTCGGTTCAATAAAGTCTCGCCCAGGTGTTGCGCTGCGCTGTTTCCCATCCATGGCCACGTTCCTGCTGGAAATCGGCACCGAAGAGCTGCCTGCCGATTTCGCCCGCCTTGCCCTGTCGCAGCTTGAACAGCGGGTGGCGGCCGATCTGGCGGAGGCCAGGCTCGACTACGAGACGTTGAGCGTCACCGGCACGCCGCGACGTCTGGCCGTGATCCTGCAGGGGCTGGCCCCGGCCCAGAGCGATCGCCGTGAGGAACGCAAGGGCCCCCCGGCCCAGCAGGCTTTTCAGAACGGCGTGCCCACCGCCGCCGCCTTGGGCTTCGCCAGGCGCTGCGGCATCGCCCCCGAGGCCCTGGAGGTGCGCGACACCGACAAGGGTCCCTTCGTCTTCGCCCGGATCCTGGAACGGGGCCGCGCCGCCGGGGCCGTGCTGAGCGAGCGGATTCCCGGCTGGATTTGGTCGCTGCAGGGGCGGCGCTTCATGCGCTGGGGTGAGGGCGACAGCCGCTTCAGCCGGCCGCTGCGCTGGCTGGTGGCCCTGCTTGATGACGCGGTGGTGCCGCTCCATCTGGAGGAGTGCGATCCGCCGCTGAGCAGCGATCGCACCAGCCGGGGCCATCGCCTGCACGGGGAGCAGCTGCCCATCCCTACAGCGAAAGCCTATGCCGAGACCCTCAGAGACGCCGGTGTCCTGGTGGATCGCCCGACCCGCCGGACGGCGATCCTCACGGCCCTGGAGCAGGCCGCTAGCCGCAGTGGCGGCGTCCCCGATCTGCCCGAGTCCCTGTTGGAGGAGCTAGTCGATCTGGTGGAGTCGCCCCAGTTGATCGAAGGGGCCATCGAGGACCGGTACCTGGCCCTGCCGCCGGAGGTACTGAGCACCGTGATGCGTTCCCATCAACGCTATGTGCCCCTGCTGCAGAGTGCCCACGCTAGTGACCCCCTCGCCCTGGAGTCCCACGGCGTGTTGCAGCCACACTTCCTCTGCATCGGCAATGGCCTGCCGGAGGCCAGCGAGACGATCCGCCGCGGCAACGAGCGGGTGCTGCGCGCCCGGTTGGCGGATGCGGAGTTCTTCCTTCGGGCCGATCGCACCGTGGCCAGCATCGATCGCCGCGATGCCCTCGATCGGGTCACCTTCGCCGAGGGACTCGGCAGCCTGCGCGATCGCAGCGAACGGCTGGAGTGGCTCACCGACGTGCTCCTGCAGGCGCTGCAGTTGCCGGCGGCGGTCACCGAGGCGGCACGCCGCGCCGCCCATCTCTGCAAGCACGATCTGGTCAGCCAGATGGTCGGGGAATTCCCCGAGCTGCAGGGGCAGATGGGGGGCAAGTACCTGCTGGCCGAAGGGGAGCCGCGCGCTGTGGCCCTGGCTGTCGTCGAGCACTACCTGCCGCGGGGAGCCGGCGATGCCCTGCCGGCTTCAGAGGCCGGCGCCGTACTGGCGATGGCGGAACGTCTGGAGTTGCTGCTCAGCATCTATGCCAAGGGAGAGCGGCCCAGCGGCTCCTCCGATCCCTATGCCCTGCGGCGGGCGGGCAACGGCCTGCTGCAGATTCTCTGGGATCAGAGTTGGCGCCTTGACCTCGAGGCCCTGCTGCAGCGGGCCAGCGGGCACTGGGCCGCCCTGCTGCCCGCCTTTGACGTGCAGCCGCAGGCCCTTTCAGCGGACCTGGGCGAGTTCCTGCGTCAGCGCCTGATCAGCCTGCTGGAGGAGGAGGGCATTCCCGCCGACCTGGTATTAGCCGTTGCCGGCGAGACCGTGGCCCTGGAGCGGATCCTGCGCGATCCCGCCGATGCCCGAAAGCGAGCGCTGCTGCTGCAGCGCCTGCGACAGGAGCGGCGCCTGGCAGCCGTGCAGGCGGTGGTGCAGCGGGCGGCTCGGCTGGCGGACAAGGGCAACCTCGCTACCGCGGTGCTTCGGGCGTCCGCTGTGGTGGATCCGGCCCTGTTCGACTCGCCCAGCGAGGCGGCGATGCTCTCGGTGCTCGATCGGCTGGAGCCCATTGCCACAGGATGCGAGGAGGATCGCTATGAGCAGCTGGCGGTGGGGCTCATCGACAGCACCGAAACCCTGGCGGCCTTCTTTGACGGCGATCAGAGCGTGATGGTGATGGCGGAGAATGGCGCCGTGCGTCGCAACCGGCTCAACCTGCTGGCAGTGTTGCGCAATCAGGCTAGTGTACTAGCCGACTTCAGCCGCGTTAGCGGCTAGCGGTGGGCATGGGATTAGCGGCCCGCCAAGGCGGGCTGTTTCTCCTCGCTGGCCTGGCTGTCGGCCTGGCCAGGGACGCTTTGGGCGTTGATCGCCTGAGCAGGCATGCGGATGCCGCCTCGGATCGTGCTCACGGCCAGCATGGCCTGGGTTTCCTCCTCGCTGCGCACGGCACTGGGCACGGCCTTATAACCGGAGGGGGCTAGGGCCTGACCCCGCAACACCGAGCCCAGGGTTTTGAAGGTGAGCTTGAGCTGCTGCCAGGGGTTCATCAACACCACCCGCTTGTAGAGGTAGCTGTCGAAGGTGAGGCGCTGTACATCCTTGTCATCGCACATCTCGACGAAGGCCTCGCGAGCGGCATCGTTGCTGTAAAAGATGTTTTGTAGAATTTCCAGGACTTTGTAGGTGGCCCCGTACTTGCGGTCCCACTTCTTCAGGTACACCTTCAAATCTGTTTCACTGGGAATCTTGGTGCCACCAGCACTAGCGGCCACGACCTCCTCGGCACACATGCGCCCACTCTTGGCGGCGAAATAGATGCCTTCACCGGAACTCTTGGTCACGTAGCCGGCGGCGTCACCGACCAGGGCCATGCGGCCCACGACCCGGCGCGGTCTGGGGTGTTCAGGAATCGGATGGGCCTCCACCTTGATCACCTCGCCATTCACAAGGCGCTTGGCGGCCCGCTCCCGGATGCCCTGCTGCAGTCCCTTGATTAGGGATTGATTCTTCTGCATGGTGCCGGTGCCGACAGCCACGTGGTCGTACTTGGGGAAAACCCAGGCGTAGAAGTCAGGTGAGACATCGGTACCGACGTACATCTCCGCCAGATCTTCGTAGTAGGCCATCTCCTCCTTCGGCAGGCGGATGCGCTCCTGGAAGGCGATCGCAACGTTGTAATCGCCGGCATCCATCGCCTTGGCGACACGGCTGTTGGCGCCATCGGCTCCGATGACCAGATCCACCTCGAGACTCTTCTGCTCGCCGGTGGCGCCACCGGAGGAGTAGTCGGCGTAGTGGAGGGTGTAGGGACCCTGGCGGTTCTTACCGGTGTCGATTTTCTGGACGAGACCATTGACCAGCTGGGCCCCGAGATCGGCAGCCCGGTTGCGCAGGAAGGCGTCGAACACCTCGCGGCGGCACATGCCGATGTATTCGTTGGCATTTTCAAGATGGATGTCCACCTCACGATTGGAGGGAGAGATCATGCGCATGTTACGCACTTTGCGATCGATGATTGAATCGGGCAGGTCGAATTCCTCAACCATGCAGAGGGGAATCGCCCCACCGCAAGGCTTGGCATTGTCGAGTTTTCGCTCGAAGATCCAGGTCTGAATGCCCGCCTTGGCCAGCACCTCGGCAGCACAGGAACCGCTCGGGCCGCCACCCACCACCGCGACTCGCAACATCTTGAAACCTGCTCCACCAAAGGGATCTTGGTAGAAAACTAACACTGCAGACCGGGGATCGTGGGTGCGTCGTCGCACGCCGCCGGTACGATCGTCGCCGTCATGGGACGGGGGTGTGGGGAGGCGCTTAAACAGTGACGAGATTCCGCTCGCGCGTCGCACGCAGCGACCGGCACCACGTCGCCCCTCGCCGCTCTGGTCTCTAGTGCGCCTGATGCTGTTCAGCGCCCTGGTGGTGGGGGGCGTTGCGGCCCTGCTGACGGGTCCCCTGCGCGGCTTGCTGACAACGCCGCCGGTCCAGGGGCTCAACGCCCGGCTCACTGCCGATGGGCGTCTGCTCGGTCATTTTCCCTATCCCGAGGCGCCCGCCAACTCGCTGCAGTCCCTCAGCCCGGGGATCCAGCTCCGACCGGAGGCGGCCCGCCAGCTGCAGGCGATGCTGCGAGCCGCAGCCACCGACGGCGTCGAACTGGTGGTGCTCAGCTCCTTCCGGCCGGTGGCGCTGCAACGGCAGCTGTTCTTTGACATTAAGGCGGAGCGCAACCAGAGTTCCCGCGATCGGGCGCGGGTGAGTGCGCCACCGGGCTTTTCCGAGCACAGCACGGGCTTTGCGGTCGATCTAGGCGACCACGCCGTTCCGCAGACCAACCTGTCGACAAGCTTCGATCAGACGAACGCCTTCCGCTGGCTAATGCGCCATGCCGCCCGATATCATTATCAGCTCTCATTCCCGCAGGGCAATGCCCAGGGGGTGAGCTATGAGCCCTGGCACTGGCGCTTTGAGGGATCCACCGAGGCCCTGCGTCTCTTCGAGCCGGCCCAGCGGCTGGTGCGCTGACCCTGGCAGCGCTCTGTCTCTGCCAGGCTGAAACGGACGGGTCGCGCGTTAAGATCAAGATTCGCTTCAACAATCTCCGGGCCAGAGCCCCTTTGCTGTGTCCATAGCGCTGTGTCCACCGCCACAGTTCACAGGCCCCAGCACGCTGGCCGACCCTTCAGAACTCACGCCGCGGCGGACGACCCACGTCCTGAACGGAATGACTGGCTGAGACGAAGCCCAACCACCGTCCTATTCACTGCAGGAATCAATGCCCATGAGTGGCGAAGCCAAAGGTGCCAAGATCCGCAACATTGCGATTATTGCCCACGTCGACCACGGCAAGACCACTCTGGTCGACGCGCTGCTCAACCAGTCCGGCATCTTCCGTGAGGGGGAGTCGGTGCCGACCTGCATCCTCGACTCCAACGACCTAGAGCGGGAGCGCGGCATCACGATCCTCTCCAAAAATACGGCTGTTGATTACAGCGGAATCCGCATCAACATTGTCGACACCCCGGGCCACGCCGACTTCGGCGGCGAGGTGGAGCGAGTGCTCGGCATGGTTGATGGTTGCCTGCTAATCGTCGACGCAAACGAGGGGCCGATGCCCCAGACACGTTTCGTGCTCAAGAAGGCCCTGGAGAAGGGACTGCGGCCGATCGTGTTCGTCAACAAGATCGATCGTGCCCGGGTGGATCCCGAACAGGCCGTGGACAAGGTGCTCGATCTCTTCCTTGAGCTCGGCGCTGATGACGACCAGTGCGACTTCCCCTACCTCTTCGGCAGCGGCATGGGCGGCTACGCCAAACCGGACATGAAGACCGAGAGCGAGGACATGAAGCCGCTCTTCGAAGCCATCCTGCGCCACGTTCCGCCGCCGGTGGGCGATCCCGCCAAGCCGCTGCAGATGCAGGTCACCACCCTCGACTACAGCGATTTCCTGGGCCGGATCATGATCGGGCGCATTCACAACGGCACGATCCGCGGTGGTCAGCCCGTTGCCCTGATCCGCGATGACGGCAGCATCAAGCGCGGCCGGATCAGCAAATTGCTGGGTTTCCAGGGCCTTCAGCGTGTCGAGGTCGAGGAGGCCAGCGCCGGCGATCTCGTGGCCGTGGCCGGCTTCGACGAAGTCAACATTGGTGAGACGATCGCCTGCCCGGATCACCCTGAAGCGCTGCCCCTGATCAAGGTGGACGAACCCACCCTGCAGATGACCTTCGTCGTCAACGACTCTCCCTTCGCCGGCAAGGAGGGCAAGTTCGTCACCAGCCGACAGATCCGCGACCGGCTGCAGAAGGAACTGCTCACCAACGTGGCCCTACGGGTTGAGGACACCGATTCCCCGGATCGCTGGGCCGTGAGTGGCCGGGGCGAACTGCACCTGGGCATCCTGATCGAGACGATGCGTCGCGAGGGCTACGAGTTCCAGGTGAGCCAGCCCCAGGTGATCTTCCGCACCATCGACGGCACCCCCCATGAACCGTTCGAAACCCTGGTGATGGACGTGCCCGAGGAATCCGTGGGCGCCTGCATCGAGAAGCTGGGCATCCGCAAGGGGGAGATGCAGAACATGGAGACCAGCAACGACGGACGCACCCAGCTCGAGTTCGTGGTGCCCTCGCGGGGCCTGATCGGTTTCCGCGGCGAGTTCATCCGCGCCACCAGGGGCGAGGGGATCATGAGCCACTCCTTCCTCGACTACCGCCCGATGCAGGGGGAAGTCGATGCCCGCCGCAGCGGTGTGCTGATCGCCTTCGAGGAGGGCACTGCCACGTTCTATGCGCTCAAGGGCGCGGAAGACCGCGGCCAGTTCTTCATCACCCCGGGCACCAAGGTGTACAAGGGCATGATCGTCGGGGAGAACAGCCGCCCCCAGGATCTGGAGCTGAACGTCTGCAAGGCCAAGCAGGTGACCAATATCCGCTCGGCCGGTGCCGAGGTGCTCGACACCCTGCAGTCGCCGATTCAGATGACCCTGGAGCGGGCCCTGGAATACATCGGCCCCGACGAGATGCTGGAGGTGACGCCGGAGTCGATCCGGCTGCGCAAGCTGCCGGCTAAGAAGCCCGCCAAGCGCTGATGCAGCCCGGGGGGGGGCTCGACGAGGAGCAGCAGCTGATCGCCGATCCCCGTTTCCAGGAGGCCGTTGAGCTCTTCGATACCGGGGCGTGGTATGCCTGCCACGATCGCTTCGAGGAGCTCTGGCATGAAACCCAGGGCCCGATGCGGCCGGTGCTGCAGGGAATCCTGCAGATCGCTGTCGCCCAGCTGCACCTGGAACGGGGCAACCATCGCGGCGCCACGATGCTGATGGGGGAGGCTCTCGGGCGTTTGAGTGGCTGCGGCGAGGAGGCCCTGACGTTGTCGCTGGAGCCCCTGCGTCAGATCGCCCGCCTGCGACTGCAGACTCTGCAGGCCGGCCTCGATCCCGACACGCAGCCGCTACCGCGGCTAAGACACCGCGACCCGGAGACGCAGGAGCTCCCCCCGGTAAATTGAGATCACCTTCCGTTCAAAGGATTCGCTGCTTGCCGATGCCGGTGCGACCTCCGCTCACTTCGACCGGCGTCCTCTCCGCCCTGACGGGCTCGCTTTTGCTAGCGGGCCTGCTGCTGGGCTTTCCGCCGCGGAGTCCCGCCCAGGCGCCCGCCCCGACCAACCCGCCCCTCGGGGCCACTCCGCCCCCAGGCGATGGCATGGTCACGATCGAATCCGACAGTCAGCAGGCCGACAACCGCACTGGCATCGTCACCGCTACCGGGAACGTGCGCATCCAGTATCCCGATCGCCGCATGGTGGCCACATCGCGGCAGGCGCAGTACTACTCGCGCGAAGGCCGCCTCGTCCTTACCGGTGATGTCGATGTAATCGACGCCGATGGGCAGCGCATCCGTGCCGAAAAATTGGTCTACCGCCTCGACAGCGAGCGTCTTCAGGCGGAGCCGCAGCCCGGCCGCCAGGTCTTCAGCCGCTTGCGGCTGCAGAGCCAGCCGGCCCCCTTCACCACAGGTGCGCCTACGTCTCCGCAGCCGCTGCGCCAGCCGCAGCCGCTGCGGCCATGAGTCTGGCCCTGGAGCGGGTGGCGATCACCCTGGGCGGGCGGCCACTGGTCAACGACGTCAGTCTGGAGCTCCATCCGGGAGAGGTGGTCGGCCTGCTCGGACCCAACGGCGCCGGCAAGACGACCACCTTCAACCTGGTCACGGGCCTGCTTCGTCCCGACCGCGGAGCCGTGCTGCTTGATGGCGACTCGGTGGCCGACCTGCCAATGCCCCATCGGGCACGGCTGGGCATTGGCTACCTCCCCCAGGAAGCCAGCGTGTTTCGCAACCTCACCGTGCGCGAAAATCTGCGCCTGGCCCTCGAGGAAAGCCGTACACCGGAACACCTACGTCGCGAGCGGCTGGAGGCGCTGATTGTCGACTTCCACCTGGTGCCGTTCCAGCA
>CAIRWM010000068.1 GCA_903882285.1 uncultured cyanobacterium
ACCGGGGCCTGCGGAATCCAGCGGCGCGCCACCGCCAGCACCAGGCCGGTGGCCACCGTGATCAGCGCCGCCACCAGGCCCAGCCCCAGGCTGCGCAGGCTCAGCTCCGCCAGCTCCGCCGCCGATTCCCCCTGCAACTGGTCCCAGCTCAGCGCCGCCCACAACAACGGCAGCCCCAGCGTGGCCAGCGGAGGCAGCATCGTGAGCAGCTGGGCGGCCAGCTGCCGCCAGCCCCCCAGCTCCCAGATGGGCCCGTCCTCATCGCCGGCGCCCATGCTCCAGCGGCGGCTGCGGTGGCGCAGGCGCCGTTCGGCCGCCACCAGCAGGCTCACGATCGCCAGCGCCACCAGCGCCAGTCCCACGGCCGCCTGCGGATCGCCCTCGTTCTGCCAGCGCTGCAGGATGCCGCCCGACAGCGTCGGCACCCCCAGCAGTTCCACCGCCCCCAGGTCGTTCACCACCTCCATGCCGCTCAGGGCGATGCCGGCGCCGATCGCTGGCAGGGCCATCGGCAGCGCCACCCGCCGGAAGCTGCCCCATGGCCCCACCCCCAGGCTGCGGCAGGCCTCCAGCTGGCGTCGGCCGCTCATTGCGAAGCTCTCGGTGGAGAGCAGGAACACGTAGCTGTAGGTGCTGAGCGTCAGCACCAGCGCCGCCCAGAGCGGCCCATGCACTCGCTGGCCCAGGCGACTGCCGAGATCGATCAAGGTGGCGGCCATCAGGTACGCCGGCGTGGCCAGCGGCAGCAGCTGGGCGATGCGCAGCCAGCGGCGGCCGCCGAAGCGGCAGCTGGCGGTCAGCCAGCCGTTGGCGGTGCCCAGCACGGCGCCGCCCAGCCCCACCGCCAGCACCAGCAGCAGGGTCTGGCCGATCGGTTCTAGGTCGTCGCGGCCCAGCCGCAGCACCGCAGGCCCGCCCAGCGCCGCGAAGCCCACCAGCGTCAGCAGGGGCAGCAGCGCCAGGGCGCAGAGCGCCAGCACCAGGACTACCAGCACCCGCCGCCGCGAGGGTTGGGCGGATCTGCCCTGGGGGCGCGACAGGGTCTGAGTGAGGGTCACCTCCAGCCGTTGGCGTGCATCAGCTGCACCGCCGCCTTGTTCTTGGCGCCCATCTGTTCGGCGGAGACGCCATCGGGCTGGAACGGCCCGAAGCGCTTCAGGATCGGATTGTTGCCTTCGTCCTGCAGCGGGTACTCGTTGTTGGCGCCGGCGTAGCCCTCACCGCCGCTGGGGGAGGCCAGGAACTCGATCAGTTGCTTGGCGGCCGCCACCTTGCCCGAACTGGCGGTGACCCCGGCGCCGCTGATGTTCACGTGCGCCGGCACCGGGAAGACCAGCCGCAGCTGCTCGGCCGCCGCCTGATCCTCGGCGCCCGCCTGGCCCGAGAGCATCCGCGCCACGTAATACGTGTTCACCAGCGCCGCGCCGCAGCGGCCCTGGCCCACGGCCCGGGCCAGGGGGATGTCGGAGGTGAACGGCGGTTGGCCCAGATTCGCCACCATCCCCTTCACCCAGCTGGCGGTGGCGGCCTCGCCGCGGCGGATCAGCTGGTCGGCCACCAGCGACTGGTTGTACACGCTGCGGCTGTCCCGCAGGCAGAGCTTGCCGCGCAGGGCCGGATCGGCCAGATCGGCATAGCTGCGGATCGACGCCGGCGGCACCAGCTTCGGGTTCACCACCACGGCCCGCACCCGGCGGGTGAGGGCGAACCAGCGCCCCTGGGCATCGCGCAGCCGCGCCGGCACCTGGCGCTCCAGAACGCTGGAACGGATCGGCCGGAACACTCCCCGCTCGCTGGCCTTCACCAGCCGGGCGGCATCCACCAGCACCAGCACATCGGCGGGGCTGCGCTTGCCCTCGCTGCTCAGGCGCTCGATCAGGGCGTCGTCCTTGCCCTCGAGCAGCGTCACCTTGATGCCCGTGCGCGCCGTGAACTGGCGGTAGAGCTCCTTGTCGGTGTTGTAGTGGCGGCCGGAGTAGACACCGATCGTCTGCCCGGCGCTGTCGCCGGCACCTGGAGCCTTGAAGGGACCGGCGCAACCCGCCAGCGCGGCGAGCCCTACGGCACTGATCGCCAGAGGCAGGCCCAGGGGATGCGCCGAGGGACGTGGATGGATGCAGACGGGCAAGCTCGACCCTGACGTGGACGTCTCCGGAAGCTAGGGAGCGGCCGCCGAGCCTCCGCGTTCAAACGACGCGAGGGTAGGTATCAAAAATCACCTGCGGATGCGGCGGGCGCCTCAGCGCTGACGGCGCACCGGAATCGGCACCAGCACGGGCTGCATCAGGCCGCCGCCGCCGTTGTCGTCGTCGGAGTCGAGCCCCAGCCAGACAACCAGACCAACCAGACCCAGCAGACCGGCCAACAGTACGAGTTCGGTCATGGGGACTCGACGAGTTAGCTCACCTTAGCCGTGATCTCCGGCTCCGGTGTGACGGTTGTGACGCCAATGGAGGGTGAGGGAGCCACCCTTAGCCGAACGGCGCCAGGGCCAGTAAGCCGCCGCCCAGGCAGAGCAGCGGCGCCAGGCGCATGGTCCAGCGGGAGGGGCTGCGGCGCACCACCGCGGCGCTGGCCAGCACCACGGCCAGAGAGCCCGCCGCCGAACCCAGCCACCAGCTCAGTGCGCCACTGGCCTCCTGGCCATGGAGCATGGCGTGTAGCGCCACGGTGGCGGCGATCACCCCGCCGGCCAGGGTCAGGCCCGGCCTGCGCTCGCCCCGCTGGCTCTGCAGCAACAGCAGACCCACCGCCGAGACGGCCAGCCCCGCCAGGCCCTCGGCCAGCGGCAGGCTGCCGCCGAAGGCGCCGAACAGCGCCCCCAGCAGGGCCCCAGCCAGCGCCCAGCTGAGCAGGGCCGCATCGATGGCGGCCGAGGCGGCGCCCACGCCGATCAGCAGGAGCAGGTGATCCGGCCCCAGCAGGGAGTGGCTGAAGCCCGCGGCGAGTCCAGTGGAGGCCAGACCATGGGCGGCGGCGGGCAGGCCGGACAGCAGGCTGAGGCCGAAGCCGAAGCCTGCGCCGCCAACCAGCACGAGGGAGCGAGTCGTGGTGTTCATGCGGAGGGGGGGTCTGCGCCGGCGGCTGAAGTGGGGCCCAGGCAGCCCATTGCTCCAGTATCCCCTCCGAGCCGGAGCGGGGCGGTAGCGATTGGTTCAGCCGAAGCCCTTGCCGGCATCCCGGGCGACGCAGGCCTGCAGCTGGCGGCGCAGGATGTCGTGCTCCAGCCCCTTGCCGATCAGCACCAGCTGGTTCTTGGGGGCGGCGGGCCAGTCGCTGTCGTCGATCGAGAAGCGCTTACCGGCCAGGTGGAACACGTGCCGCCGCTCGCTCTCGTTGAACCAAAGGATCCCCTTGGCGCGGAACACCCCCTCCGGCATCTGGTTGTCGAGGAAGTTCTGGAACTTGCGCAGCGAGAAGGGCGCGTCGCTGGCGAAGGAGAGCGACGTGAAGCCCTCGATCGCCAGATGATCAGGATGCCCACCGTGGTCATGTCCACCGTGGTCGTGTCCACCATGGTCGTGTGAGCCGTGGTCATGCTGTTCATGCCCATGGTCGTGATGGGCGTGGCCCTCCTCGTGCACGCACTGGCCGTGGTCGTGGTCGCAGTCGTCATGGCTCTGGGCCGCCACCACCTTGTCGCTTTCGAACAGGCCCACGCTCAGCAGCAGCGGCAGGGGCACCTCCCCCTTCACCGAGCGCAGGATGCGCGCTTCGCTCTTGATGTCGCGCAGTTGCTCCTCAAGGGCCGACAGCCGCGCCTCGTCGACCAGGTCGCACTTGTTGAGCAGCAGCATGTCGCTGTAGACGATCTGGGCGCGGGCGACCTCGCCCTCCAGCAGCTCGTTACTGAAGTTCTCGGCATCCACCAGGGTGATGATCGAGTCGAGCCGGGTCAGGTCGCGCAGGTCGCTGCCCAGGAATGTCATCGCCACCGGCAATGGGTCGGCCAATCCTGTGGTCTCGACCACCAGGTAGTCGACCTTCTCCGGCCGCTCGAGGATGCGATATACGGCGTCGAGCAGCTCGCCGTTGATCGAGCAGCAGATGCAGCCGTTGCTGAGTTCCACCATGTCCTCGCCCGTTGCGACGACCAGCTCGTTGTCGATGCCGATTTCGCCGAACTCATTCACAAGCACGGCGGTCTTGAGGCCCTGCTGGTTGGTGAGGATGTGGTTGAGCAGGGTGGTCTTGCCTGCCCCGAGGAAGCCGGTGAGGATCGTCACCGGCAGGCTGTCGGGGACCGGGTCCATCACGCGGGTCGCTGCAGGGGTGGTGCTGGTCATCGGGGAAGGGGAGGCGAAACCGGGGCGGGGCTGTCTGCCTGTCTCCAAACCTTAGGCAGCGGCACCCGCCTGGCTCGCCGCCCCAGCCACCGCCCGGCTCAGAAATTGAAGGCTGTGCGCAGCAGGGCGCCCAGCTGCGCGAAGCTGCCCCCGGGCGGGGTTGCCTGGCCGAGGGGACGGCTGAGCCAGAACACGGCGGGCGTCACCGTGATCGCATCGCTCACCTGGAGCCTGTACCAGCCCTCGAGAATCACGTTGCCGTCGTCGGGGGTCTCGCCGCCGCTGAGCGCCGTGGCGAACACCGGCTGCCCCACCGCCGCTCCGAGGGTGTGACCCTTGCCGAAGGCGTCCTCCCACTGCAGGCCCACCAGCCACGACTGGCTGGTGCGCAGGCTGGCAACGGTGGTTTCCCCGCCAGAGCTGTCGCCGTAGCGGCTCCTGTTCAGGCCCCAGCCGGCGCTGATCGATGGCAGCCCACCGCCCGCCGCCGGTTGCCAGTAGCCACTGAGCCCGAAGGCGTCGGTGACCACCGCCGGATTCCCCTCGTAGACCGCGGCGGTGAGCGGTGTGGTGCCGGGCACTCCCACCCCCGACTGCAGCCGGCTCCAGATGGCGGCCACCGCCCAGGATTCGCGGGCATAGCCGAGCTGCACGGTGCCGGTGGCGGCCGAGGCGCCGGTGCCGATCCCCCCGGCCACGGCTTCGGCCACATCGCCGTTGGCGGCCACGTAGTTGGCGGCGAAGCTGAAACCCTGGTTCTGCCACCACAGGCCGCCGCCGGGGCCGAGGTTTTTGTTGTAGGCCGCCGGCGCACCGTTGAGGGTGAACACGTTCAGCACCGTGTCGGCGGGGTAGGCGCTCGGCCAGAGCGGCAGCATGTCCTCCTGGCCGACACGCCCCCCCGCCACAGCGGTGAAGCCCGCCCCCAGGGGCCAGCGATAGAAGAACTTCTCCACGGCCACCACATCGCCGCAGTCGGCCCTGATGCCGCAGTCCTCCTGGAAGGCGATCTCCAGGGTGCTGAGCGGCCCGCCGGGCCCCTCGCCGCCGAAGGCGCTGTCGGCGAAATTGCCGCTGCGCAGCAGCAACCGCAGCTGGTCCTTGCCGCTGAAGCTGGTGTCAAAAGCCAGCTGCACGTCGTAGTTGAACGTGGTGCCGCCGCCGCTGGCGTTGGCGCTGCTCACCAGCTCCCGATCGTCGCCACTGAAGCGGTTAGCGCCCACCACGAAGGTGGCCAGGGCGCCAAGTTTTGTGGTGGGCGCGAAGCGGATCGCCTCCAGTTCGCCGACCCGGGCCTCCAGGCCATCGACCCGCCCGCGCAGCAGGGCAAGCTCCTGTTCGAATTCGGCCATCAGCGCTTTCAGGTCATCGCTGACTTCGCTGACGCGATCAAGGCAGGCGTTGAGCAAGGCGGCGGCTTCATAGCGGCTGATCGCCCGCCCGCCGCGAAAGCTGCCGGCGGGATAGCCGGCCACGCAGCCGTAGCGCTCCACCAGCTGGCTCAGGGCCTGATAGGCCCAGTCGCCGGGGCGCACGTCGCTGAACTGCTGGATCGAGGTCAACTGGTAGCTGCTGGCGCCGTAGCGGCTGAGTTCGGCGAGGTTCAGTTCCGCGGCACCGGCGACACCGCCGACCAGGGCTGCCGGTGTCAGTGCGGCTAGTGCGATGCGGATGACAGCACCCACGCCAGGTGACGAAACGGGAGAGAAAGGCATGATGACCCGACGCGCTGCGGGAATGATAACGATTCTCGAAAGACCGAGCGGCGGGGTTGGCTGGCCTTGGCGGGCGCAACGTACCGGTCGCCCCGGGCTGATGAAACGGGGCCTGGAAGGAAAGGCGTGGAACCGCGTTCAGCCGGCCTGGCGCTCCTGGCATGCGTGGCACAGCCCGAAGAACTCCAGGGTGTGGAACAGCAGCTGGAAGCCGGCGGCCAGTTCGTCCTCGTGCAGGTGCACGTCATGCACCGGGCAGTGGGAGAGCGCCACGGTGCTGCCGCAGTCGACGCAGGTGAGGTGGTGCTCGTCGCGGTCGGTGGGGGCGAACAGGGCCTCGCCGCTGGGCAGATGGCGGCAGCGCACCAGCCCCCGCTGCTGCAGCTGGCGCAGGTGGCGATAGACGGTGGCCAGGCCCATGGCACCGCTGCCCTGGCGTAGCAGGGCGTGGAGATCCTGGCCGGAGAGCTCGCGGCCGGCCGCGCTCAGCTCGGCGAGCAGCAGGTCCTGACGGGCGCTGAGGCCCGGGCTGGCCTGGAGGTTGGCGGTCGCTTGGCGGCTGAGGCTGTCCGGCATGGTTACCTGATGCTCTTTGGTTTTACCCCGGCGGCAGCCACAGCGCCTGTTGGACCTCCCGATCGAGTGGAGTGAGTTGCAGGCTGCTGGCATCGATTAGCACCGGCCGGGCCGGGGGCGGGGGACGATCGGCTGGGCCCAGCGGACGCAGCGCCGCCAGCAGCCGGTCGCCGCTGGGGTCGAAGTGCAGGCCGGTGCCTGGTTCCAGTTCCCATCCCACCAGGTGCTGGCGGCGCAGCAGTCGGCCTTGGCGATCGAGGGCCAGCAGAGTGAGTTTCGGCTGGCCCCTGCCCTCCACGAGCAGGGCCCAGATCCGCTCGCCGCCGCCGCCGCAGGCGCTGGCCACCAGGGCCTGGCTGCCGATCCACAGCTGGCGTGGCGCCTGACCGGGCTCCACGAGCTCCAGGGAGCGGCGGTAGTCGGGCCAGTGGCGCACCAGCAGGGCCCGGCCGGCCCGGGGGCAGAAGGCGCTCAGGTCCCTGCTTCCGGGCAAGGTCTGGGGCGGGGTGGCCTGCGGCGGCAGCGCCCGCAGGCTGAGTCCCTCGATCTGGGGAACCACCACGGCGCCCCCCTCGGGCAGCAGTCGCATCGGTCCGGTGGCACTCAGCTCCAGCCGTCGTGCCCCCCCCTGTCGCGTCCAGAGCTGGGTCAGAGACTCCCCCGGCTCCTGCCCGCCACTCTGCACCAGCAGCTGGCCGCGGCGGTTAGCGCTCAGGTGGGCGAACATCAGTCCTGACGGCCCCAGCGGTCGGGGCGACTCCGCTTGGACCGGCGCCAGTCCCTGACGTCCCTGGGCCAGGTTGCGCTGCCGCAGCGGCACCTTCCAGACCCGGAAGCCGCCCTGCTCGTCCTGGCTGGCCAGCGCGACGCCGCTGCCGTCACCGAGGGCTTCCACCCCGGGGATCTTCGGCCAGATCGGTGAGAGCGACCGCCAGCGGCCGTCGTGCTCGCGCAGCTGCAGCTGCTCCCCGCTGGTGACCGGTACCACCGCCAGCACCCGCGGCCGAGGATCCCAGCGCCACTGCTGCTCCGCCAGGCCCAGCCCGCGTCGGTCGCGGCCGGCCAGGGTCAGCGTCAGGGGGGCCAGCACCCGCTGGCCTGCCGAGAGGGCCAGTAGCAGGCGATCCCCCTCCCCGAGCCAGCGATGGCCCAGGGCCGGTTGCAGGCGACTCTGCCCCTGCAAACTGGGCGCCAGCATCGGCCGGCTGAAGCGGGCCTGCAAGGCCGCCGGCCCGAAGCTGGCCGGGGCGCTGCTGAGGCGATCCAGACGGGGGGGCTGGCGCTGCAGAGCCTGCTGCTGTACGAAGGCCAGCAGGGTCGGAAAGCCCAGTGCCAGGAGCAGCCTTGCCCGGGGACGGTGGCGGTTCACGGCTCCAGCGGCCGGGCTGGCCGCGGTATCGGTCGGATCGAGCGCGGCCGCACCACCAGCCGGCGTCCACCGGACCCGGTTTCCACCGCCATGACGCCGTCCAGCTGCAGCCATTGATCGGCCTGAGGTGTTGCCCCCGCCGGCCAGCGCACCGGCAGCCCCACCGGAGCCGCGTCGGCCAGGCAGCAGCGCACCAGCAGCCGGGCGAGCTGGGGGGCCTCTCCGGTAACCGGCAGGACAAAGCCGCTGATCCGCACCGGGTCCCCTTCGAACAGCAGAGGGTCGGGCTGGCTGCGCAGCAGCCGCACCCAGTCGGTGAGGCTGCGCTGGGCGGGCGGCAGCACGAAGCTCAGCTCGCTTGCGGCTGTGTCATCGCGGGGGCGCTGGCCCGCCAGATCGGCAAAGGAGGGAGCCGGTGGCAGCCCCAGCAGCGCCAGGGCGATGGCGGTCGTGACCAGCAGCGTCAGGGTCTGGCGCCGCTGGGCCCGCTCCCTGGCCGCCGTGGCATCGCGCAGGGCGAGCCCCAACTGCAGCAGCGCCAACCCGAACAGCAGGACGCCGGCCAGAGCCACCAGGGGGTGGTAGATGGCTCGCAGCAGCAGGTCGAGGCGTCCATCGACGCTGCTGCGCAGCAGCACCAGGGACCAGAGGGCCAGGGCCGCCCCGCGCTGCAGGGCCGCTCGCTGGAGCAGGGGGGGCGGGGGCATAACGCTCACAGGCGCCACAGATTGATCCATTGGCCGATCAGCAACACCAGTAGGCCGGCGCCGGCTGTAGTGAGCAGCAGACCGCGGGGACGGAACAGCAGGTTGAGCAGCCCCACCAGTTTGAGGTCGATCACCGGGCCGAGCAGCAGGAAGGCCAGCAGGGCTCCGGGGGTGACCTGGGCGGCGAAGCTCAGGGCCAGGAACGCATCGACGCTGGAGCACACCGAGACCACCAGGGCCAGCAGCATCAGCGCCAGGATCGACAGCGTGGGGGCGCCACCCACCGCCAGCAGCCAGCTGCGCGGCACGAAGCTCTGCACCAGGGACGCCAGCACGCAGCCCAGCACCAGCAGCAGCGCCAGCTCCAGGAACTCGCGTCCGCCGTGGCGCATCAGTTCGGCCAGGGACGGCCGGGTGAGGGGTCGCCGATCTTGCGTTCCCAGCACACCACCACGGCGCTCCAGCAGGTTCACCTCCTCCAGGGGTTGGTGCAGCCGCCGCTCGGCCAGCAGGTCGGGCTGCAGCAACTCGGCTTCCGGTATCAGGCGCAGCAGCAAGGCCAGCCCCACCGCCACCACCACGGCGCCGAGCGGCCGGGCCAGCAGCAGCCAGGGTTGATCGGGAAAGGCGGCCCAGGTGCTGGCCAGCACGATTGGATTCAGCACCGGCGCGGCAAACAGAAAGCCCAGAGCACTGCCCAGGGGGGCGCCACCCACCAGCATCTGCCGCGCCACCGGCACATTGCCGCACTCGCAGGCCGGGAGCGCGAAGCCGAGGGCGGCTCCACTCAGCGGTCCCAGCAACGGCTGGGAAGGTAGCCGCCGCAGCCAGCGGCCCCCGGGGGCCCACCAGCGGGCGGCGGCCGAAATCAGGACCCCGATCAGCAGGAACGGCAGCGCCTCGATCAGCAGTCCCTGGAACAGGGCCCAGGCGGTGGCGAGTCGCGCGGGGGTCATCACGCCGCCTTAAGGAGCCTCCGCCAACTCACCCGGCGGCGGCGGGCCGTCCGCGGGGTGGCCGTAGGGAGGGGGGGGATTCTCGTAGGAGTGCTCGCGGTAGGGACGCTCCGGCCAGGCGTCCTCGGGGTAGCCATCGCCGCAGTTCAGGGGGATGGCACCGCTGAACCAGGCGGGGATGGCGCTGAAGCAAGCGGCGTTCTTCTCGTTTTCCCGCGCCTCGACGCGGAAGCAGCAGCTGCGGCCGCCGTCTCGGCAGTGCAGCAGCGCGTTGGCCCAGTCCCACACCAGTTCGGCGCTGGCCTCCATGCCCACATTTGTCATCACGCGCAGGTCTAGCGCGCCCTGGTCGTGGAGGCTCTGCCAGGTGTCGAGCAGGGGGTCGTCGGCGTTGGCCAGGAAGGTGTGATCGAACTGGTGCACGAGGCGCTGCTCCAGCGCCTTCAGGCTTGAGAAGTCCACGACGAAGCCGTGGTCATCAAGCTGGTGGGCCCGGAACCAGACTGTGAAGCTTCGGCTGTAGCCGTGCACGAAACGGCAGCGTCCCGGATGGCGCCACTGCCGGTGGGTGCAGGGATAGCCGCGGAAGCTCTTGCTGCAGGTGTAGGCCGCTGGATCGCGCATGGGGGGCTCCATGGCCCTCATTCAAGCCGCACCCCCGCCCGACGGGCGGGACGTCGGCACCACCGCCATGCCGATCGGTGCCAGCGCGATCACGGTCAGCTTGATGTGCTGCAGGCCGAAGGGAATTCCGATGATCGTTACGAAGCAGGCCAGGGCCGAGGCCAGGTGGCCGATCGCCAGCCACCAGCCGGCCAGCAGGAACCAGATCACGTTGCCGAGGAATCCCAGCGGGCCGTTGCCCCAGTCATTGCGTCCGGTGAGATCCCTGTGGCTTCGCACCTCCTGGCCAAAGGGAAAGAATGAGAAGTTGCCGATCACGAAGCAGGAGCGCGCCCAGGGGATCCCCACGATCGAGAGGGCGGCCACCAGGCCCGCCAGCCACCAGCCCAGGCCCATCAGTAGTCCCCCGCAGACGAACCAGATCAGATTGAGCAGCAACCGCAGCATCGATCCAGACCGCCCGGCGGTCCGAGAACAGATTCCATTCTGGCCAGGCGCCGCCGCCGTTCATCGGTCAGGATCACAGCAGCCGTGCCGTCTGTATGGACAGCGCCTCTTCTTCCCCCCTCGCCGCCCTACCGGATCCCGCTTGCCTAGAGGCGTTGTGCTTCAACGAGGCCGGGCTGATCCCGGCCGTCGCCCAAGACTGGCTGGATGGCGCCGTGCTGATGGTCGCCTGGATGAACCGCGAGGCGATCGAGCGCAGCCTCGCCACCGGCGAGGTGCATTACTGGAGCCGCTCGCGGCAGGAGCTGTGGCACAAGGGGGCCACGAGCGGCCATTTGCAGCGGCTGCGCGGCCTCCGCTACGACTGCGACGCTGATGTGCTGTTGCTGAGCATCGAGCAGGTCGGCGATGTGGCCTGCCATACCGGCGCCCGCAGCTGCTTCTTCGACAGCGGCTCTCGGCCCAGCGCCGGCGGGGCGGCGGCGGCACCCCCGCCTGCTGATGTCTGCACGGAGCTCTCTCGGGTGATTGAGGGCCGGCGGGAGCGGCCCGACCCCGGCAGCTACACCAACCGGCTGCTTGAGGGAGGTGACAATTGCATTCTCAAGAAGATCGGTGAAGAGGCGGCGGAGTTCGTGATGGCCTGCAAAGACGACCAGGCCGATGAGATCGCCGGCGAGGCGGCTGATCTCGTCTTTCACCTCCAGGTGGCTCTGGCCCATCACGGCGTCGCCTGGCGGCGGGTGCAGGAGGTGCTGGCCCAGCGGCGCGGTGCGCCGCGGCGAGAGTGAGGCCGGTGGTTCCTTCCGATCCGATCAGCACCGCCTGCCGCCGCCGCCTTGCCGACGACCAGCGCAGCCGCTGGCTTTGGGCGCTGGGTTCCTGCCTGCCCCCGGTGCTGCTCTGGCACGGGATCAGCCGCCGCACGGCCCTGCCGGCGGTGTTCGGCCTCACGTCCCTTGCAGCGCTGGCCTTCGCCCTGGCCACACTTGTGGGTTTCGAACCGGGCGGCTCCGGCCACGACGACCTCGTCCCTGAGCAGCAGGTGCCTCCCCTCGTGGTGCTGGGGGCAGCGGCGGCGTTTGCTCTCGGCCACAAGCAGGGCCAGGAGAAGGCCGCGCGCGATGGTCGCCGCTGGCTTGAGCTCGATCGCTGACAGGAGGGCTCAGTCGCTGGGCGGGCTCAGGCTTCGGGCCGGCTGCTCAGGCGCTTGGTGTGCCGGCAGATCGAGGCCAGCAGGATCAGGCCGATTCCGCCGGCCAGGTTCACGGCCCTGGCGGTGCGCTGGTCACTCACCTCGGCCAGCCCCACCGCAGCCGCTCCTCCGTCGTTGCTGGGGCGCCGCTCCGCCGCATCGGGCTGGGCCATCAGGCCGGTCAGCACCATGGCGCTGCCGGCGATGTAACCGATCATCGCCGAGATGCTGAAGCTGCGGAACGGCGAGGGATGCTCCAGTCCCTTGGGGGTACTGGACAGAATCCTCTGGATGTCATCCTCGCTGGGAAGGCGGTGGCCCCCCTTTCCCTCGGAGCGTGGGGCGGACCCAGAGGGTGGAGTGGGTGGCGGCAGCGGAGGTGGCGGTAGGGGAGGCGGCGGTAGGGGGGGTGGCGGCAGGGGAGGTGGCGGTGGTGGCAGGGAAGAGGACATTGACCCCAGACTCCTGAGCTCATGATGGCGAGGAGGTGCATCCGCGACAATGGACTTGAATGCCCCTGCCCCGCTCGATCGCGCTGCTCGCTGCGGCGCTCACTGCTCTGCTGCTCTGGTGGCCAGGGTCGGCCCCGGCGGGGGATGGCCCCGGACCCACCGCCACCGTGGTGTCGGTGGGTGATGGCGACACCATCCGCGTTCGTCAGGACGGGCTCCTTCTCACGGTGCGCCTGGCCTGTATCGACGCGCCCGAGCTGGATCAGGGTTCGGAGGGTCGCCGCAGCCGGAACTCCCTGAGCCTGCGGCTGCCGCAGGGCCGCAGTGTGCGGCTGCGCGTGGTTGATCGGGATCACTACGGCCGGCTGGTGGCCGAGGTGTTCAGCGACACCAACCTCAATCTCGCCCAGGTGGAGGACGGCCAGGCCTTCGTCTATTCCCGCTTCGTCAACCAGTGCGATGCCGCCGAATACCTCGCTGCCGAATTCCGGGCCTCGCGCCATCGCTTCGGCGTCTGGCAGCAGCAGGGCGGCCTCCAGCGTCCCTGGGACTTTCGGCGGCAGCGGCGCAACGCAACCCGCAAGTAGCTCCCGCTTATCTGTCTCGGTCGCCACAGTGCCCGGGGCTGCTGGCCGAGGCCGCCGCCGCCCGTGGCTGGATCGTGCGCTGGCTCCGGCTGGACCGGGGCGATCCTCTGCCGCCCCAGGCGGTGCCCCTCGCCGCCAGTCTGGTCTGCCCCGAGCAGATGTTCCGCCTCGGCCGGCAGGCCTTCGGTCTGCAGTTCCACCTGGAGGTTACGGCCGACTCCCTTGAGCGCTGGATCCGTCAGGACCGGGACTTCGTCTGTCGGGCCCCGGGGCCTGGTGGGCCGGATCACCTGCGCGGTGAGGCCCGGCGTTGGCTGGAGGTCTGCCGGCCGGTCTGGTGCCGCTGGCTGGACAACCTGCTGACGGCGCTGCAGCCGCCATTGGAGCCGTAGCCGCTACCGGAGCTGAGGCCGCAAGCCCGGGCTCATCCCCCAGGCTTGCCTTCGGGGTTGGGGATCGGGCGGTAGAAGGCCACGCCGATCACGTCGGCCACCCCCCAGGCGTAGCGCGTCAGGTCGTCACTGCGCATCACCCCCTCACCGGGGGCGGCATGGATCGCTCCCACCTGGCCCCCCTCCACCTCCACCAGCCCCACGTGGGTGACGTCGAGGCCGGGGACGGCCGTGACCAGGGCGAAGATGTCGCCGCTGCGCAGGGAGGGCAGCAGCCTGGTCAGGGCGGTGAGCGGTACGTAGCCCTGCGTCACCGTGAGGTCCTTTTCCAGGGCCGTGATGCAGGCGCGGTTGGCGGCGAGCTTCATCGGCTCGTAGGCCTCCACATGCTGCGAGAGAAAGGTCAGCGGCCGGTTGCGGCTGCGCGATCCCGGCAGGAACGGGTTGAGATTCACCAGATAGCCCTGCTTCTCGGCCGCGTCCGCCCAGCGCGTGAAGTAGTGGTGGCGCCGACAGTAGGCCACCTCGCCACCGTCGTAGCGCAGCTGGCGCACGTGGTCGCTGAAGCGATCCACCCCTGCGGTCTGGGTGTCCACTTGGCGGCTGTTGACCAGCGCAAGCAACTGCTCCACGAACAGAAAGCAGTCGAAGCGAGTGAGATCCAGCAGCAGCCGTTCCGAGCGCAACCGGTCGAGAGAAAAGGCGTTGTAGGGCTGGCCCAGGAAGCGCCGCGCCAGGTTGATCAGGGCCTGATGGGTCGGCGCGCTGGCCGTGTCATCGATGGCCCGGGCCGCGATCCGGCGTGTCTCGCCGATGGTGATGGGCAGGTTGGGATCCACCACGCCCTCAGCCGCGGCCGCGGCAGTGCTGACAGGCTCGCCACTTGCGGGGAGAGAGCCGCCACTGGCAGAGGCACGGGGATAACCGGGGCGTTCGGCCCATGGGCTGCCGGACCCCCACCAGCCCATGGCCGTCAGGCCAGCCAGGGGTACCAGTAGCAGCAGAAGGGAGAGCAGGAGGGTGGGTCGGCGCATCGGGGTCAGGCTCAAGGCTCAAGCCGCGATCCAGTCCGCCAGGCTCTGGGCCGGATGGCCTGGGCGGCTGGTGATCTCGACGATGCGGCCGATCGAGGCCGGGGTGTCCAGGGCATCCAGGCAGACCCGGGCCACGAGTCGGCGCGGAATGTTGTTGCTCTCCTGCTCGCCCGCAGCGCTGAACACCACCCCCTCCCGCTCGAGGTCCTCCTCCGTCTCCCGCAGCCCGCCCGGGCGCACCACGGTCCAGTCGAGGCCGCTCTCCGCCAGCCAGTGCTCCCCTAGACCCTTCCACACCAGGATCAGCCCGAAGAGGTTGAGCGGGTGCAGCCAGCGGCCGCTGCAGAGGGAACTCACCAGCACCACCCTGCGGACATCGGTGCGGCGACAGGCCGCGATCTGAGCGCGGATCGCCAGGGCGTCGACCTTGAGGGGACCCAGTAGATCGATCGAGGGACGGGCTCCGGTGGCGATCACCAGGGCCTCGCAATCCCGCAGGGCCTCGCTGAGGGCGTCGCGGTCTGCCAGCTCCAGCCTCACGATGCGCGCCTCCTCCAGTCCCTCAGGCTGCGCCGATCCTGGGCGCAGGATCGCCGTCACCTCCCGGCCGCTGCGCCGGGCTTCCTGAACCAGGCGCCAGCCGGTCTTACCGGAGGCGCCGGTCACCGCGATGCGTGTCATGGCTGGCCTGGCTCTGGGGACATCCTGACGTGGCGAATCGTCAATCATGGTGCCGTCTGAGCGCTGGCGATGGTCAGGCGCTCCCTCTGCGCCGCCAGCAGCACGGCGACGCAGCGGGAACCGATCAGGGCGTCGTAGATGTCGGCGACGGCCACGATGCGGGCCTTCGGGTGGATCGCCTCACCCCTCAGGCCATCGAGGTAGCCACTGCCGTCGAGGCTTTCGTGGTGACTGCGCACCATCTGGCGCAGCATCGCGTTGTGGGGGTGGCGCTCCAGGCGCAGCCCGTGGATGTTTCCCTCGATCAGCACCTGTCCGTTGACGACGTGCTGGCTAATGGCGAGGCGTTCGGCGTCGTCGAGACCGCCAGCCCTCCACGATGTGGTCGGGCACCGCCACCTTGCCCACATCGTGGAGGGCTGCAAACAGGGTCAAGTGCCCCACGAAGGTGCCGCTGCGCTGGAGGTCCTGCGCCAGCCCTTCACCGATCAGGCGTCCGTCCTGCGACACCCGCCGCAGATGGTCGCCCGTCTCCGGATCGCCCTGGCTCACCATCTGGATCACCAGGAGCGCCACGGCGTTCAGGCTGCTCAGCTCGGTCAGGTCCTGGCGCACCAGCGCTGAGGCCAGGTCGTTCTGGGGCTGCAGCACGTCCAGGCGGCGCTGCTGGAAGGCTCCCGGACGGCTGGCGTTGCGGAACAGGAAGCCCAGCTGTCCATCGCCGCCGCTGCGATCCGCACCCGGCCCCAGAGCACTAAGGCATAAAATGAGAACCATTCCTGGGCCAGTTCCGGAGTGCGTGTTGATGCGTCGCTTGGGTGAGCCTCTTCGGTTGGCCAAAGCCGACCCCGCCGCCATGGGCTTCTTCCGATTGCGCCGACATCGGCTGGGCTCGCTGCTGGCCCTGTTGGTGCTGCCCCCCCTGCTGGCCGGCTGTGTTGCCTCACTGCAGCGAGGCGGAGAGGCCGGTGCCGTCCGGAACGGTGCCACGCCGAGCGCCGTCCGCCGTCCGCTCGTCCTCACCACGGTGCTGCCGATCACCCTGTTCACCAGGGCCGTGGCAGGACCCTGTGCCGAGGTCCGTCCCCTGGTGGAGGGGGCCGCCGGCGCCCACGACCTTCAGGCCACCCCCGCCCAGCTGGCCCGTCTGCGCCAGGCCCGCGTGCTGGTGGTCAACGGCCTGGGCCTGGAGCGTCATCTCGATCGCCTCGTCGCCGGTTCCGGCAACCCCGCCCTGCGCCTGCTTGATGCCAGCCGCTCCCTGGGTCCGACCGCAGTTGGTTCCGGCACCCATCCCGGAACCGATTCCGGTGCCCATCCCGGCCATGTCCACCAGTCAGGGGCTGTCAATCCCCACGTGTGGCTCGATCCGCAGCGGGCGGCCCGCCAAGTTGAGACGATCCGCGACGGCCTGATCGCCGCCGATCCTGCCTGCCGCGCCAGCTACCTCGCCAACGCCGCCGCCTTCCTCGCCGAGCTGCGACGCCTCGATGCGGACCTGTCGGGGCTGTTGGCCCCCTACGCCGGCCGGCGCTTCCTGGCCTTCCACGATCTGGCCCCCTATTTCGCCGAGCGCTACCACCTTCAGGCCGACGCCCTGGTGGCGGTTCCGGACCAGAGCCCTTCGGCTGCCGACCTGCAACGGCTGCAGCGGCAGGTCAGGGCCAGTGGCCTGCGTGCCCTGGTGAGCGAGCCCCAGGCGGGCAGTCGGGCATTCACTGCCCTCGCTCGGGATCTGAACCTGCCGGTGGTGATCTTCGACCCTCTCGAGACGGTCCCGGCCGGCACCCCCCTGACCCCATCGCTGTATGGCACAACGATGCGCCGCAACGGACGCAGTTTGGTCAGGGCCTTCGGTGGCTGACAGGGATCGCGGCCTGGGTAGGGTGAGGGGATGGCGGAAATGATTCTCGAAGTCAGCCATTTACAGGTGGTCCGCGAGGGCGCCACGGTCGTCGACGACGTGAGCTTCAGCCTCACGCCGGAGTCCGATACCGCGCTGGTGGGCCCCAATGGCGCTGGCAAAAGTACGCTGGTACAGGCGATCCTTGGCATCGTGCCGCGCCGTTCCGGTGCCGTGCGCCTGCTCGGCCACCCCTTGGGCTCCCGCGGCCAGCTGCCCACCGCGGTTCGCGACGCCGTCGCCTACCTGCCCCAGACCCTGGCCCTGCGGGGCCGTTTCCCCCTCACCGTGGCCGAGTTTGTCGGTCTCGGCTGGGACGCTCCGGGCCTTTCTTTGCCCTGGCAGGGCGGTTCGCGCCGTCGCTCCGCCGTGCGCGCCGCCCTGGCCAAGAGCGGCTGTGCCGATCTGGCCGACCGGCTGATCAGCGACCTCTCGGCCGGGCAGCTGAAGCGGGTCCTGCTCGCCTTTTGCGTGGTGCGACCCCGCCGCCTGCTGGTGCTTGATGAGGCCCAGGCCGGCCTTGATGCCCAGGCGGCCGAGCAGTTTCATGGCCTCCTCTTCGACCTGCGCCGCAGTGAGGGCTGGACGATCCTGCAGGTTTCCCACGACCTCGAGATGGTGCGCCGCACCTGTGATGCGGTGCTCTGCCTCAACCGCAGCCTGCGCTGCTGCGGCACCCCCGAGCTGGCTCTCAGCCCCGCCCAGCTGGAGCGTCTCTACGGCCGGGGCTGGGTGCCCTACCACCACCACCACCCTCAGCTCTGATGCCCGAGCTGGCCTCCCTGGGCGACCTGCTGCAGCTGCCCTTCATGCAGCGCGCCCTGCTGGCCGGGCTGCTCACCGGGGCCCTCGGCGGTGTGCTGGGCAGCGTCGCCGTGCTGCGGCAG